>CAYMHO010000243.1:0-10889 GCA_964390195.1 uncultured Fimbriiglobus sp. | reverse complement strand
CGAGAAGGCGGAGGTGACGGCCGGCGGGGTGAGCCTGGACGAGGTCGATTCGCGGACGATGCAGAGCAAGCGACAGCCGGGCCTATTCTTCGCGGGTGAGGTGCTCGACCTGGACGGGTGGATCGGCGGGTACAACTTTCAGAGTGCGTGGAGTACAGGCCGGTTGGCGGCTCGACATTTGTGAACCGGCGGCGTGAGCCGCCTGGGTGACCAACACCCAGCCGGCACACGCCGCCGATTCACCGTGGGTCACTTCTTGTCCTTCGGCTTCTCGTCCTTGGGCTTCGTCGGTTGCGACGCCGGTGGCTTCGGTGGCGGATCAGCCTTCGGCGGGTCCTTCGGCTTCGGTGGCGTTGGCGGCGTCACTGGCGGTTTCGGAGGATCCACCTTCGTCGGCGGGGTCGCAGGCGGCTTGGGCGGATCAACCGGCTTCGGCGGCGGATCCGCCTTCGGAGGGTCCTTCGGCTTGGGCGGATCGACCGGCTTTGGTGGAGTCGGGTCGGTCTTCGGCGGGTCCTTCGGTTTCGGAGGATCTTTCGGCTTCGGGTCCGGCGGCGGTGTGACCGGCGGTTTCGGCGGATCCTTCGGCTTGGGGTCCGTCGGCGGCGTCACCGGTGGTTTCGGCGGGTCCACCGGAGGCTTGGGCGGATCAACCGGCTTCGGTGGCGTCACCGGCGGCTTGGGCGGATCAACCGGCTTCGGTGGCGTCACCGGCGGTTTGGGCGGATCAGCCTTCGGCGGATCCTTCGGCTTCGGATCGCCCGGCTTGGGCGGATCACTCGGCTTAACCGGCGGGTCGGTCGGCTTGACCGGCGGTTTGGGCGGGTCGCCGGGTTTCGGCGGATCGACCGGCTTGACCGGCGGCTTCACAGGGTCGCCAGGCTTCGGGGCAGTCGGGTCGATCGGCTTCGGCGCGTCAGACTTCTTCGGCTGCACCGCCCCGGTCTTCGCATCGACGACCGGCGGGGGCGGCAGCTTCACCGCCGGCTTCACCGGCGTGGGCGGATCGACCTTCGGATCAGGTTTCTTCGCGGCCGTGGCCGCCGGGGGCGGGGCGTTCTCTTGCTTCACCGCCTTCGCCCGCTCTTGCACCCGCGCGGTGACGGCCGGCGGCACGTCCAGTTTCGCCTGGAGCGGCTTGGAGTCCGCCTTCGTCACCGCCTGCCCCTTATCCACCAGGGCGGTTTCCACCTTACGCCGCTCGGCCGCGAACTGCCTCGACTCCGTCGCCTGCTTCTGCTCTTTCGCCCGGTCGTCGGCGTTCACTTTCGCCAAGGCGATCGGCTGCGACGACACCCGCGACACGTCGGCCAGCGGGGCGATCACCTGCTGGGCGGGCGGGTTGTTCACGATCACCGTCGTGTTGTTATTGGTCACGTTGTTGACGACTGTGTTCTGCTGCACCAGCGTCCGCGGCGGACGGGGCACGTCCCCCCTGAATCGCCCGCCGTACACGGTGGTCACGTTCGTCTGCCACTGGGGAGTGTCGCGGTACGACAGCGTGTAGTAGCTCCACAGCGGGTCGTAGCTGGTGCGGGTGATCACCTCGGTGCGGCGGTAGGACACCCCCGACCACGAGTTGAACCCGAGGGTGACGTACCGCTGCTCGAAGTAGTCGCCGAAGTAGTAGTTCACCCGCCCGGTGCGGACGAACAGGCAGGTGTGCAGGCTGGTGTCCGGCACCACGTACACCGGGGTGAACACGAACCGCGGGCGGGCCAGCACCGCCGCCCGGAACCGAACCGGGGCGAACAGCACCCCGCGGGTGGCCAGCGGCGCGTCCCAGTAGCCGGGCACGAACACGTACCCGAGCGGCGTCCAGCGGTAGTGGTCGGGCACCCACACCCACTCGGGGCGGTGCCGCACCCAGAACCCCGGCCGCCACACGTACCGGTTCACCCGGTACACCCAGCAGCCGGGGGTGTAGAAGCAGTCGTCCGCCGGGGCGACCACACTCGGCCCCTGTTCGATTAGCTCCGGCGGCGGCGGCAGGTACTCCAGTTGGGCCGGTTGGGCCTGCTCGACCGCGACCGCGTTCCAGAACCCGGGCACCCACTGCCACCCGCCCTTCACCTCCCGCCAGTCGCCGGGCACCCACACCCGCCCGGCCGGCGCGTTCCGCCAGAACCCGCTGATCCAGGTGAACTCCTTGTCTTCCTCGTCCCAGTCCCAGTAGCCGGGAATCCACAGGACGTTGTCGCCCTCCGGCTTCTGGTCGGGCGGCAGTTCCTCGACCGGGTCGGGCGGGCGCTTGTCGATCACCGGGCTGGGGACGGGCAATTCACTGCTGGTGGCGAACGCCTCGTGCAACTGCCCGCGGGCGAGCACCTCGGCGTCCTCATCCGCCTTCGCGGGCGGTGGCACGGCCGGGGGTTTTGGGGGCGGAAACTGCTGGGCGGAGACAAGAACCCCGCCGAGCGCGACGACGAGGCCGACACCCAACAAATGGTAGCTGCGGAACATGGTGGAACCTCGGGGGGACGGTTCATCAGTTAACGAACGTGCAGTTCCGATGCCGCTTGCGCGGCGGACTGGAATACCCGAAGGTCGTTACAGAGTGAAGTGCGGATGGAACGGGTGAATTATTCCACCGTGCAGAACTCGGACGACGCGAACACCGCCTGAGCGGCTGCCGCCCACGCCGCTCGTTCGGCCTTGGCTGTGTCCTGCTGAGACTTGGCGAGCGTTTGCTGATACCGCGTGGCGAACTGAGTCACCCGCTCCGCCTCGACTGGAGTCGGGTCGCGCTGAATCGCCAGGTTGTACAGCCGCTTCACCCGCTCGGCGGGTATCTTCGTCTCGACCAGCCTCGCGGCAACCGCCTCGGCCTGGGCCGTCACGAACGGGTTATTCATCAGGAAGAGCGCTTGCGGGGCAACGGTGGTGGTGGCCCGTTTGCCGACCGTGACGCCAGGATCGGGGAAGTCGAAGGTGATAAAGAACGGGAACAGTTTCCCGCGAACGACAGGGAGGTAGATGCTGCGACGGTTCGTGTCGTACTTCACTTCGCCGACGTAATCCAGGTTGTTTCCGGTGTGGGTGGTGCCGCCGAGGGTGCGGTCGAGTCGCCCGCTGACGGCGAGGATGGAGTCGCGGAGGGCTTCGGCGTCCAGGCGCCGGCGGGGGAAACACGAGAGCAAGCGGTTGTCCGGGTCGGCCGGCGGGGCCGCCCCGCTCGCCTGTTGGTAGGTGCGGCTGAGCAGGATCTGCCGGTGCAACTTCTTCAGGCTCCACCCCTGCCCCACGAACTCGCTCGCCAGCCAGTCGAGCAGCTCCGGGTGCGTCGGCCGTTCGCCGAGACGGCCGAAGTTGTCGGGCGTCCGCACCAGACCCTCGCCGAAGTGGTGGAGCCACACGCGGTTCACCATCACGCGGGCGGTGAGCGGGTTCTTCGGCTCAGCCAACCAGTTAGCCAACTCCAACCGTCCACTCCCTTCCCGCTCCTGCCCGAACCGCGTCTTGTTCGACTCCGCCTTGCTTGCCGCTTTCGGCTTCGATCCGACGAACGGCGACTGCGTTTCCCCCGCGAGGATGCGGGGGAACACGGCCGGTGCCTCCTCGCCAGGCGTGGTGTAATTGCCGCGGATTTGCACGTGCAGGTTCCGCGGGGCGGTGCCGTAGGCTGCCGCCGTGCCCTCCTCCACGCCCAGGTACATCTCGGCGGGCACGATCGTGGCTTCCAGCTCCTTGATGGCCGCCCGCCTCACCTCCGCCTTCTCGTGCAACTCCTGCCGCTTCGCCTTGTCGTCCTCTTTCGTCTTGCCGAACTCCTTCTCGATCTGTTGCACCTCCTTCCGCAGCTTCTCCAACTCCGCCTTCGCCTTCGTCATCTCCGGCTTCTCCGGGCCGTCCAGCATCCGCTCGAACGCCTTCGCCACGGTGTTCAGGTTCTGCATGGTGCGGGTGCTGGTGAAGACCGCCAGCAGGCTGTAGTAGTCGCGGGTCGGAATGGGATCGAACTTGTGGTCGTGGCAGCGGGCGCACCCGAGCGTCAGTCCCAGCACACTCTTGCCGACCGTGTCCAGTTGCTCGTCGGCGATGTCCAACAGCATCTTCTGCTTGTCCGGCTCGGCCAGCAGCTTCGGCCCGATGGCCAGGAACCCGAGTGCGGCGGCCCGCTCCTTCTTGGCCTTCTCGTCGGTGGTCGGCGGCAGCAGATCGCCGGCGATCTGCTCGCGGAGGAACTGGTCGTAAGGCTTGTCGGCGTTGAACGAGTTGACGACGTAGTCGCGGTACTTCCAGGCGTTGCCGAACAGGGTGTTCTCGTCCATGCCGTTGGTGTCGGCGTACCGGGCGACGTCCAGCCAGTGCCGGCCCCACCGCTCGCCGTAGTGCGGCGACGCGAGCAGCCGATCCACCACCTTCTCGAACGCCTGGGGCGAATCGTCCTTCTCGAACGCGGCCAACTCCTCCGGCGTCGGCGGCAGGCCGGTCAGGTCGAAGTGGACCCGCCGCAGGAGCGTTCTCTTGTCGGCCGAAGCGGAGGTCTTCAGCCCGGCCGCGGTCAACCGCTGCCCGATGAAGGCGTCGATCGGGTTGCCCGACTGTGCCGGAACCGCCGGCCGCCGGACCGGCTGGAACGCCCAGAACTGTTTCTGCTCGTCGGTGAACAGCGGGCCGTCCTTCGGCTTCACTGACACCTCGGTGTCAGCAGACGGCCACACGGCCCCGTCGTTGACCCACTTGGTGATGGCATCGATCTCGTGTTGCTTGAGCTTGCCGTTCGACGGCATCTTCAGCTCGCCCTCGTACCGGATCGACTTCACGAGCAGACTTTTCTCGGCGTCGCCTGGCACCACCGCCGGGCCGGTGTCGCCACCTTTGAGCAGGTTCGCCCGCGAGTCGAGCTTCAACCCGCCCTTCGCCTTGTTGAGGTGGCAACTGCCACAGTGCTCGATGAACAGAGGGCGAACACTCTTCTCGAAGTGCTCGACGGCCGCCGGGTCGGGCTTATCGGCCGCGACCACCGGCAGGGTGAGGAACAGAAGTGGCAAGGCGCGGAGCATCATGGGTGCCATTCTTCGCGGCGAGCGGGAGCGTGCCTGGCTGCCCGGCTCGCTCCCGCTCGCCGCGAAGAGGTGTGGGGTGTCACTACTTCGACTTCTGTTCGAGCAGGAACGCCAGCAGGTGGTAGTACTCGTCCTCGGTCATCACAGTGTCGAGGTTGGCCGGCATCGCGCTCAGGTTGCTCGTCGTCTTCTTGTCCACGTCGGCGGCCGGCACGCGGTGTTCCTTGCCGGTCGAGTCCACTAACACGTAGACGGCCCCATCCTGGCGGACCAACCCGGACAGGGTGTTGCCGTCCTTCAGGTCGAGTTTGGAGGCGCGGAAGGTGGCATCCACGTGCCGGTTCGGGTCGAGGGTGTCTTCCATCAGACGGGCGGCCCCGCGGATGCCGATGCCGTCGAGTTGCGGGCCGACCTTCGCCCCCTCGTTGTTCAACTGGTGGCAGACCGCACAGTTCTTGGTGAAGACCGCCTTGCCCTTCACCACGTCCGTCTTCGCGTTCGGGAAGCCAGCAGTGCGGGCCTTCAGCAAGTCTTCGAGCCGCTTCTCCGCCGGCGGGATGGTCTTGGTCATGTCCTTCAGCTTCGCGTCGAGGTCAATCACGCCGGTCGCCTTCAGCCGATCGACCACGGCCTTCTCTTGCAACAACCGAGCGGGAGCCTCGCCCTTGGCGATGCTGACGAGCAGCAGGTCGGCCGCGAACTTGTCGCCTGCGAGCGCCACCGCAATCCCGACAGACTGGGTGTACGGGGCAGTCTTCAGGGCGTTCGCAGCGAGGATGCAGTCGTTCGTCGTTGGGGAATTCGCGACGATCGCCTCGATCAACTTCAGCCGCACGGGAGAATTCTCCGGTTCTTTCTCGATCAGTGTCAACACGGTCCGGCGGTTGTTGGGGGTGTAGTACAAGGTCACCACTTCCGCCGCGAGCAACTTCTGTTCAGGTGTGGCCGTCTTCGATGTGATGATTCCGGCCGGCGCCCACTCCCAGGCGCCCATGAGCCGAGCGCTCTCCACGGGGATTGTCTTCCGCACCTCGCGGTACACCTCCACCGCGTCGCTATAGAAGTCTTTGTCGCCACCATTTAACCCGGCCAGCGCGAGTTCGAGCGAGCTCTTGACAAGTGCTTCGAACACCTGATCCGTGTCGTGCTGTTTGCGGTCAGCCCCGTAACGGTACCCGCGTTCCTGAATGCCGCGGAACGCTCCCCGTGACACTCGGAGCAGGTTGGCGTTCACCCCGGTCCGCCCCTCGATCGTCAGGAATCCCGCGAGCGATCGCCACGCACTCAACCCGCCCGACCGTCCGACCCGCCGCCCGGCTTCGGACATCAAGTCGTCCTGCACCAGTTTCGCTTTCAGCAGGTCCACCAGAACCGCCACCGGCCGCTGATCGGTGCATCCGAGCAGCGCTTCGACCAGCGGGCGATACTCCGCCGGTTTCGCGTCCGGCGCGATCTCCACTTTGAAAGGGTTGGAGACATCGACCTCCAAACAGTTCCGCAAGGCCACCTTCGCGGCGTGCTTCATGTGCGTGTCGTCGGCCGGGATGGTCTTGGCGAACGCCAGTAGCGGCTCGACGAAGTCGGCGTGCGGGTGGGCCGTCATGCCGTCGATAACCGCCCGTTTCATTCGCACGTTGTCGAACGACTTGAAACAGTCGAGGGCGAACCCTCGTTCCTTCTCGCCCCACTCCTTGCGGCTGGTGAGCGCCCGCACCGTCAGCCCGGTAAGCGATTCCGCCGGCACCTTGTCGGGGTTCTTCTTGGCGTAGTCGATGACTGCTTCGTACCCCTTCTCGTCGATCTCGCCGGTGCGTTCGGTCACCATCCCGTACAGGCCGATGGCTGCGGACACGTTGGCCGGCTCGTTCAGCAGGTCGGTCGCGTTGGGTTTGAAACTGCTCCGAGTGGCGGCTTCGTTCGCCGCCATCAGCCGGACGCTCGTGTTCGGGTGTGTGAAGTCAGTGAGTAGTTCCTCGGCGGTCGATTGCGTCCAGTCCTTGCGGGCGAAAGTGGGAGCCGGTGCCTTGCCATCCTTGCCGGTGTACACGATCCGCCACACCCGCCCGCGGTCCTTGTCGCGGCCGGGGTGCTTCAGGTCCACCTCGTAGTGGCCGATGATCTTGTTGTAAAAGTCGCTCACGTACAGCGCCCCGTCCGGGCCGAGCTTGATGTCCACCGGGCGGAACCACGGGTCGTCGCTCACCAGAAAGTCGGGCAGTTCCTTCCCGACCGGCGTGCTCCCCTTCCACTCGATGCGGTCCACGTTGATGCGACTGGTGACCACGTTGCCCAAGAACGTGACGCCGGTCCACTCCTTCGGGAAGTGGTCGCCGGCGTAGTACACCAGCCCGCACAGGCCGGTGCTGTTGTGCAGGTGGGTGTACACGTGCGGGGCGTACCCGAGGCCGTCGTTCGGCTTACCGAAGCTGTCGTAGTACGCCCCGCGGATGAGCTGCGTGACCGGCTTGCTGTGGCAGTCCGCGGTGTACAGGTTCAGCCACGGGTCCACCCCGATGCCGAACGGGTTCACCTGCCCGCGGGTGAACACTTCGATGCGGCTGCCGTCCGGCTTGAACCGGAACGTGTGCCCGCTGTTCATCGTGATCTCGTGCCCGTCCTTCCCCTTCACCTTGCTGTCGTTGGCGAACCCGTGGCAGGCGTACACCCACCCGTCCGGCAGCAGGGTGAACGAGTTGGTCATGCCGTGCGTGTCCTTAAACCCGAACCCCTCGAACAGCACTTCGCGTGTGTCCGCCTTCAGGTCTCCGTCGGTGTCGGTCAGCTTCAGGATCCTCCCGCACTCGCTCACGATCACGCTCTTGCAGTCGGGCAGCGGCAGCACGCCGATGGGGATGTTCAACTTGTCGTCGAACACCTTCACCGACTTCGCCTTGCCGGTCTTCGGGTCGAAGTCGGACAGCACGAACAGCTTGTCGGTCCCCATGCCGGCCTCGGCGGCCCACGGGTAGTGGTGCGAGGTGGTCACCCACATGCGCCCCTTCGCGTCGAACGCCAGTTGCATCGGCTTTTGGATGTCCGGTTCGGACGCCACCAGTTGGGCGGTGAACCCTTCGGGCAACTTGAACTTCTTCGCCTCGTCCTCCGGGGAGAGCGCGTCGGTCTTGGCGACGAGGTCTTGGGCGCCGGCGGGGAGAGTGAAGGCGAGGGCGGTCAGCAGCGCGAACAGACGCATCGGTACCGGCTCCGGATGCGGGGAGGGTGGAGACGGTATCTTACCAGAAAATGCGGCACGCGGATGACGCGGATGTCAGCGCGGGTGACACGGATCAGAACAGAACATGTCCGTCTGGATCCGTGTCACCCGCGCTGACATCCGCGTCATCCGCGTGCCGTTCGGCAGGCTTCGATTATCGTCCGGCGCGGGCCCCGGCGGCGGCCTGCGGGCGGACCGTCACCTTCACCTCGTTGGCCGTCGGTCGCTCCACCCGCACCACCCGCTGCTCGCCGTTGCTCAACTTCACCAGGTACTCCTCCGCCGGTTTGGTCAACTCGGGCAGTCGGAGGGCGATCTTGTCCGCCGAGCGTCCGGCCGCCACCGTCATCTCGTGCAGGTCGAGCGACACCTTCCGCTGTGTGATCGTCACGCCGGCCGGCGGGTCGGGCAGTTTCACCGTCGCCGCCAGCCCGCCGCTCGTCCAGTCGTCACTGAGCGGGGAGAAGCTGCCGGCGAAGGCGAGTGCCGCCGGTACCACCTGCGGGGCGGACGCGTACGACGTGCTCCGCTCCTGAATCATCGTCAGCGGGACCATCACGTCGGACCCGCCGGCGGCGCGGTTCACCGCCTCCACCGTGCCGGTCCACGACCCGCTCACCTTCACCGACTTCTTGTCGGCCGCCAGCTCCGCCTTCACGTCCTTCACCGCCTTGCTCGTCACCGCCCCGAGTTTCACCTCGGCGAGGGTGAACCCGGCGTCCGGCAGAATCACCCGCTCGAAGGCGCCGGCCGGCTTCTCCGGCACGCGGATGGGGATGGTCACCGGTTTCACCTGCCGCTCGGTCTTCGTGCCGGCGTCGGTCACCCGCAGCACCACGGAAAGCGCCCCCGCCGGCGGGGCCTTCACCTCGACCGGCTTCCACTGCTTGGACACCTTCTCCCCGCTCAGGGCGAACACCTGGAACGGGTACAGGCCGGGCTGTTCGTACACCACCAGTTTCTCGAACGTGCCGCCGGCCGCCACCCACTCCGGCTGGTGGGCGTCGGTGCCGGGGTCGAGGAGCAGCTTTTGGGCACCCTGGAGTGTGCCTCGCACCCGGAAGGTGGCCGGCGCGGTGCCGTTGCCCACCGGCTCGACGGTCAGGTTGGTTACCGCCGGCCCGCCGCCGGCGGTGGTGGTCGCCGGGGTCACCGTCACCCCGACCGCCCGGTCGTTCTCCTCGTTCAAAAAGTTCCGCACCACCAGCTTCACGGTGTAGTTGCCCGGCTTGTCGTAGGCGTGCGTCACCTGCGGCTCGTCCGCCTTGAACTCTTGCAGGGTGGTGCCGTCGCCGAAGTCCCACCAGCCGGTCTGCCCGGAGGCCAGGTTGTTGCACGTCACGTTCAGGCCGTCGGTGGTGCAACTGAAGTTGGCCAGCGGCTTGGGCGGCTTGGCCACCTTGTCCACGATGGCGGTGGCGTAAACCCCGATCACCCCGGTGGCGAGCCCGGCCGCCCCGCCGAGGCCGAGCTTCAGCAACCCGAACCCCCGCTTCGCCAGGGATTTCTTCTCGGCAGGCGTGGACGTGGACGGTTGCGACATGCTTCGCCCTCCGTGGGTGGATCGTCGGCTGGATGAGATGGGCGGAGATACCCGATGCCGGCAATCCGGGCAAGTGGAAGTGAACGCCGCCACCCCCACGCGATGGGTGTCGAGGGATCGGACGGCGACGTTCTCAACATTGCCAACAATTTGTCGCATCCCCCGTCCGAAATGTTGACACTTGTACACATCACCGCCACGGCCCGAACTCCACTCGACCGTCGGTTGACACAACCGCCGACCGGCGGTATCCGCGACCCATTCCTGACGGAAACTGTTCCGATGTCGCCCCGCTGGCTGTGTGCGGTCGGGTGCGGGCTGGCGCTCGCCCCGGTCGGCTGCTTCTGGCTGAACGGCTCCACCCCGCCGCGGGTGGTCGGCCGGACCGCGCCGGACGTCCCACGCCCGGATGTCGGCGATCAGGTGACGTTCAACACACGCCTCGTCGAACAGCCCGTCGGCAAGTCGTACCTGACGGGCGACCTGTGGACCGACGTCACCGACCCACTCCCGCACCACCTGTCGGCCCTGCTGGCGGCGAACGGCCTGCGGGTGGGGGTGATGTCTGGGCGTCCGCCCGCCGAGTTCGACCGACTGGCGGGCGGGGAGGGCACGGCCGTCGCCCCGACCGTCCGACACGGGCTGGCCGGCAAGCCGAAGGTGATCCCGGTGAACGGCCCGCTCGACCGCTGTACCGCCGAGGTGACGGACACCCTGACCGCCGACCCGCGGGCACTGTCGTGGACGGCCGCGGAATGCGGGCTGGTGGCCTTTGGCACCCCGCACCCGTCCGGGGGAATGATGGTCCGGTTGCAGTTCCAAGTGCAGCACGGGGACAAGCGGGCGTGGTGGACGCCGACCGCCGACGGCGGGTTCGACCGCACCGACGAGCGGGCGAAGGAGGCCTTTCCGGGTCTGACGTTCGAGGTGCCGCTCGACCCGAAAGACGTGCTGGTGATCGGGCCGACGGCCGACCCCGGCGGCACCCTCGGCGGGGCGTACTTCGTGACCGCAGATCAGTCGAAGCAGCGGGTGCTGGTGGTGCGGGCGTCGGCGGACAGGTGATCGGGACGAGCCGCGACCGCCAGGGAGCGGGTGATTCAACCCCGCCCCCTGGCGGTCG
>CAYMHO010000242.1:161-10931 GCA_964390195.1 uncultured Fimbriiglobus sp. | reverse complement strand
TGAAGAAGGTTCACGTCAACGTCGGCACCATCGGCCACATCGACCACGGCAAGACCACCCTGACGGCCGCCATCCTCGCGGTGCAGGCGACGAAGAGGCTCGCCACGCCGAAGGACTACCACGCCATCGCCGTCGGCGGCACCCGCCGCGACGACACGAAGACCGTCACCATCGTGGCCAGCCACGTGGAGTACGAGACCGACCGCCGGCACTACGCCCACGTCGACTGCCCGGGGCACGCCGACTACGTGAAGAACATGATCACCGGGGCCGCCCAGATGGACGGCGCCGTGCTCCTGCTCTCCGCCGTGGACGGGCCGATGCCGCAGACTCGCGAGCACGTGCTGCTCGCCCGGCAGGTGGGCGTGCCCCGGCTGGTGGTGTTCATCAACAAGGTCGATCTGGTGGACGACCCGGACCTGGTGGACCTGGTCGAACTCGAAACGCGGGAGTTGCTCACGCGGTACGGGTTCGACGGGGCCGTCGTGCCGGTGATCCGCGGGAACGCGAAGGCGGCGCTGGACAACCCCGGCGACTCCGACGCCAACCGCTGCATCACCGAGCTGCTGCACGCGCTCGACACGTTCATCCCCGACCCGGTGCGGGACACGGATAAGCCGTTCCTGCTCGCCGTCGAGGGGGTGAAAACGATCGAGGGCCGCGGCACGGTGGTTACCGGTAAGATCGAGCAGGGGAGCGTTCGGGTCGGCCACAAGGTGCAAGTGCTCGGTTTCGGTGCCACCGCCGAAACGGTGGTGACGGGCGTCGAGCAGTTCCGCAAGCCGCTGGACGTGGGCGAGGCCGGGCAGAACGTCGGCCTGCTGCTGCGGGGGCTGAAAGCCGACGAGGTGGAGCGGGGCCAGGTGATCGCGGCGCCGGGGAGTGTCACCCCGCGGACGCGGTTCCGGGCCGAGCTGTACGTCCTGCGGGCCGATGAGGGCGGGCGGAAGACGCCGTTCTTCAGCGGCTACCGCCCGCAGTTCTACGTCCGCACCACCGACGTGAGCGGCCGCATCACCCTGCCGACCGGCGTGGAGATGGCCATGCCGGGTGACACCACCGGCATTGAGGTGGACTTCATCACCCCCATCGCCCTGGACGTGGGCAGCCGGTTCGCCCTCCGCGAAGGCGGTCGGACGGTCGGGGCATGCGTGGTGAGCGAGGTGTTGCAGTAACCCAGTCGGGGAGAGTCGCCGCACGCTCCGCGGGCGGAACCAAGACCGCCCGCGGAGCGTGCGGCGACTTTCCCCGGCCTCGCGTCGGCCTGGCGGCGGGGTGACTTGACACATTTTCCCGCGGCCCGCGCAAACGCCGCAGAATCCGCGCGTCCCTCGGTCGGAACAGGCGGGGCGAACAACACAACACCGCACCCGCCGCACACCGTTCCGCCTCCTCAACCAACCCCAACAGGGATCTCCACCGTGCGTAAGCTCCTCCTCGCCGCCGGCGTGGCCGCCCTCGGTCTGTTCGCGTCCGCCGGCACCGCCTCCGCCCAGAACAAGAACGTCGTCCGCGACAGCGGGAACGGCGTCAACAACGTGGTCGTCGTCAAGAACAACCCCGGCGTCGGCTACCCGTTCGCCCCGCAGGGTGTGAACAAGAACGTCGTGGTGAACAGCGGGAACGGGGTTGGGAACACGATCGTCGCCTCCAACGGCCCGGCCTTCCGCCACGGCTTCCCCGGCATCGCCCCCGGCGGGTGCGTTCAACCCGGCTGCTCCGGTGGGGGGTATCCGGTCGGCGGGGGCTACCCCGGCGGCGGGTTCGGCGGGTCGTACCCCGGCGGGCCGGTCTTCCCCGGCGGGGTGAACATCAACGTGGTGACGAACAGCGGGAACGGGGTGGGGAACACGGTGGTCGCCGGCAACGGCCGGCCGGGCGGGCTGAACATCAACGTCATCACCAACAGCGGGAACGGCGCGGGCAACACCATCGTCACCCGCAACGGGCGGTAACGCGGCAGTAGGGTGGCCGACTCTCTCCGAGAGTCGGTTCCGGAGTCGCTCTCGGAGAGAGCGACCCACCCTAACGGACTCTCAACCCCCCACCAAGGAACCCCAATGTTCTCCTTCAGCATCCGGGCCGGGCTGTGTGCCCTGGCCGCGGCCGGGGCGGCCGCGCTCGCCCCCGCCCAAACCCCGCTCGTCGTCCGCACCCCCGGCGGGAACACCACCGTCATCACCAACTCCGGCAACGGTGCCGGCAACCGCATCGTGGTGAGCGGCGGCGGCGGAACCACCATCGTGCAGAACGTCCGGAACGGTATCGGCAACCGGCTCATCCTCGACCCGGACGAGTTGCTGATTGACCTGGACGAACTGGTGCCGCTGCCGAAGTGCAAGCCGCCGGCCAAGCCGCTCTGCTACGCCGGCAAGAACAACGCCTTCTGGTCGAAGAAGCAGTTCAGCGAGGAACTGGACTGCAACCTGTACTGGAGCGACACCGACCGGCTGTGGTTCCGGTACTCCGCGGACGACGACCAGTACCGCCCGCTGAAGGCCCAGCCGGTAGCCCCGCTGGCCGACCCGCTGCCGCCGCTTCCACCCACCGACCGCTGACCCGTCCGCCACAAACCGCCCGGCCGCACCTGTTCTCGGTGCGGCCGGGTCGTTATCTTTCCACCCAACTCCCACACCCCACCTTCACACCGCCCGAGGCCCGTACATGCCCCTGGAAGCCTGGATCATCCTTGGCTGGGTGTTCGTCCTCGTCTGGGTCCCGTTCGTCATCCTGACCAACCGCAAGGAGCAGCCGTCGGTCCTGTTCTGGCTGTTCATGGTGGAGCTGTGGGAGCGGTTCAGCTATTACGGCATGCGGGCGTTCCTGGTGCTGTACCTGACTAAGTCGCTGGTGACCGGCGGGTTCGGGCTGCCGAAGGAAGTGGGGTTCGGCATCTACGCCGCCTACGGCGCACTGGTGTACCTGACTCCGCTCGCGGGCGGGTTCCTCGCCGATAAGATCCTCGGCTTCCGCAAGGCCATCATCTGGGGCGCCATCCTGATGGCGGCCGGGCAGTTCACGCTGTTCACCAGCCCCGGCACCGACCTGCTCCCGCCGGGTCAGTACAAGGTGCGGGCCGAGGAGTGGGCGAAGGAGCGGGGCCACAAGGCGACGCTGGAGAAACTGAAGGAGCGGGCGGGCAAGTGGGCAGAGGACCAGAAAGCCAACCCGCCGGCGGACAACCCGAAGGCGGAGTTCGCCGCCGACCCGGTGCTGGGGGCGTGGGCGGGCGAGGTGCTGGGGCGGCAGGCCGAAGCGGTGCAGAAGAAAGACAAGGAACTGGCCGCCAAAGTCCAGGCCGAGGGGTGGACGGGCAAGCCGCTGGAGAAGCTGACCGAGAAACTGCAGGAGGAGTTCGTCAGCAAAGACATGAAGGTACTGGACGAGAAGATCGCTGACAGCCGGGCGCAGGAGAAGGGGACCGAGTGGCTGCTGTTCGGCGGGCTGACCCTGCTGGTCATCGGCAACGGGTTCTTCAAGCCGAACATCTCCAGCATGATCGGCCGGTTCTACCCGCAGGGCGACCCGCGGCGGGACCGGGCGTTCACCATCTTCTACATGGGCATCAACACCGGCGCGTTCATCGCCCCGCTCACCTGCGGGTATGTGGCCGACAGCTACGGGTGGCGGTACGGGTTCCTGCTGGCCGGGTGCGGGATGGTGGCAGGGCTGGGCATCTTCCTGTTCGCGTCGGCTCGTGGCATCCTGCAGAACTACGCCGACCCGCCGGCCACCGCGCCGAAGAAGGTCGGCCCGCTGCCGGCGTCGGGGTTGGTCTACCTGTGTACCCTGCTCGGGGTGCCGCTGGTCGCGCTGCTCATCTGGCAGAACGACATCGTGGACATCATCCTCGGCATCATCGGCGGGCTGGTCGTCGGGTACATGCTGTTCCTCTCCTTCCGCTACCCGACCGCCGAGCGGCAACGGATCTGGGTGATCGTGGTGCTCCTCTTCTTCACCACCGTGTTCTGGGGGTTCTTCGAGTTGGCCGGCAGCGCCCTGAACGTGTTCACCGACGAGAACGTGGACAAGAAGGTGTTCGGCAGCGAGATCCCGGCCAGCGTGTTCCAGGCGGTGAACGCGCTGTTCATCATGCTGTTCGCCCCGGTGTTCACCCTCATCTGGGGGTTCCTGGCGAAGAAGAACCTGGAGCCGAACGCGGCCGTCAAGTTCGCCAGCGGGTTGCTCCTCCTCGGGCTGGGCTTCCTGGTCCTGAACGTGGGCAAGGGGGCGGCGACCGCCGGCATCATGCCCCTCCTCTGGCTCATCATCCTGTACCTGCTGCACACCCTGGGCGAACTGGCCCTGTCGCCGGTCGGCCTGTCGCTCGTCACCAAGTTGGCCCCGGCCAAGATCGTCGGGTTCATGATGGGCTTCTGGTTCCTGTCGTCGGCCATCGCCCACCAGGCGGGCAAGTTCATCGCCGGGGCGATGGCGGTGGACTCCAACGCCCCGGCCGAGGTGCGGCTGGACAAGTCGATCGAGGTGTTCAACCTGGTCGGCCTGTTCGCCGTCGGCTCCGGGGTGCTGCTGCTGGTGCTGTCCCCGGTGCTGAAGAAGTGGATGCACGGGGTGAAGTGACCGCCGGAGGGGAGCCGCCCCCGCGGGGGACGGGTGTGCGAACCACGCCCGCTCCCTGCGGCCGCGGCTCCGTTTTCACACCCCGTTCTCGCCGACCTCTTTGAGCAGTTGGCGGGCCATCTTGTACGCGTTGCGGATGCTGATGATCCGCGCCTCCATCTGCCCCTCGTTGAACAGTGTGCCGGGGGCCGCCTGCGCCAGCCCGGCCAGTTCGATCGTCAGCGGGAGCATGCTCATGAACTCCTTCATCCGCTGCTGCCGCAGTTCGGGGGTCACTTCGTCGGCCATGGGGTCGGCTCCGGGCGGGTGAGTGGGGCCAGCCGTTACAGTAGCCCGCCGGCGGGCCGGCCGGTAGTGGTCTGCTCGCTCCGCGAGCGGGTTCAAACTGACCGCTCGCGGAGCGAGCAGAGTACTTCAAATCGTCTTGCGTTTTCCCGGCGTGTCGGTATACGCCTGCCACGACTTGAACCGAAATCGGCCGCGACCGACGGACCCCACCCGGGGCGGCGGTCGCGCGCTCCGGGGGGCCTCGGCATGGCGGACCGAACGGGCGTGCGGCGGTGGTTGCGGCGGGCGGTGGTCGGGGCCGCGGCGGTGGCCGGGTTCGGGGTGGTGGTGGCCCAGCCGCCGGCCAAACTGCCGCCCAGCGTGCCGGCGGCGGGCGAGAGCACGCGGACGGTGGCGGTCATCAGCACCGCCGGCGGCAAGGTGGCCATCAGCCAGGAGGAGTTCGGCAAGTTCCTGACCGACCGCGGCGGGGCGGACAAGCTGGAACTGTTCGTGAACAAGCGGATCATCGAGGCGGAGGCGGCGCGGCTGGGGCTGACCGTCACCACCCAGGAGATGGAGGCGGCGCTCAAGCAGGACATGGAGGGGATCACCGTCAAGTACGACGAGTTCGTCAAGATCGTCCTGCCGAAGTACGGGAAGACGCTGTACGAGTGGATGGAGGACGTGGTGCGGCCGCGGATTCTGCTCGGCAAGATGTGCAAGGACGAGGTGAAGGTGGAGGAGGCCGACCTGAAGATCCAGTACGAGCGGCTGTACGGGGAGAAGCGGCGGATCCAGATGGTGCTCTACCCGCTGAACGACCAGAAGACGGCCGAAAAGCTGTTCGCCCAGGCCCGCACCAGCCAGGACGAGTTCGACAGCGTCGCCCGCAGCCAGCCGAACCCGGCGCTCGCCGCCGCGAAGGGGTTCGTCGCGCCGATCAGCCGCCACCTGCCGGGTGAGGACAAGGCGGTGGAGAACGTGGCCTTCAAGCTGAAGGTGGGCGAGGTGAGCGAGATGCTGAAGACGGCCCAGGGGTTCGTGTTCGTCAAGCTGCACGAGGTCGTCCCGCCGAACGCGAACACCAGTTTCGAGAAGGAGAAGGACCGGCTGTTCGCCGCCGCCTACGACGAGAAGCTGCAACTGCACATCCCGAAGAAGTTCGCCGAGCTGAAGCAGAAGGCGCAGCCGCAGATCGTGTACATGCCGCCGAAGGAGTGGCAGGCGCTCACCCCGGCGGGCGGGCTGGGGTCGGTGATCAATCCGACGGGTGGGAAGTGAACCAGTTCCGGGTTCCGAGTTCCGGGTTCCGGGTTGCCAGCCCGTGCAACGGACAGCCTTCGCGTTGAACTGCGGGTTTCGTACACTCGGAACTCGGAACCCGGAACCCGGAACTGCTGCTAGGTCTTTCCGCTCCCCCCCAGCAGGTGCCCGAGGACGGCATGGAGTGAGTCGTCGAGCGGTTCGAACTGCCGCACGTCCAGACGGTGCTCCACCACCAGCTCGGCAAACCGCTCGGCGAACGCCTTCACCTGCCTGGTGCGGACGATCACCGCCGACTCGTCCGCGTCGATTTCAACACTCAGCACGCCCTTGACGCCGAGCAGCAGCGGGGCGACGGCGTGCGGGTCGGGCACCTCCACCCGCACGCGGGACGGCAACGAGTCGAGCAGGTCGCGGATTTCGGCCAGCGTGCCGACCGCCCCCACCCGCCCGCGGCCCATGATGACCACCTGATCGGTCAGCCGCTCCAGCTCCTCCAGCTCGTGGCTCGAGACCAGCAGGCACTTGCCGGCGGCGGCCAGGTCGGCGAACAGGCCGAGCATCTCCCGCCGGCCGGCCGGGTCGATGCCGGCGAGCGGTTCGTCCAGGATGAGCAGGCCGGGGTCGTGCAACAGGGCCTGTGCCAGCTTCACCCGCTGTCGCATGCCTTTGGAATACCCCCGCACCACGCGGTCGGCGGCGAAACTCAGGTTCACCCGGTCGAGTGCCGAATCAGCCCGCCGCACCGCCTCCCGGCCGGCGTACCCGAACAGCCGGGCCATCAGCCGCACGAACTGCCGGCCGGTCATGTCCTCGTAGAAGGCGTCGTGGTCCGGGCAGTAGCCGATGAACCGCCGCGCCCGCCAGTCGCTCGCGTCCAGCCCGCACACCGTCACCCGCCCCAGGCTCGGCCGGATCTGCCCGATGGCCATCTTGATGAGGGTGGACTTGCCGGCCCCGTTCGTGCCCACCAGCCCGGTGATGCCGCCGTTCAGGGTGAACGTCACCTGGTTCAGCGCCAGCACCGGGCCGTACCACTTGGAGACCTGCTCGAAGGTCAGCAGGGGGTATGGGGTGTGGGGTCTGGGGTGTGACGGGAGAATGGTGGACCGCTCCGGCCGGCCGGCGGGTGAATTGACGGACTCTGCCATACCCGACATGCCCCATCCCCCAGACCCGTTCATTTCACCACTTCGACCGCCCGCACCCGCCGCCGCAGGTACACCCAGCAGGCGGTGGCCACCCCGATGGTGACGAGCGCCGCCTGCCACACCGGCGGCTGCTCGAACCCGGTGCGGGCCTCCGTCCGCTCGCCGCCCAGGAAGTACAGGCCGATCAGGTACAGGTTGTTCCACAGGTCGAGCAGCCGCCAGGCGGGGCCGGCCGGGGTGTTGGTGGCCAGGATGCCGGCCAGCCGCGGGACCAGCACGAACAGCCCGCACCACACCAGCACCAGGGGCACGGTGCGGCGGACCATGACGGCGGTGGCCACCAGCAGCAGCGGCAGGACGACCGACAGGAGCAACCCGTACCCGAGGATGCCGACGAGCAGGTGCCAGTTGTCCAGGTAGTACGCCCGCCACCCCTGGAGCAACCCGGCCTGCACCCACAGCACCACCGCCGGGATGGTGACGAGCAGGTGGACCAGCCCGCCGACGCCGAGCACCTTGCCGACCGCGTACTCCCGCCGGCCGGTCGGCTTGGACAGGTAGAACGCCAGGCTGCCGTGGTGGAAGTCGTTGCCCACCGCCACCCCGCCGGCGAGGGCGAGGGCGATCATCGTCACGTGCCCCTGGAACCAGGCGAAGTTGGCGAACGTGTGGGCGGTGCCGTTCAACTGGAGGGCGTCGAGCAGGCGGGGGAGGAACTTGTCCCACTCGATGTTCAGCTTCACCACCCCGGTCTCGATGTCGGTCTTCCGCCCGGCCAACCGCTGGGGCAGCCACACGGCCCCCACCTGGCAGAAGAAGTAGGCCAGGAACACCAGCCCGGCGTTGGCGTACACCGCCCAGAACAGCTTGTGCCGAAGCAGAATGGTCAGGCAGGTCCGCGCGATGGCGATCGCCCCGACCAGCGGCGGGCGGAAGGCGCCCTTCCACGGGCGGTAGCGGAGCAGGCTGTCGGTGCGGGCGGGCATATGGTTAGTTCCCCTCTCCCCTTGCGGGTGAGGGGGTCAGGGAATACCCCTCACCCCTAACCCCTCTCCCGCAAGGGGAGAGGGGGACCAGATCACTTATCCACGGCTTGCAGCGGGAAGTCCTTGTTCAGCGTGTGCTGCTCGACCATCCGCTTCTCCAAACGCTTCAGCACGTCCGGGTTCTTCGCCGCCACGTCGGTGGTCTCGTTCGGGTCTGCCTTCAGGTCGTACAGCTCGGTCACGATCTTCTTCTGACCCAACTTCTGCCGCACCGCCTTCCAGTCGCCCTCCCGCACCGCCTGCTGCCCGCCGTACCCGGGGAACTCCCAGTAGAGGAAGTCGTGCGTCTTCTGCTCGCCCTTGCCGAGCAACGTCGGTGCCATCGACACGCCGTCCAGCCCCTTCGGCGTGTCGGTGCCGGTGACGTCGCACAGCGTCGGCAGGAAGTCCCAGAAGGCGAACGGGGTGTCGCACGTCGTGCCCGGCTTGACCTTGCCCGGCCAGTAGGCGATGAGCGGGACGCGGATGCCGCCCTCGTACAGGCTGCCTTTCAGCCCGCGCAGCTCGCCGGCGGACTTGAAGAAGGTGCTGTCCGCCCCGCCCACGTTGTGCGTCGGCCCGTTGTCGGAGGTGAACATCACGACGGTGTTCTCGTCCAGCTTCAACTCCTTCAGCTTGTCCACGATCCGCCCGACGGTGCGGTCCATCCGTGTCACCATCGCCGCGTACCCGGCGTGCGGGGCGGGGTGAACGCGGTACCCCTTCTTGCCGTCGTAGGCGGGGTCGTCGCCCAGCTTGCCTTCGTATTCCTTGAGCGAGTCCTCCGGCACTTGCACCGCCACGTGCGGCACGGTGAACGGCAGAAACAGGAAGAACGGCTTCTCCCTGTTCGCGGTGAGGAAGGCGAGCGCCTCCTTCTCGAACAGGTCTTGGGTGAAGGTGTCCCCCTTCGCCCCGTCGTTCCCCTTCAGGTCGAACCGCTCGGCGTTGCGGTACAGGTACGTCGGGTAGTGGGTGTGGGCGTGCCGCTGGCAGTTGTACCCGTAGAAGAGGTCGAACCCGTGCTTCAGCGGGTCGCCACTGGTGCCGAACATGCCCAGCCCCCACTTGCCCATCGCCCCGGTGGCGTACCCCTTCTTCTTCAGCACCGTGGCGACCGTCACCTGGTCGGCGGGCATGGGCAGTTGCCCCTCGGCCTTCTCAGCCGCCTCGCGGTTGTCGCGGACGGCGGCGTGCCCGGTGTGCTTGCCGGTCATCAGCACACAGCGCGAAGGGGCGCAAACCGCCTGCCCGCTGTAGAACTGGGTGAACTTCATCCCGCCGGCGGCCAGCTTGTCCAGGCTGGGCGTCTTGATGTGCTTCTGCCCGTAGCACCCGAGTTCGGCCCAGCCGAGGTCGTCCGCGACGATGAGGACGACGTTCGCCGGGGCGGCGACGGCAATGCCTGCCGAAAACCCGAGTGCGACGAGGGCGAGACGAATCATGGGGAGGTCTCCCGATCGGGTGGGCGGCCGTTCACACTCTTCAGGAACATCTCTTCCAGGCTGTGGTCGTCGCGGGTGAGGCTGCGGACGGAGCAGGCCGTTTCGACGGCGACGGTGAAGAAGTCACGCGGCTGCCAGCCGGCCGGCACGCTCGCCCGCAGGTCGGTCTCGTCTCCCGTCACCACCACGCCCCGCTCCCGCAGGGCGGTTCGAAATCGTGCGGCGTCGCCGCCCACCCGCACGCGGAAGCGGTCGTCGCGGCGGCCGCACAGGGCGCTCACCGTGCCCTCGCCGGCCAGTTGTCCGTTCGACAGGATGACCACCCGCTCGCACACCGCCCGCACGTCGGCCAGCAGGTGGGTGCTGAGCAGCACGCTCTTCCCGTGCTCGCGGCCGAGTTCGTTGATCAGCCGGAGCATGGCGTCCCGGCCGGACGGGTCGAGGCCGCTCGTCGGTTCGTCCAGCAGTAGCACCGGCGGGTCGTGGACGAGGGCCTGGGCCAGCTTCGCCCGCTGCTTCATGCCGGCGCTGTATTGCTCCACCTTGCGGTACCGGGCCTCGTCCAACTCCAGGTAGTTCAGCACCTCGTGGGCGCGGCGGAGGGCCTGCTTCCGCTCCATGCCGTACAGCTCCCCGGCCAGGGCGACGTACTCCACGCCGGTCAGGCCGGGCACCAGGGCGTCCGCCTCGGGCATGAACCCGATCAGCCGCCGCAGCTTCCAGTCGTCGCCCCCGCCGAGCGGGTGGTCGAGCACCCACCCGCGGCCGCCGGTCGGCGGGATCAGCCCCATCAGCAACTTCAGCAGCGTACTCTTGCCCGCCCCGTTCGGCCCGAGCAGCCCCACCCGCCCCGGCGGCAGGCGGAGGGTCAACCCGTCCAGTGCCGTGCGGCGGCCGAACGTGCGTGTGAGCGATTCGAGACGGAGCAGGTCGGGCATGGCAGCCTTGTAGGTCGGGTCGAGTCATCGCGGCCCGACGCGAACCAGTGGGCGGGGCGCGAAGTCGCCACCCGACCAGCGCATCAAGTGGTGTAGT
>CAYMHO010000242.1:0-151 GCA_964390195.1 uncultured Fimbriiglobus sp. | reverse complement strand
GGGTGGCCTGGTTGGTTGGGGGGGTTTGGCTGCCGCGCCCCGTCCCCACCGGGGGGCGGGCCCCCCATTACCCCCCCCGACCTGCGAATCATGTGGTGTAGTCCGCGTTCAGCTTGACGTACTCCGGGGTCAGGTCGCTGGTGTAGAAGCG
>CAYMHO010000241.1:2582-10957 GCA_964390195.1 uncultured Fimbriiglobus sp. | reverse complement strand
GCCCGCGGCCCGGCCCGCCCGGGCGGCCCCGCGGACCGCGGGCGCTGCCTGGACGTGTTCCACTACCACCAGGGGCCGAGCAAGGCGGAAGACCTCGCCCTGCTCACCACGGCCAACCTGTTTCACGTGCAGGTGTGCGACGTGGCCGGGGTGCCGCGGGAACTGATGACCGACTCCGACCGCGTGCTGCCGGGCGAAGGCGACTTCCACCTGACCGCGATTGTGACCCACCTGAAGCGGATCGGGTACGCCGGGGCGGTGAGCGTGGAGGTGATGAACCCGGTGCTGTGGAAGGCGAAACCGAGCCAGGTCGGCGAGCTGGCGCTGGCGTCCGTGCAGCGGCTGATCGCGTAGGCCGGCAGTTCGAGTGAGTCTCAGTCCAACCCCTTCCCCCCACACGCTGATTCATCCGCCCTTGGCCGCATGGTTCAGCGTCGGATCGTCTGGGGACGGGGCGAAGTACATCAGAACAGATTGCAGGTGAATGACTTCGGACCACCCTGCGTCCAATCGCCGCCGCGTCGGGTATACTCTACATTCCCCCCGCGCTCCCTCTTCCGGCGCACCACATGTCGCACCGCTTATTGGCGTCCGTCCCGTTGCTCGTTCTCGGGCTGATCTTGGTCGCCGTCGGGTCGCCCCCGGTGCAAGTCGTGGCCGCCGATTCCCCCGCCGACGAGTACACGAAGTCAATCCGTCCGCTGGTCGCCAAGTACTGCTACGAGTGCCACGACGACAAGAAGCCCGAGGCCGACCTGGATCTCACCACCTTTGGCACCCTCGCCGACGTGAAGAAGGCGACGAAGGTGTGGCAGAAGGTCGGCGAGATGATCGACGGCGGGCAGATGCCGCCGAAGGACGCGACCGAAAAGCCGACCGCCGACGAGAAGAAGAAGCTCCAGACGTGGGTGCGGGCTTACCTGAAGGAGGAGGCGAAGGCCAACGCCGGCGACCCCGGCAAGGTGACGCTCCGACGGCTGAGCAACGCCGAGTACACCTACACGCTGCGAGACCTGACCGGCGTCGAGAGCCTGGAGCCGGCGAAGGAGTTCCCGGTGGACGGGGCCGCCGGCGAGGGGTTCACCAACAGCGGCGAAGCGCTGGTCATGTCGCCGGCCCTGCTCGAGAAGTATCTGGCCGCCGGCAAGCAGGTGGCGTCTCACGTCGTGCTGTTGCCCGACGGCATCCGCTTCTCCCCGCACACCACCCGCCGCGATCAGACGAACGAGCTGCTCGCCCAGATCCGCGCCATCTACACGAAGTACTCCGACCCGAGCGGCGGGTCGAAGGTGGCGCTGCAAGGGCTGGTGTGGGACGGTAAGGAGGGCGGGCGGCTGCCGGTCGAGAAGTACATCGCGGCGACGCTGGAAGAGCGGGAGGCGATCCGCTCGGGCAAGAAGACGCTGGAGGCGGTGGCGGCCGAGCGGCGGTTGAGCGCGAAGTACCTGTCGGCCGTGTGGACGATGTTCACCGGGGCCGACGCGGCCCCGCCGCTCGACGAGCTGCGGGCGAAGTGGAAGACGGCCACCCCGGCGGACGCGGCCGCCCTCACCGCCCACGTCGGCGGGTGGCAGAACGCGCTGTGGAAGTTCAGCCCCGTCGGGCACATCGGCAAGGCGGGCGGGCCGAAGGCGTGGATGGAGCCGATCAACCCGCTGACGGCGACGACCGAACTGCGGTGGAAGGTGCCGTCGAACGCGACCGGCGAGGTGACGTTCTTCCTCGTCGCGGTGGACGCCGGCGGGGGTGAGTCGGCCACGTTCGTGAGGCCGCGGTTCACGGCCCCCGGTCGGCCGGAGTTGCTGCTGAAAGACGTGCAAGCTCTGGCCGCCGAGCGGTTCGCCCGCCGAACCGAGGCGTTCGCGAAGACCGCCAAGTACCTGACGGCGGTCGACGAGGCCATCACCGCGAGAGGCACGGCCGACGTGCCGGCGCTGGCGAAGAAGCACGAGTTGCGTACCGACGTGCTGGCCGGCTGGCTCACGGCACTCGGCGTCGGCTCGTCCGGGCCGGTGAAGGTGACCGGTCACCTGGACAACAAACTGACGAGAGGCGGCGGGTACGATGTCATCTCCGGGTGGGGGAGCAATGACACCCCGCTGGTACTGGCCAACTCGTCCGACAAACTCCTCCGCATTCCGGGCGACGCCCGCGGGAACGGCGTGGTCGTCCACCCGTCGCCGAACCTGAACGTGATCGTCGGGTGGCAGGCCCCGGTGAGCGGCGAGGCGAAGATCACGGCGAAGGTGCAGCACGCCCACGTGGCGTGCGGGAACGGCGTGGCCTGGGCGGTGGAGGTGCGGCGGGGCGGCACCCGCGAGCGGCTGGCGAGTGGCAACGCCCAGGGGGCGAAGCCGGCCGACACTTCGGCCGACAAGGTGAGCGTCACGAAGGGCGATCTGATTTCGCTGGTCGTCGGCCCGCGGGACGGCAACCACGCCTGCGACACGACGGCGGTGGACTTCACCATCACCATCGACGGCAAGACGTGGGACCTCGGCAAGGACGTTTCACCCGAGATCACCGCCGGCAACCCACACGCGGACGGGCATGGGAACGCCGGGGTGTGGCACTTCTACACCGAGCCGACGACCGGGCCGGTGGCCGACGTGCTGCCGAAGGATTCGCCGCTGGGCAGGTGGCGTGCCGCCGGTGGGGACGAGCGGGCGAAGCTCGCCGAGGCGGTGCAGAAGTGGCTGAGCGGTCCGGGCGACGGCCCGCTGCACGCCAAACTGTCGGCGTTGAACGGACCGCTGTTCGGCCGCATCCCGGCGGGCAAGAGCGTCGATGCGAAGTGGGGCGTCGATCCCGCCCGGTTCGCCAACGGGGACAGCCTGACGGTGAAGACGGGCGCGGTGACGGAGGTGAAAGTGCCCGCCGAACTGGTCACGGGTGCTGAGTTCGTGGCGGGCGGGGCGTTGCCCGCCGAGAGCAAGGGTGCGGTGCAACTGCGGGTGAGCGGCACCAAGTCGGCCGCGACCCTTCAGCCCGGCTCGCCGATCCTGGTGAGTAGCGGCCCGGTCGGCGAGAAGATGACCGCCGGGTTTGGGGCCTTCCGCGACCTGTTCCCGCCGGCCGTGTGCTACTCCCGCATCGTGCCGGTGGACGAAGTCGTCACGCTCACCCTCCATCACCGTGAGGACAAGCACCTGTCGCGGCTCATGCTCACCGACGCGGAGGCGAAGCAACTCGACCGCCTGTGGGACGAGTTGCACTACGTCAGCCACGACGCCTTCGCCCAGGTGGACGCCTTCAAGCAGCTCATGGAGTACGCCACACAGGACAGCGACCCGAGGCCGTTCGAGCCGCTGCGGAAGCCGACGATGGACGCGGCCGAGGCGTTCAAGAGGCGGTTGACCGCCACCGAGCCGGAACACCTCAAGGGGGTGCTGGAGTTCGCCGGGCGGGCGTACCGACGGCCGCTCAAGAAGGTAGAGGCGGACGAGCTGACCGGCCTGTATGTCAGGCTTCGCAAGCAGGAGATCGCCCACGACGAGGCGATTCGCCTGACCGCCGCCCGCGTGCTGGTGTCGCCGGCCTTCCTGTACAAGTTGGAGAAGCCTGGTCCGGAGAGTGCCGCCGTCGCCGTGAACGACCACGAGTTGGCCACCCGGCTGAGCTACTTCCTGTGGGCCAGTTGTCCGGACGCCGAACTGCGAGCGGCCGCCGACGCCGGCAAGCTGAAAGACCCGCAGGTGCTGGCGAGGCAAACCCGGCGGATGCTGAAGGACGCCAAGGTGCGGCGGCTGGGGCTGGAGTTCGGCAGCGCGTGGCTGCACGTGCGGAATTTCGACACGCTGAACGAGAAGAGCGAGCGACACTTCCCCGAGTTCGCACAGCTACGCGGGCTGATGCACACCGAGACGGAACTGTTCTCCACCGACCTGTTCACGGCCGACCGCCCGCTGAGCGACCTGCTCGACTCGGACGCGACGTACCTGAACGAGCAGTTGGCGAAGTTCTACGGCATCCCCGGCGTGAGCGGCACGGCGTGGCGGCGGGTGGAAGGGGTGAAGAAGCACGGCCGCGGCGGGATCCTCGGGATGGCGTCCACGCTGGCCACGCAGTCCGGGGCGAGCCGCACCAGCCCAATCCTCCGCGGCAACTGGGTGAGCGAGGTGCTGCTGGGCGAGAAGTTGCCCCGCCCGCCGAAGGGCGTGCCGCAACTGCCCGACGACGAGGCCGCCACCGACAAGCTGACCGTGCGGCAACTGGTGGAGAAGCACAGCAGCGACCCGAAGTGTGCGGTGTGCCACCAGCGGATCGACGCCTACGGGTTCTCGCTGGAGGGGTTCGACCCGATTGGCCGCAAGCGGGAGAAAGATTTGGCCGGCCGGCCGATCGACACGAAGGCGAAGGCGATGGACGGGACCGAGTTCAGCGGTATCGACGGGCTGCGGACGTACCTGCTGACGACACGGAAGGACGCCTTCGAGCGGCAGTTCCTGAAGAAGCTGCTCGGGTACGCGCTCGGCCGGTCGGTGCAACTGAGTGACGAACCGCTGCTGGACGAGATGCACGCCGCCGCGACGAAGGCCGGCAAGGTGTCGGCGGCGGTCGAGGCAATCGTGAAGAGCAAGCAGTTCCGCGACATCCGCGGGGCGAAGTATAGCGAGGAGTGAATCAGACTAACCCCAGAGGCACAGAGACACAGAGAAGACAAATGCGAGTGAAGTGCTTTCGAACTGCTTCAGTTTTCTCTGTGACTCTGTGCCTCTGGGGTTAGTCTTCCATCTGAACCGGAGACACCCATGTCCGTTTCGCGTCGCACGTTCCTCCGCGGGGTCGGCGTCAGCATGGCCCTGCCGTGGCTGGAATCGCGGGCCGTGTGGGGCGACACCCCGAAGCCCGGCAAAGCACCCGACGCCCCCACCCGGCTGGCCGTGCTGTTCAGCGGCAACGGCTTCCACGGCAAAGAGTGGTGGGCGAAGGGCGAGGGCAAGAAGCTGGAGTTCGGCAAAGTGCTGGAGCCACTCGCCCCGTTCAAGGAGAAGGCCAACTTCATCAGCGGGCTGTTCAACGTCGAGGCGACGAAGGGGAACATCCACAGTTCGCAGACGGGTAACCTGTTGAGCGGTGCGCCGCTGAGCGCCGGCGGGGAGATCAAGAGCGGGACGAGCTTCGATCAGGTGATCGCCGAGCACGTCGGGGTGGGCACGAAAGTGCCGAGCCTGGTGCTGGCGTGCGAGGCCGCCAACCCGTCGGTCCACAAGAACTACTCGATGCTGTACAGCTCGCACATCTCGTGGAGTTCGCCGACCACCCCGACGCCGCTCGAACTGTACCCGGCGTTGGCCTTCGATCGGCTGTTCAAGGACGGGGCCGCGAAGGGCGACAAGAGCGTGCTGGATGCTGTGCTGGCCGACGCCAGCGACTTCCGCGGCACTCTGGGCACCAACGACCAGCGGAAGCTGGACGAGTACCTGAATTCGGTGCGAGACGTGGAGAAACGGCTGGACCGGGCGAACAAGAAGGGTGAGCTGCAAGGGTGGAAGCCGACGCTCGACAAGCCGAACCTGCCGCGGCCGAAGGACGGTCTGCCGCAGGACATCGCCGAGCACATGAAGCTGATGGCCGACATCGTAGTGCTGGCCTTCCAGACCGACACCACGCGGGTGGTCAGTTTGAAGCTGAACAACGACCACTCGTCGTTGCGGTTCCCACACCTGGGCGTCGATTACATGATCCACCACCTGCTGTCGCACTCGGACACGGCCGACTGGCTGAAGGTGAACCGGTTCTTCACCGAGCAGGTGGCGTACATCGCCAAGAAGTTGGACGCGATTCAAGAAGGCGACCGCACCGCCCTTGATAACACCGCCATGCTGTTCATGAGCAGCATGATGACCGGCGGCCACAACAACGACCAACTGCCGGTGGTGATGGTGGGCGGGGGCGGCGGGCGGATCCAGGGCGGACGGGTGATCGACTACAAGGGGAAGGCCGACCGCCAGATGTGCCGGCTGTACCTGTCGCTGATGGACAAGTTCGGCGTGCGACCGAAGGGCGGCTTCGGCGACGCCAAGGAGCCGCTGAACGAGGTGTGAAACGAGCCGGGACCGCGAGGGAGCGGGTGTTGAAACACCCGCTCCCTCGCGGTCCCGGCTCGTCGGCGTCACTTGTCCTTCTTCTCTTCGGCCTTCTCCCGCTTCGCCTCGATCTCCCGCTTCGTCTTCTCGCCGTTCCGCTCGGTCTCGGCGGTCAGCTTCAGCACGTCGCCGTCCACCTTGCCGGTGTACTTGGTGACGATCTTGTTGTCGCCCATCATGCGGGTGACGGTGAAGCTCACCTCGCCGTCCTTCACCTTGCCGTCCTCGATCTTGGTCACCGCCCCCTGCCGGCCGGGCATCTCGCCGGTCAGCTTGTCGCCGTCCGCCTTCAGCGTCAGAGTCATCGTCGCCTTCTGGCCCTGGCGGTCCACCTCCCACTTCCAGGTGCCGGTCGGGTCGCCCTTCTTGGCGTCTGCCTTCTTCTCGTCCGCCGCGGCGGCGAACCCGACCAGACCCATCACCAACCCGAGAGCGAGTAGCGTGCGCATGCGAGACTCCTTCGGCGGCCGGACAGGGGGCACCCCCGCCGACGGGCGGGAGGTGTGGCCGCCGGGGTGTTATAGGCGGGCGGGCTATTTTTTCGCCAACAGGCCCCGCTCTTTCATCCACCCTTCCAGCTCGGTCGGCCACTGCGACGCCGGCGAGAGCTTCTGCCCCAGCCCCACGCCGTGCGGCCCCTTCTCCTCCACGTACAGCTTGCACCCCTCCACCTTCGCCTTCGTCAGCGCCTCGTAGAACAGTTCGCTGTTCTTGATGAGCACCGCCTTGTCCTCCTTCGTGTGGAACAGGAACGTCGGCGGGGTGTCCTTCGTCACCTGCTTGTCGTTCGAGTAGAACTCGACCAGTTTGGCGTCCGGCGTCTTGCCCAGCAGGTTGGACTTCGACCCGCCGTGCGTGACGCCGTCCGCCATGCTGACGACCGGGTACGCCAGGATGGCGAAGTCGGGCCGGCAGCTCTGCTTCTCGATCGGGTCGGTGCTGTCCGCCTTGCCGGTATCAAAATGCGTGGCGGCGGTGCTCGCCAGGTGCCCGCCGGCCGAGAACCCCCACACGCCCACCCGCTTGGCGTCCACGCCCCAGTCTTTCGCCTTCGCCCGCACCGTGCGGACGGCCCGCTGCACGTCCAGCATCGGGCCGGGTTCGAGCGGCGGGGTGACCTTCGACTCGTTCGCCGTGCGGTACTTGAGCACCGCCGCGTGCACGCCGCGGGCGTTCAGCCACTCGACGATCTCCTTTCCCTCGTGTCCGGTCGCCCGCCCGCTGTACCCGCCGCCGGGGCACACCACCACGGCCGCGCCGGTCGCCTTGTCAGCAGGTGCGGGGTGGAAGGTGAGCGTCGGGACGTTCTTCTCGTCCTTGCTGGTCGGGCCGGGGATCTTGTCGCCCCAGAGGGGCATGTCGGTCGGGTCGGCGGCCAGCAAGACGGACAGGAGGAGCGGGGAGAGCGGCATGTCGGCCTCGGAGTGTGGAGGGTGAAGTGTCGAGTGCGAGGGGGGGGACTTGAACCCCCACGCCCTTGCGGGCGCAAGAACCTAAATCTTGTGCGTCTGCCAATTCCGCCACCCTCGCGGTGGGGAGCCTCATCCTATCGCCGGTCGGCGGCCCCGCCAACGGGCCGGCCGTGAACCTGTTCGTACAGGGCCGGCAGGTGGTGGTCGCGGAGGAACGGGATCAGGTTGCCGACGTAGGTGGTGGTCGGTTTGCCGCAGCCCTTCAGTTCGGCCACCGCCTCCGCCGGCGTGTACCCGTTCCGCTTCACCCGGTAGACCGCCACGTGCGCGCCGGTGCGATGGATGCCGGCGAAACAGTGCACCAGGATCGGCGGCTGGAACGGAGGCAACAACTGGCCCGTCAGCGGGTCGGTGACAGGCCCGTCGAGGCGGGCGACGAACTGCCGCAGGTTCGCCGCCATCGGCACCACCCCGTTCTCCACCTCCCACCCCTTCGGCGGGATGGTCTCGTACATCAACACCCCGTTCCGCCGACAGACGGCCTCCTCGTCGTCCACGTCGTCCGCCTGCTTCTCCTCGTCCCGCAGGCTGACGACCGTTCTGATCCCCTTCTCCCGGCACACCCGCGCGATGCCGGCCGGACTCATCTGCCCGCTGCGGTACAGCACGCCGTCTTCCACCACCCGGAAGTTGCGGAACGTCTCGTGCCGCTGGCGGGCGTACAGGAAGGGGAGGGAGGCGAGGAGCGCCACGACCAGGGCGGAGAGGAGCAACGCAGTGCGGGTCATGCTGGTCCCGGCGAACGGCGCGCCCTGAGTCCGCCGGGGGGGTGGTGTGGTGAAACCGCGGACTCACCTCGCGCCCTTCGCCTCAG
>CAYMHO010000241.1:0-2572 GCA_964390195.1 uncultured Fimbriiglobus sp. | reverse complement strand
GGGGGGGTGGGTGGGGGCGGGGGGGGTGGGGTGGGGCCCCCGGGCCCCCCCCCCGCCCCGCCGTTCGCCTCAGACGGCTAACCCGGGCGCGGGCACGCCGGGCGGCGGTTTTGTCCGCCGCAGCCAGCCGAACAGATGCACGCCGTTCACGCCCGGCGGGGTCAGGTGGGTGGCGGTCGGGCGGAGGACCATCAGGATGAGCAGCGGGGCGTACCACAGCAGGTATTGCCCGCCGTGGTCGGCGAACCAGAACTGAATGCCCAGCAGCACCGCCCCGCACACGGCCAGCAGTTGGCCGAGGTTCCGCGCCTTCGGCCAGAAGAAGGTGCCGAACACGAACCCCAGGTAGGCGATGAAGAGGGGCAGGCGGTACACCCATTTGCCCCCCGTCCACACGCTCTCGGACCGCGGCTGCACCCACGGCTGCCAGTCCCGCAGGTGCTCGGGGGCCAGGATGCCCTTCGTGTAGTCGCCGCCGAACACCAGCCCCGGCACGGCCACCACCGCGCTCGCCCCGAGCGCCGCCGCGAACCACACCGCGAACCGCCCGCTCCCGCGGCCGTGGTAGAACTGCCACCACACCGGGAACAGCACCAGCGGGAAGAAGCTCGACCCGGCGGCCAGCCCGAGCAGCAGCCCGGCCACGCTCGGCCGGCGGTACGCCAGCACCGCCCCGAGGACGAACGCGGTCGGCCACACGTGGTCGCTCTGGTCGAACAGGTACGCCGTCGGCGGCAGGAGCAGGTACAGGGCGGCGGCGGTGGCGGCGGTGGTGGCGTCCTGGAAGTGGGACAGGCAGATGAGCACCAGCAGCACCACCACGGCGATCTGGCAGGCGACGGCCACCACCCGCTTGGCCCAGGTGCGGACGGCGTACGGCGGCACGTCGGCGGTCGGCGCCTGCCCCATCACCGCGGCGGTCGTCTGCTCCATCCCGCTCACGGCGGCGGTCGGTTTGCCCACCCGCTCGGTGTCCACCGGCTTCACCACCGTCACCACGCTCAGCCCGAGCAGCAGCGCCCCGGCCAGCCAGAACAGGGCCGGCGGGGTCAAGTTCGGCGCCACCCGCGTGCGGCGGACGATCAGCCCGTCGAGCAGGCAGCGGACGAACCACACGCCCGACGCACTCAGCAGCCAGATGTACCCGGCCAACCGCTCCCCACTCAAGTCCTGCTTGGTGCCGTCCTCGATCAGCAGGAACCCGGGGGCGAACAGGCCGAGCAGCAGCAGGTCGAGGTTCCGCAGGGTGAACAGGCGGGTGAACTGTAAGAAGCAGGCGACCGCGAGCGCGCCGGCGGCGTACAGCCAGACGGTGCTGCCCGGCGGGTCGAACTGGAGGAACACCGAGTGCAAGGAGCGAGTCTCACGGGGCGGGGGTATGGTCGCAGACCCGGCCGGGTTCGTCAACCGCACCGGCGCCCCGGCTCGCCCCGCGAGCGGCCTTCCCTCACCCGCTCGCGGAGCGATCAGAGCACGACAACCCCTACACTACCCCCACCACTCCAGGACGGACACCGATGCGAATCCTGCTCGCCAACGACGACGGCATTTACGCCCCCGGCATCCGCGCTTTGCGGAAGGAACTGCAGAGGTTGGGCGAGGTGATCGTCGTCGCGCCGGCGACCGAGCAGTCCGCCGCCGGCCACTCCGTCACCCTCCTCACCCCGCTGCTGGTGACGGAGGTGTACGAGGACGACGGCCAGACGTTCGTCGGGTGGGCGGTGGAGGGCCGGCCGGCCGATTGTATGAAGCTGGCCCTGCTCGAACTGCTCCCGGACCCGCCGGACCTGGTCGTCTCCGGGCTGAACGCCGGTAGCAACGCGGGCATCAACGTGCTGTACTCGGGCACCGTCGCCGCGGCCGTCGAGGCCAGCTTCTACCACTTCACAGCCATCGCCTGCTCGCTCGAGTACACCAAGAACGCCCGCCTGGACTGGCCGACCGCCGCCGCCCACGCCCGTCGCGTCGTCGAACTGATCCTCGCCCACAACCCGCCGAAAGGCAGCCTGTTCAACGTGAACATCCCCCCGCTGGAGCGCGGGCCGATCCGCGGGGTGAAGGTGATGCCGCAGAACGTGAGCGTGTACGAGGAGAAGTTCGACCGGCGGGTGAACCCCCGCGGGCGAACGTACTTCTGGACCAGCCCCGAGTTCCGCTGCCCCGAACCGCACCCGGACACCGACGTGACCACCCTCGCCGAGGGGTTCATCACCGTCACCCCGCTCCAGTTCGACCTGACCAACCACCAGCGGCTGGCGGAGATGCAGAACTGGTCGTGGGAGTAGGTGCCGCCTGCCGGGCGGCACTCTTAAACCCGTGCCGCCCGGCAGGCGGCACCGACTCTGACTGCTATGAACCGCACCGCCACCGTCCGCCGCACCACCGCCGAGACGGACATCACCCTCACCCTCAAGCTGGACGGCAGCGGGGTGGCCGAGGTGAGCACCGGGGTCGGGTTCTTCGACCACATGCTGACGCACCTCGCCCGGCACGGGCTGTTCGACCTGCGCCTGACCTGCAAGGGCGACCTGCACATCGACGCCCACCACACCGTCGAGGACGTGGGCATCTG
>CAYMHO010000240.1:0-10961 GCA_964390195.1 uncultured Fimbriiglobus sp. | reverse complement strand
GGGGTCTATCCCCGCCACGGGGGGGGGGCTTACAAGAAACCCCGAGCCGCGCCCGCGAGGGAGCGGGTGGTTCGATACCCGCTCCCTCGCGGTCGCGGCTCGTGGGGTCACTTCCCGCTCACGTCGTAAACGTACAGCAACTCGTACTCCCGCAGGAACAGCTTGCCGCCGCTCACCACCGGGTGCGCCCACACCTTCCCCTGGTTCGGGCGGAGCTTGCTCTTCTCCGGGATGGTGAACGAGGCCAGTTCCTCGTACGCCTTCGGGTCGGCCTTCACACGTGCCACCTTGCCGCTGTTCTCGCTGTAACAGACGAGGCTGTCGCCGACGACCGTCATCGACCCTTTGCCCACCCCCTGGTTCTTCCACACCACCTCGCCCTTCTTGAAGTCGAAGCACAGCCAGCCGCTGCTGTCGCTGTGCCCGTAGATGAACTCGCCCACCTTCGACACCCCGCCGTGGTGGTTGACCACGTCCGAGTTCTTGGTGTACACTTTTTCCGCCTTCACCCCGTCGCCGTCCTTGCTCAGCTTGAACAGCTCGCACCCGGCCCCGTACCCGGCGGTCAGGAAGACGTGCCCGTCGTCGGTGACGACCGGGGTGGGGATGACGGCCGTGCGGCGGCCGATCTCGCCCGCCGACCAGAGCAGCTTGCCGTCCTTCGCCCGCACCCCGACGCCGCTCTTCATCGTCTGGGTGATGTACTGTTTGGTGCCGGCCACGTCGGCCACCACCACCGAGGCGTACCCGGCCGGGTCGGACAACTCCTTGCACTGCCACACCGTCTCGCCCGTCTTCTTGTTCAGGCACACCATCCCGCCCTTGCCGCCGGGCACACACACCAGGTGGTCGCCGTCGACGGTCGCGCTCTCACTGTACCCCCAGTTGGGGATGCCCCCGCCGAAGTCTTTGACCAGGTTCTTCTTCCACTTCACCTCGCCCTTGTCGGCGGTCAGGGCGGCCACGTCGCCGGTCGCCCCGAGGACGTACACCATGTCCCCGTCCACCGTCGGGGTACACCGCGGGCCGCCGCCCCATTTGTCGGCGTACTGGCCGGCCGTCGTTTCCAGTTTGGTCTGCCACACCTGTTTGCCGTCGGCCGCGGTCAGGCAGGTGACGAACTCGGTGCCGTCCTGCGTGGTTTTGCTCGAGCCGAAGAAGTACACCTTCCCGCCGACCACCGCCGGGCTGCCGTACCCGACGCCGATGTCGGCCGCGTCCGCCTTCTGCCAGAGCAGCTTCGGCCCGCCCTTCGGCCACTCCCCCATCACCTCGGGCGACACGCCGCTGTGGTTCGGGCCGCGGAAGGTCGGCCAGTCGCTGCCGGCCGCCCCTTTGGCCGGCGGCACGGGGGCGGTGAGGGCGTAGGCGGCCACGGCCGCGAGGTGCAGGAACGTCATGGGTCGGGTCGGTGGGGAAAGGGGAGTCGGTAGGCGAAGGCAGTATACCCGCGGGCGGGTGGGGCACGCAACGGGTCCCCCTCCCACCCCCGGCGGGGGCGCGGCTACACTTTCGGCCGGCACTCGACCATCGTCACCATGTGTCCTTCCTGGACCACCTTCAGCTCCTGGTTGATGATCTGCCGGAACCACACCACCTCGCCCCGCTTGCCCACCCCTTTCAGCGTCTTCTCGGCCACCCGGCTGAGGATGCGGATGGTGTCGCCGATGTACACCGGGGCGGTGAACCTCCACTCCTTCACCGCGATGAGCGCGACCGTGCGGGTGGCCGGGGCGTGGGTGCCCAGCCCGCTGGCGATGCTGAAGATGCCGAACCCGTGCGCCATCACCTTGCGGAACGGGGTGGCGGCGGCGTACTCGTGGTCGATGTGGATGGGGTTGAAGTCGCCACTGAACCCGGCGAACGTGAGGATGTCCGCCTGGGTGATGGTGCGGGCGGCCGAGTGGTACGTGACCGCCGGGTCGAGGTCGTCGAAGTACAGGGCGGGCGGGGGGACGACGGTCATGAGCGGCTCGGTGGTAATCTGATCAGAGTACGATCGGGCGGCGGGGGTGGCCAACTTGCTGGAGCCGGCCACTGTGAGGCCGGTCCGCACCGGCCTCACAGTGGCCGGCTACAATGCCGCCGGCGGACGCTCCGTCTTCCCGACCATCGACTGAAGGGCGGCCACTACGGCCAGTACCCCGACGGCGACGGCGAACGGCAGCACCCGCGATTCGTGGGCCCAGAACACCTGCACTCCCAGGAACGGGCCGAGGATTCGGCCGACGGCGGCGAACGACTGGTTCACCCCTTGCACTTCCCCCTGTCGGGTCGGGTCCGCCTTCTTCGACACCAGTGCCGCCACGCTCGGGTTGACGAACGCGAACCCGAATACGGATACACCCATCGCTGCGAACATCACCCAACGGAACTGCTCGGCCGACCCGCCCGCTTGTTCGATTTGGTACGCGAAATACGCCACCGCCCCCAGACCTCCCAGTCCGAGCACCATGAGCACCAACCCCACCCGGAGCAACGCTTGGTCGCTCACCCGACCGGCGAACCGGCGGTACACGCCGCCCTGCGCGATCATCAGCACCACCCCCACCCCGGCGAACGCGAGGAAGTTCTGCTTCACGCCGAAGTCGAACTTGTCGGCGGTGAAGAGGGAGAGGGTGGCCTCGAAGTTGGCGAACGCGAAGATGGCCAGGAAGTAGGTGAGCACCAGCGGGCCGACCGCCGGCATTCGTAGCACCTCCGCCGTCCGCGACAGGCTGAAGAGTGCCCGACCGGGGAGCGGGCCCGCGTGCGGCCGGAGCGTCTCCTTGAAGCGTGCGAACGCGATCAGCAGAGCAGCCAGCGACAGGGCAGCGGCGGTCGCCCCCGGCACCCAGGCGTACTGGTGGTCGAGACCGACCGCCGGGTCAGCCGACTCTGCCGCTGGCACCGCAGCCGGGTCGGGGAACAGGCTGAGTACCGCGAACCCGATGAGGGGGCCGAACGTGAACCCGATGCCGAACGCCACCCCGATTAGGGCCATCCCCTTCGACCGCGTTTCGGGCGTGGTGGTGTCGGCGATGACCGCGCTGGCCGTGCTCACGCTCGCCCCGGCGATCCCCGCCCCGATTCGGGAGGCGAGCATCAGGGCGATGGCCCACCACTTCCACTCCGGTGCGGTCGGCACGACGCACGCTACGGCGAACAGGCCGTAGAAGAGGACCGACCCGGCGAGTGAGACGAGCAACACCGGCCGCCGGCCGAGCCGGTCGGACACCCGCCCCCACACCGGCGAGAACAGGAACTGCATCAGGGAGAACACGGAGAACAGGACGCCGATGGTCACCCCCTTCACGCCGGGCGATTCGTCCCTCAGGTACCCCTCCCCGATGAGCGGGAGCAAGGGGAGCACGATGCCGAACCCGAGAAGGTCGATGAACACTACCAAGAATGCGACGAGTTTCGCACCGCGGGGGGACGGCGTCGGCGAGCTGGGATCGGTCATCGGAGGGGTGCCCGGAAATGAAGGAACCCCGCGGAGGTGTCCCCGCGGGGTTCGATGCGAGTGGAGGTGAGGGGAGTTGAACCCCTGACCTCTTGAATGCCATTCAAGCGCTCTCCCAACTGAGCTACACCCCCTCGCTTGGGATTAATCTAGAAGCCGACGGCGGGGGTGTCAACAGAAGTGCTCCGCTCGCCCCGCGAGTGGTCGGTCGGAACCCGCCCGCGGGGCGAGTCGAGCCCGTGGCTCCCGTTGACCCCCATCCTCCCAACTCCTATCATCCCATTTCGGTCCTGTCGTACTGCCCGTGCCGATCCTGACGCCGTACCGGAACCCCGCATGAACGCGGATACTGTCCCCCCGACCACCCCCCAGATCCCGGCCCCGGCCCCCGTCGGGGGTCCGCAGCCGGTCGTGCCACAACCGGGCGCGACCGAGCCGCCGCACACCCACCCGCACACCAAGGCCGAGCCGAACGCCCTGCTGGAAGGGACGAAGAAACTGTGGGAGAATTTGAAGGCGGGTAAGGTCGGCAACCCGCGGGTCATCGCCCTGGTGCTGGCGGTGATCGCCATCGCGGTGGCGTGGTGGTTCCTGGCGTCGTCCAGCAAGCGGTCGGACTCCCTCCTGTGGTACACCTTCGACCTGGCCCAACAGCGGGGGAGCGAGGGGTTGAAGCAGTTCAACCAGGAGCCGAGCCAGTCGAAGTCGGTCGCCGGCAAGATCGCCACGCTGAACGACCTGCGGTTGCAGATGGATGTGGCGATGACCCGGCTGACCAGCCAGAACCTGAAGGGGGCCGACCGGGTGAAGGCGGCCGACGACCTGGAACGGCTGCGGAACGAGGTGGCCGAACTGGCCCCCCAGTTCGACAAAGACAAGACGATGAAGGCGACGGCGTACCTGGCCGCCGCCGACGCGGAGATGGCGCTGGTGGGCGTGCCCAAGAAGGACGTGATGGTGTTCCTGGACGTGAAGGGGGGGAGCCGCGGGCAACTGAGCAAGTACGCCGAATACCTGAAGCAGGCGGCCGAGGCGGCCGGACCGAACAGTGACGCCGGCAAGCAGTTGCTGGCCGACGCCGAGAAGTACACGGCCGAGCCGACCGCCTCCGACCTGTACCGCCGATACGCCGCCTTCCACGCCCGGTTCAACGACCCCGACCCGCTGCCGTTCGGGACTGGCTCCGATCCGAGTTCGCCCCGGCTGCCGAACGCCATCCCCGGCCTGACCCCCCCGAAGCCGGACGACAAACCCTCGCCCGACGCCCCCAAACCGCCGGAAGGCAACCCGTTCGAGAAGAAGTGACGCTCTCCTGGAGCCGGCCTCTGTGAGGCCGGTTCGTGTTCTGGGGGTCACAGACCCCCGTTACAATTCCGGCATGTCCGACATCGACGACGACGACCTGATCCCGCCGCCCGAGCCGAACGCCCTTCCGGCCTACGCCCGCACCCGCGACCCCGTCCCCTTGCTCGTGAAGGTGAAGGCCGAGGGGATGCGGCTCGACCACTACCTGCAAGTGTTCTTCAAAGACCTCAGCCGCTCCGCCCTGCAACAGGCCATCTCGTCCGGAAACGTCACCTGCAACGGCAAGCCGACGAAGGCCAGTTACAAGGTGCGGAATGACGACCAACTGGTGGTGCAACTGCCCGCCCCGGTGAACGACGTGATCGTTCCCGAGGACATCCCGATCGAGGTGCTCTACGAGGACGAGGTGCTGGCGGTGATCAACAAGCCGCCGAACATGGTCGTCCACCCGGCCCGCGGCAACTGGACCGGCACGCTGGTGAACGCGCTCGCCTACCGTTTCGGTGATCAACTGAGTAAGGAGAACGGCAACTTCCGGCTCGGCATCGTCCACCGCCTGGACCGCGACACCAGCGGGGCGATTCTGATCGCCAAGGCCGACGGCATCCACAACAAGTTGAGCCAGCAGTTCGAGAAGCGGACGGTGTTCAAAGAGTATGTGTCGATCGCCCAGGGGGAGTTCGAGCGGGATTCGGACTACATCGAAGCCAGCCTGATGCAGCACCCCCGCGACCGCGAGAAGCAGTGCGTGGCGGCCGACCCGGACCACCCGGACGCCAAACCGGCGATGAGCTACTACGAGGTGCTGGAAAAGTTCCGCGGGTACACGCTGGTGAAGGTGCAGCCGAAGACCGGCCGCACGCACCAGATCCGCGTCCACCTGCTGCACATCGGCCACGCGGTGCTGGCGGACAAGGCGTACACCGGGCGGGGCGAGGTGAAGGTGAGCGACCTGACGTCGGGGCTGCCGAAACCGGACGACACGGTGCTGCTCGCCCGCCAGGCGCTGCACGCCTTCCGCCTGCGGTTCCGCCACCCGGTGAAGGACAACTGGCTGGAGGTGGAAGCCCCGCTGCCGGCCGACATGCGAGCCACACTCGAAGCACTGCGGGAACACCGACCGTATCGGTGAGTCAAGTCAGCCGTTCGCCGGTGGGTGTTCCTCCGGTCGCACTTCTCCCGTCTTCTCCGGGTGATCGCTCTCCCCCTTTCGGGGCACGATCGCCACCGCGGCGATGACCAGCAGTACGGCCAGGCCGGTTCGCCAGTTCGGCACCTCGCCGAAGACCACCCACGCGAACCCGACGAACACCACCATCGTGATCGCTTCCTGCATCACTTTCAGCTGGGTGATGCTGAACACCTGACTGCCGAGGCGGTTGGCCGGCACCTGCAGGATGTACTCGAACAGGGCGATGCCCCAACTGCCAAGGATGACGACCCAGAGCGGCCAACTGGTGAACTTGAGGTGCCCGTACCACGCGACCGTCATGAACAGGTTCGACCCGACCAGAAGCAGAATCGGCCAGACGTACTGCACGGCAACACCCCCGGAACACGGCGGGGGTGTAGCGTGGGGAGTGTGGGATTGCCAGAGGAAAGCGGTGCTACTTCCCTTCCGGCCGCAGGAGAGGGAACAGGATGACGTCCCGGATGGTCGGCGTGTTCGTCAGCAGCATGATCAGCCGGTCGATGCCGATGCCCAACCCGCCGGCGGGGGGCATGCCGTGCCGCAGGGCGCGGATGAAGTCGTCGTCCAACTTCGCCATGCTGTCTTCCTCCGACTGTCCGGCGAGCTGCTTGCGGAACGTCGCCTCCTGCGTGATCGGGTCGTTCAGCTCGGTGTAGGCGTTCGCCAGCTCCATGCCTTGGACGTACAGCTCGAACCGCTCGGCGATGGTCGGCTCGCTCGGCTTCCGCTTGGTGAGCGGGCAGATCGCCGCCGGGTAGTCGTACACGAACACCGGGCCGACCAGGTGCGGCTCCACCACTTCGCTGAACAGGTCGTTCACCAGCACGTCGTGCTCTTTCTCGATGCCGGTTTTCGACTTCTCGTCGAACAGCTTGTCGGGCACCTCGAACTCCGCCGCCTTCGCCTTCACCGCGGCGCGGTCCCGCATGTCGCACCCGACGTGCTGCCGGAACAGGTCGCCGTACTTCGCCCGCTGGAACGGCTGGGCGAACGCGACCGACTTGTCGCCCCACGGGATCGTCCGCGGTCCGAGCACCTCGAACGACGGGGTGCGGATGGTCCGCTCCTGCTCCTCACCCTTGTCGTCCTTGTACTTCTCGGTTCGCTCGACGAACGAACTCGGCCCGATGGCGTCCACGCACGCCACGATCAGGCTTTCGGTCAATTCCATGATGCTGAACAGGTCGCCGTACGCGCAGTACAGCTCCAGCATGGTGAACTCGGGGTTGTGCTTGTGGCTGATGCCCTCGTTGCGGAACACCCGACCCAGCTCGTACACCTTCTCGATGCCGCCGACGAGCAGCCGCTTGAGCGGCAGCTCCAGGGCGATCCGCAGCACCAGCGGGATGTCGAGGGCGTTGTGGTGGGTGTCGAACGGGCGGGCCGCCGCCCCGCTCGCTACCGCCTGCAGCACCGGCGTCTCGACTTCCAGATACCCCTGCGAATCCAGGTGGTTGCGGATGGTGCGGAGGATCTTCACCCGCTGGTGTGCCCGCCGCAGGGTGTCCGGGGTGTAAATGAGATCCAGGTACCGCTTCCGCAGCCGCGTTTCCTGATCGCCGAGGCCGTAGTAGCTCGTCGGGTGCGGTTCGAGCGACTTGGTCAAATAGGTGAACGTCGCCGCCCGCACGGTCGGCTCGCCCAGCTTCGTCTTGCCGAACTCCCCTTCGACCCCGATCAGGTCGCCCAGGTCGGTCAGGTTGAGCAGCTTCCACCCGAGTTCGCCGATCTGCTTCGCCCCGAGCATCACCTGAACCTTGCCCGTCTGGTCCCACACGTCGAGGAAGAAGATTTTCCCCTTGTCCCGCTTGCCCACCACCCGCCCGGCGATCCGCACCGTCGGTCCGGTGGTGCCGGTGTCGAACGTCTCCGGCGTCATCGCCCGCACGTCGGCGATGGCCTGGTGCCCGTCGAACCGCTGGCCCCACGGGTCCACCCCGAGGGCCTCGATCTGCTTCAGCTTGTCCAGCCGGACGGCGGCCTGGTCGAGCGGTTCGGCGGGCGGGGTCGGATCAGCAGACACGGCGGGTCTCGGTGAAGGCGGTGTGAGGAATGGCATTTTACGGACGGACGGCGGGGGAGGCGGGTTCAGGTGTTGGTGAACGGGCGACGTGAGTCACCAGGGTGAACGAAACCCAGGCGACTCACGTCGCCCGTTCGCCGTACACTTCCACTGCACCCGGAGGCCCGCCGCCATGCCCGACGCCCCGCCGGCCGAGGAGAAGAAATCGCTGTTCGACAAGTTCGGGGCCGGACTGCCGGTCGGGCTGACCGCCCTGGCGACCATTCTGGCCGGGCTGAGTACCGGCGAGTTGAACCGGGCGATGCTCTGGCGGAGCAACGCGGCCCAGGACCAGGCGAAGGCGACCGGCCAGTGGACGCTGGCCGGGTTCAAGAGGGACCGGGCGCTCATTTGTGACTCCACGGCGGACACCCTGCGGGCGAGCGACAACTACCGCGAACCGCCGGCAATCACCAGGACGCAGGAGTTGGCCGGTGTGAAGCAGGTGTCAGACTGGATTCGGGCGGGGGGCGACCCGCCGGCCTACGATCCGGCGGTGAAGGCGGTGCTGAAGGCGGTGCGGGACCGGCAGGATGAAGAGGTGGTGTTGAAACTGGCCCGCGCGGTGGATGAATCGAAACTGCAGGCGGAGATCGCCTCTGCGTTGAAGCAGGAGGCGGAGATCGAGGAGCAGTACAAAGTGGAATCCGACGCGGCACGGGCCGCGGTGGTGGCCGCGAGCAAGGCCGACAAGGCCGGCACCGCCGCGTTCCGGTACGAGGTGGACGGCCGCCGCTACCGGGCCGAATCGACCGCCAACCAGTGGGTCGGATACCTGCTGGAAGTGCGGGTGAAGCACTCCACGGAGGAATCGGACCGGCACCAGCAGCGGAGCGGAAACTTCTTCTTCGCCATGCTCGCCGCCCAGATCGGGGGCGTCGGGTCGTCGCTGGCCCTCGCCCGCAAGCGGCGGAGCGTCCTCTGGCTGGTGGCGGGGATCGCCGGGCTGGTGGCCGCCGGGTTCGGGGCGTTCGTGTACGTCACGATGTGAAGTGGTCCGCTCGCTCCGCGAGCGGAACCGGAACCGCTCGCGGAGCGAGCAGAGCACACCCCATGTCCCCCATGACCTGCGTCGTCCTCGTGGTGCGGCCGTTCGTCGCCGAGGCGGTGTTGCGGGCGTGCGCCGAGTTCGGGGTGTCGGCCGGGGTGGTACGGGAGGCGAAGGGGTACGGCCGGCAGAAGGGGTACCTGGACCGCTACCGCGGGAGCGAGTACAGCACCGCCTACCTGCCCAAGGTGGAGATCGCCGTGTGGGTGCCGGCCGAGCGGTACGCCGAGTTCGCCCAGGTGGTGGCGAAGGCGGCCCGCACCGGCCGCATCGGCGACGGCAAGGTGTTCGCCGTGCCCACCGCCTGGCCGCACGCCATCGAGTTCTAGCTGACGCAACCCGGTACGTCACCACCGGCCCCCTCTCCCGAGTGGCGCGTGGGTGTCCAAGACGCATGACCCGCCGGGCCGTATCTCAACAGTCCAACACCTCTGCCGGCTGAACACCCCCTCTCCTCTTGGGAGAGGGGGCCGGGGGGGGGAGGTCTCCGGCGATCCACCATGACCCGCAAGCCGTTCGCCATCTACCACGAGCACCCCGACTGGTTCCGCCCGCTGTTCGCCGAACTCGACCGCCGCGGCATCCCGTTCGTGCGGCTCGACCCGCGGGCGCACGTGTACGACCCGAGTGAGACCGAGTCGCCGTACTCGCTCCTGTTCAACCGCATGAGTCCGTCGGCGTACCTCCGCGACGGCGTGCAGGGCATGTTCTTCACCCTCGGATTCCTGGACCACCTGGAACGGCTCGGCGTGCCGGTGGTGAACGGGCTGAAAGGGTTCGCTTACGAGTTGTCGAAGGCCCGGCAGTTGACGCTGCTCGAACAACTCGGGCTGCGGTACCCGAAGGCCCGCGTCATCAACCACGCCAGTAAGGCGGCGCAGGCGGGGGAGGGGTTGCGGTTCCCGGTTGTGGTGAAGGCCAACATCGGCGGGAGCGGGGCGGGCATCGTGAGGTTCGATTCACCCGAGGACCTCGCCCGTGCCGCCGCGGAAGGGCGGCTGAACTTCGGCGTCGATCACACCGCCCTCGTGCAGGAGTTCGTGCCGGCCCGCGGGGGGCACATCACCCGCGTCGAAACGCTCGGCGGGAAGTACCTGTACGCCATCAAGGTGTTCACCACCGGCGACTCGTTCAACCTGTGCCCGGCCGACATCTGTCAGCGGTCGGACGGCGTCGAACTGACCCGCACGGCGTGCCCGATCGACGCCCCGAAGACCGGCCTGAAGGTGGAAGGGTACACCCCGCCGCCGGAAGTGATCGCCGCGTGCGAGCGGATCATGCAGGCGGCCGGCATCGACGTCGGCGGCATCGAGTACATGACCGACGACCGCGACGGCACCCTGGCGTACTACGACATCAACGCCCTGTCGAACTTCGTGGCGGATGCGGTGAACGTGGTCGGCTTCGACCCGTTCCGCAAGTTAGTGGACTATTTGGAACAGCGGACAAACAAGAGCTAACCACAGAGGCACAGGGACACAGAGAAGGGAGCAGGAGAATTCTTCTCACTCGCTTCTGTCTTCTCTGTGTCCCTGTGCCACTGTGGTTAGTCTTCCGGAGAACACTGATGCGTTACGGCTACTGGCTCCCGGTGTTCGGCGGGTGGCTGCGGAACGTGGACGACGAGAACATGGCCGCCACCTGGGAGTATTCCAAGAAGCTCGCCCAGCGGTCCGAGCAGATCGGGTACGACCTGACGCTCGTCGCCGAACTGAACCTGAACGACATCAAGGGCGAATCCGCCCCGAGCCTGGATGCGTGGAGCACCGCGGCGGCACTGACGGCGGTGACGAACACACTCGAATACATGGTCGCGGTGCGGCCGACGTTTCATTCGCCGGCCCTGTTGGCGAAACAGGCGGCGAACATCGACCACATCGGCGGCGGCGGGCGGTTGTCGCTGAACGTC
>CAYMHO010000239.1:0-10980 GCA_964390195.1 uncultured Fimbriiglobus sp. | reverse complement strand
CACCAGCACCGCGAGCGTCAGCAGCCCGATCACCGCGGCCTCCTGGTGTTCCGGGTGGCCCTCGTGGCTGTCGGCCACCCCGTGCCAAACCGCCGCCGGGATCGTCACCAAATTGCGGAGAGGGCTGTTCGTTGGCGGGTCGTCAGCCAGAACGTGGAACTGCTGGGCGAAGAGGACGACGCCGATGCCGGCGAGCATCCCGAGGACGACGGCCGGGGACACCGCCCGGAACCACTGGCCCAGCCGGAGGACGCCGGCCGCCACCTGGATCAGCCCGGCCAGCAGGACGACGACACCCAGCCGTTCCGGCCCGTACTTCTGCACCACGTCGAGCAGGATGACGACCAGCCCAGCGGCCGGGCCACTCACCTGGAGCGGGCTGCCGCCGATCAGCCCGACGAGGATGCCGCCGACGATCCCGGTAATGATGCCGGCCTCCGGCGGCATCCCGGTGGCCTTGGCGATCGCCAGACACAACGGCAGGGCGACGAGGAACACCACCAACGAGGCCGGAAGGTCGTGTCGCAAAACGGACGCCCACCCCGGTCGAGTGGCTTCGGGCGGCGACTCGAACGGCACGGCGGGTCGGGCGGCGTGGTCCGGGCCATGGGCCGGCAGGGCGGGGTGGACGACCGGCATATCAAGAAGTGGGGAGAACGTGGCCGAACACGGGTCGTAGGCGAGGACTTCGCTCGACTCGAACCGCAGCACCCAGGCGTGCAGCCGCAGGGTGCCGGCCGCCAACCCGGCGGCGACGACCGGGTGCTTCGACAAGCTGTCCAGTTGAACCAGGACGTTCCGCTCGACCGCCCGGTCCCACAACTCGTCCCCCGCCGCCCCGGGGTGGTCCCGTTCCACGTCTGCCCGCACGTCGCAGGCGTGGGCCAGCCACTCGGTCACCTTCGGCATGTCCCTTGCCCCGGCGGGTTCGAGCATCGCCTTGACCGCCCCGCAGCGGTAGTGGCCGCACACGATGATGTCGGTCACCCCCAGGGCGGTGACGGCGTACTCGACCGTCGCCCCCTCCCCGCCGGGGGTGTCGGGCGGCGGGACCAGGTTGCCCGCGTTTCGGTGGACGAACACGTCGCCGGGGTCGGCCTGCATCAGCGTGTCGGGCAGCACCCGCGAGTCGGAGCAGGTGATGAGGAGGGCGAGGGGCCGTTGCCCGCGGGTACTCCGCTCGAAGAGTTCCTTCCGCTCCCAATGCACGTTCTGGCGGAAGTGCCGCAACCCGTGGATCAACTTTTCCATGTCGCGGTCCCCCTGGGCATCGAGTCCGACTCGCTGAGCGTCTCGTCGGCGAGTCGTAGAAGAGTCGCGCACAGTGCCTTGACCGAAGCGAACGGTTTAGCGAACACCGCCGCCGCCCCGCGAGCCAGGAGGGCGGCGTGCCTCCCCGGCCGGTCGTCGGCGGTCATGAAGCAGCACCGCACGAACGGGTCCACCGCCAGGATCGCGTCGAGTGCGTCCGGCCCGCTAACCCCCGGCATGTTCACGTCCATTAAAACAACGTCTATCCGGGCGGCCGAGTGGCAGTACATCTCGACCGCCTCGGCCCCGGAGCCGGCCGAGTACACGTCGAACCCCCGCTTGCGGAGTTCCCGCGTCAGGATCGTGCGAAGAGCGTCGTCGTCGTCCACGACCAGGACGCACGGTGGGCTTTGGGCGAGCAGCGGGCCGGCAATTCCGGCCCGTGACAAAAGCATATTCATCAACGATTCCTCGCGTGTTTTCTTGGGGAATGGTCGCCGACCACCTTTGGGATGGTGGAGCGACGAAGTCGGGACCGGCAGCATAGAAGGGGCTTCGACTCCGCAGAAGGCGGGCGAAACGCGAGAGGTGGGATTAGCAGCGGAGACGGTGGAAACCGTAGAGGATATCGTCGGTCGTGTAGAACGGGAGATTACAGAGGTGATCGACACCGAAGACGTGTTGGACTGGGGCAGAGAACGAAACGCCGCAGGTGTGAACGGGGCCGGTGAACCCGTCGTGATCCAGGGACGAGTTGGCCGCTCGCGCAACCGCTCTCACCGTGGCTACTGTGTCTTGCTTCCCGCACTGGCACTGGCAGGGAGCCGAGGGTTGGTCGGGTCGTTGCTGCCCCGGTGTTTGTGAAGCGCTGCTTGCAATCGAGTTTGACGTGTTGCAGCAACCGCACGACCGGGAAACGCTATTCACAGGGATCGACGAAGTGTTCGGGGAGGCGTTAACTGGTCCCGGACACAGGCAGAGCCGTGGCCCCATCAGTGTAGCGAGTATCAGGTAGATCACCGCCGCCGACCGGATCATGAATCGTTAACCCACCGGTGCCTAAGAATCCGCCCACGACGCGTCGGCAACCGTTGCGACGGGCTTACGGCGGCATACCCTGTCGCGTGGTCTGAATCAAGAGAGAATCGCGTCATAGCGTCCGGCGTCCGTTCACTTACGGCCGCATCCCGGCTGGAGTGGAACCCGTCATCGACCCTACCGAACTGGAAGGCGTCTCCGCTTCGGCCAAGCCGACTTGATGGGCGACCCAGATGCCGAGCAGGACGAGGCCGGCCAACACCCAGATGACCAGGCCGATCCGCCGCGACCCGCCTTCTCTCCCGCAGCAGCCCGCCATGTTGCATCCCCCGTCACAGGTCCGGCCGGTTCAAACTGGAACCTGGTCCGGGCGTCAGCCGGCACGAGGCTGGACACCCTCCGTGTCAATGGGCTACTTCTTCGGCTCGCCCGGCAGGGCGTTCCGCCGCACGCCACCGGCCGCGGCGTCGTCGGGCACCAAAAACCAGCCCTTGTCTGCCACCTTGAATTTGTAGACCCCCTCGGTGACATCGGATGACGAGGTGCCGAACTCCCCGCCGCGGTCGAACTCGACGAGGTAGGAGGGCTTGTCCTTGAGCGCCACCTCGGTCCCCGGCTTGATCTCGACCTCTCGTTTATCGACTTGCACATACACGGACCCAGGGAACTCGGCCGGGTGGCGGAGTGTCACGCCGGGGCCGGTGTACGGCGGGATCGCGTTCGGCTTGAGCGAGGTGACGGTCGTGACACCCGCGACCGGGGCCGGAGCGACTTCGGTCACGGACCGGACGACCGGGGCCGCCACGATCGACGGGTAGGTGTACACTGGGTACGACAGGGAAGACCGGTAGGCGTACGGATACCCGCCCGCGTACGAGCCGTAGTACCCGCCGATCGGCAGGCCGTGGCCGTGGCCGTGGACGTGGCCGTGGATATGCCCGTGGCCACTGTACACGAGGCCGTGCCCGTGGCCGCCGTACCCGAAGCCGTGCCCGTGGCCTCCGAAGCCATGTCCACCGTGACCGTGACCGTGACCGTGACCGTGCTGGGCTTGGACCAAGGTCCCGCCCGCCAGCACCACCAGCCCCGTCGCCACGAAACTGAGAAAGATTTTCATACGTCACCTCTAGTTGTGGATCGCCCCTCCGCAGTGCAGCCCGAGCGCGAAAGTGCGTAAGCGTTGGAACCCGGGCTCTATCTTCATTCTACACCGCCGGGTGTGCCGCGGGGCGGCAAGGTCAGGCTGTCACCGCAGCTATCTGCCGACACGTCGATGGAATCGAACACGTGACCGCACGCCGCAAGGCGACCTCAGGCTATCCCTGCTACCTTCCGACACTCCTCGGCGCACGTCCGGCAGGCTTCCGCGCACCGCTGGCAGTGGTCGTGCGGATGCTTCTCGCACTCGGTTCCGCAGGCTTCACAAATTGCGGCGCAAAGCCGGCAGACATCCGTGTCGAACTCGGACCGCCGGCTCATGAACGCAGCCGTAAGCCAGCAAATGGCCGCGCAGTCCTTGTCCAGACGGATGCATCCCGCCATCGCCTTTGCGTCCGGCTCGAACAAGCATGCATTCGCACAATTCTCACACTCTTGGGCGCACCGGACGCACGCTTCGATACACGCCTGGTACTCTTGATGTGCCATTTCGCCTCCTCCAAAAACAGAGTTTAGAACGGTGCCATGGTTCAGGATATACCGTGGCAAATCCCGTTTCCGCTCTGGCCGTAGACATGGAATGGTAGCCTCGTTCACTCCTTCCTCGGGGCGGTCTTGCCCTCGATCTTTTTAACCGCTTCGCCCGCGTTCTTCCGCACATCCTTATTCTTGTCCTTCAGCAGGGCAGTCAAAGCGGGGGCCGCTTCCTTGGCGTCCGGCCCGATCTCGCCGAGGGCTTCGGCGGCTTCCGCCCGCAACGACTTGTCCTCGCTTTTCAGCCCCTCGATCAACACCGGGATCACTTCCTTCACCGCCCCCTTGTCCACCTTCACCAATGCTTCGGCGGCGTGAACCCTGATGCCGGCGTTCTCATCCTTAAGAAGCGCCTTCAGGGCCGGGGCGGCGGCCTTGGCCGGTGGGCCGATCTCACCGAGCGTGTGGGCGGCGTCACCGCGGACGAACGGGTCTTCGTGCTTCAGCCCTTCGATGAGGACCGGAAGAACCAATTTGGTGTCACCGGTGATGTCGTGGATCGCCTCGGCGGCGTGAACCCGCACCCCGTGGTCGGCGTCCTTGAGCATCTTGGTCAGGGCGGGGACGGCGGGCTTCGCCTTGTCCTTGAACTTCGCCAGGGCATGGGCCACGTCCCCGCGGACGCCGGGGTGCTTGTCGGCCAGGGCGGCGGTGAGGGCCGGGACAGCCAGTTTGGGGTCGGCATCGACCTTCCCAATGGTCTCGGCCGCCTGCCCCCGGACCCCTTCATCCTTGTCTTTCAAAAGTGGGATCAAGGACTTGTCCGCCGCCTTCGCGTCCACACCGAACGACCCCAGGGACGCGGCCGCGTTCAGTCGCACCTCCGGGTCAACGTCCTTCAGCAACGCGGTCAGCCCCGGGACGGCCGCCTTCGCCGCCGGGCCGATCTCCCCGACCCCGGCCGCCGCCGACGCCCGAACCCGCTCGTCCTTGTCTTTGAACAGGCCGATCAGGTCCGGGACGGCGGGTTTGGCGTCTTCGCCAAACCCGCCGAGGGCAAACGCCGCCTTCGACCGCACTTCCGGGACCGTATCCTTGAGAAGTCCCCTCACGGCGGGGACGGCGGCCTTAGCGTCCGGCCCGATGAACCCCAGCGACTCGGCGATCTCGCCGCGAACGACGGCGTCCTTGTCTTTCAAGGCTTCGATCAGGGCGGGAACGACCCCGCTGAAATCGCCGTCCCCGTTCTTGCACAAGTCGCAGATGGCTTCGGCCGCCTTCCGCCGCTCGTCGGGGTCGGGCTTCTTGAGGTTCGCCAGGAGTTCCTTCACGTCGCCGTCGTCGGCCCGGTTGACGCGAGCGGGTGCGGCAGCAACGCCGAGGACGAGAACGAACATTACAATCGCGGTTCGCATCAAAATCTCTCCGGTGGGGAAACGGGCGAGGAGTGTGTCCCCGCCCGAGAAACGGTCATGTCACGCTGACCGCGTTTACCGCCGCCGGCCGTTGTGGTTGTGCCGCTGGACGCCCCGGTAGCCTCCCCGAGCTTGCGGCGAGTAGCTGCCGTACCGCATCAGGTTGGAGTACGCCTGTCGCTGCTGTTGGTAGGCCCGCTGCTGGTTGCGGAGTTGGTTCTGGTATGGGTTTGTGCCGTACGCCCGGTTGGAGTACCCGCGGTGCCGCTGTGGGGCGCGGTAGCCCGACCGCCCGGCTCGGGTGTAGGTCTTGTTCCGGTTCGCCGCGGCCTTGGCTTCGGCCACGGCCTTCGCCTCGTACTTCTCGAACTCGGCCTTGCTGACCTTCCCGTCCTTGTTCGCGTCCCAGGCGTCCAGGAAGGCGTGGTCCGGGTGGGCCTCGCCCTTCGTCCCGAGCTTGTCCGCGATCACCTTCGCGTTCGGTCCGCGGAACGACTTTGCCAGTTCCTCGGCGTCGAGGAAGCCGTCCTTGTTCTTGTCCGCCTGGTCGAAGGAGGCGTCCAGTCGGTGGTTGTTCGGGGGCGCGGCGTCGGCCGTGCCGGTCGCCAGCAGCACGGCGATGACCGCGCCGGCAGTAAACGTGTACGATCGCATGGGTTGATCCTCATGCCCCTACAGGTCGCCGGACACAGAGCGGGGCTGGCTCCGTGTTCGTCTGCCCGCGGCAGCCCAAGATAAAGGGATGTTTGGCGTGTACGTCGTCCCAGGAACCCTATTTTGGGGCATCGGGAACGTGGTTCGAGCAAATTGGAAACGTAGGTAGACGGAACGTGGCGGGCCGAAGATCAGCGGGGCGCTGTCGGCTGCCGTGCGACGAGATGGACGACTAAATGACGAGAGCGCAGTGGGCGAGGAACAACGGGAGCGTGGAGACGTGGAACAGCGCCGGGGCCACCGGACAACGAACGGTTGGGAAACAGAAATGGACGGCGACAGGCTCGGCGAACACGTCGGCCGTCACGGCCGGGGCGCTCTCGGGGACGGTCTGATCGCTCGCGGGCGAAACGACCGGGCAGGAAGTGTCGTGCGGGACTGGAGCCGGACAGCGGTGTTCGGCCAGGGTGTTCCCCGCGGCCTGTGCCCCGCAACACAAGTCTCCCCCACTCACCGGTTGTGGCTCAGTTGCCAAGCCAGCTTCGTCGCTCGGATGGTTCAGGCAGGGCCGCGCACCCCCGTCACAGATGCAGATGCCGGGCGGCATGAGCATCAGCAGAGCAAGCACGGCGGCTAGAACCGAACGGGGCATGATGTCCGGGTTGTAAGCGAGGCTGAGCGGTTTGAGAGCACCCCCTCAGCCACTCATCAAGTTATCGTCTGTTTCGACGCACCGCAAGTTGAAATAGTTCCCCAGTTCCCCGTCGTTCCCTGTCACCACCGAATCGGTAGGTCAGACCACCCGCCCCGAAGCCATCCCGCCGTCACAACCGCTTTGCCATTGACCCACTCCGCGTCATTCGATATCCCCGCAATCCTGATCGCCTCGGTGCCTGGCACATCCTGAAACGTCGAATAGACCAAACGAGGGCAAACAATGCGAAGGGTAATCTTGGGGGCACTGGTCTTGGTGGCAGCCGGGATCACGATCAGCATGGCGGCGAGGGCAGCACCGGTCCCGCAGGTGGCGGTCACGGGCTGGGAGTACAAGGTGGTCGAACAGCCCAAGTACCCGGCCGACTACGAGAACGCGTTCAACAAGCTCGGTGAGCAGGGGTGGGAGTACTGCGACTCCCGGGTCGTCCAGGAGTGGACCGAGGAGGCGGGCCGGGACGTAAAGGTCGTCGTCTTCAAGCGACACAAGCGGTGAGACTGTCTCCTGCTGACCGATGAGGCGGTCGAGGCACCTGCGAGCAATCCGTAGTGATACGACCGGTGACGCTTGGTCATCGATTCATTGCGACCGTCCGCCACCCCGGCGTGGGGTGGCGGCGACGCTACCCGTCCGCGAAAGGGAGTTTGATCCATGAAGATGATGAACCGACCGCTGATGGCCGCTGTGGTGGCTGGGCTACTCGTCCTTGCTGCCAACGCTCAGGCCGCCGACTCGCCCGCGAGTACCGTCACCATCCCCGAGATGGACTGCGCGTCGTGCGCGAAGAAGATCGGCGGTAAGTTGGCGGAGGTGCCGGGGGTGGCCAAGGTCGAGTACGATGTGAAGGCCCGGACCATTAAGGTCTCGCACAAGGCCGGCGAGACCCCGTCGCCGAAGGCTCTATGGGAGGCGGTCGAGAAGGGGGGCAAGGACCCGAGCAAGCTAGAGGTGCCGGGCGGAACGCACACCAAGAAACCGACGAGTTGACCCGGCAAGGTGCGGCGGGCGGCATTGAGCACGTCGTCATGCTGACCGGACACAATCGGGGGACAGCCGAGACCATTGCGAAAGAGACCGGCGTGGACGAGGTGTACGCGGTATTGCTCCCGACCGACACGGTGGCAAAGGTGGAGGAACTGGTCGCCAAGTACGGGACGGTGGCGATGATCGGCGATGGGGTCAACGCCGCGCCGGCGATGGGCCGGGCGACGATGGGACTTGCGATGGGAGCGATCAGCACCACCGCCGCCCATCGAGACGGCCGACATAACTCTCATGTTTCCTCGCGATGAAGGCCGTGTTCGTAGTACTGACCGTATTCATCTACTCGTAAATGTGGGCTGCGGTCGCGGCCGATTCTGGGGCCACGCTCCTCGTTGCGTTCAACGCCTTCAGACTCCTCCGGAAATAGCAGCCGTCCGGTTCCAAGCCAGCCGCTCAACCGGCGCGTTCGAGGGCGCAGGCGCGGGATTGCGAGCCGGGTGCAGTTGGCATAACCTGCGACCCATGGAAACGCCCCGCTCCCCCCTGCTCACGTTCCAGTTCCTCGGCACGTCGCTCGTCGGCTCGCTCGTCATGGCGCTGGTCGCGGTGTTCGCCCCAGCCGAAGCCCAAGTCGCCGTCCTCGGGGTACTGGTCAGCATTCTCGGCGGGCTGTTCTTCAGCTACATGGGACAAGAGGCCGAGCGGGAACGAAGGCGGGCGGAGCAACTCGAACGGCTCGCGGTTCCACTCGCGCTTGCCCCGGAAGATGACCTTTACCCCGCTTACCTCGCCTACTGCCGGTCGCTCGTCACCCTGGCGGGCCAGTCGGACCCGCTGCTCCGCGAGATCGCCGCCCTCAAACTCGCCTCGGTGAACGCCCAGACCGAGACGCTCGCCGCCGGAACGGTCGTGTTCGCCGGAACTGAGACCTGGCGGACGGTCTACGAGCAATTACTCGCCGGGGGCAGTGTCCGCGAGTACCGCTCGGTGGCGTGGGTGCGGAGCGCCGACTACTGGCAAGACCCGCCCGGCCGGCAGAGTATGCGGGCCAATTTCGCGGCCGTTCACAAGCGGGTGCTGATCGAGCGTATCGTCGTCCTAGCCGACGACCTCTGGCCGACGGACCAGTCCCTGCCGGGCCAGCCGGTCCGGTCCTGGCTCCAGGAGCAGCACGACCACGGGTTGCACCTCGTCGTGGTGCGGGAGTCCGCTCTCGACAAGGAGCCGGACCTGCTCGCCGACTTCGGCATCTACGGGGACCGGGCGGTCGGCACGCAGGAACTCGACGAGAAGTCCCGCACCGTCCGGTTCACCCTGTCCTTCGACCCCCAGGCCGTTCGCCTGGCTAACGACCGGTGGCGGCGGCTGTCGATTTTCGGGATTCCGTACCAGTCCCTTCTGGAACCCTCGCCCGACCCTGAATAGCATGTGTACGGCTGTATCCGTGGGGGTGGGGTGGCCGAACTCCTTTACCTCGACACGGCCCGCCTGGGCCGCATGTCGCCCGGTGCTGCCGCCGCACACCGGGACTTCGTCACGCTGGCAAGCGACGAGGGTGGCGGGCTGTACTTTGACCGCTTTCTGGCCAACGGATTCAGGAACTGCCCCGACAGGTTTTCGGATCGCTACCCCGGTCTCGCCGGGTGGCGGGGTGTCGGGCGGTTGAAAGACGACCTCCGGGCCGTGGCCGGGTGCGACCCTACTACCCCCGTCCTCCTCGCGTCCCGCTGCGCCGCCCTCTTGCGGTTCGCCGCCAGATTCCTCTACCGCCCGTGCCGGAACATACTCGCCACCGACCTCGACTGGCCGGCCTACAAAGCCGTCTTGCTCGCCGAGGCCGGGTTGTCCGGTCGGGTTGTCACCGAAGTCCCCCTCCGCGAAGACGTGCTGGCCGGCCGCCTCACCGAAGCGGAACTGCTCGACCGGGTGTGCCGTCGGTTCGCGGCGGCCGGGTGCGACGGCCTCTACCTGACCGCGGTTAGCAACCTGGGCGTCCGCGTCCCGGTCGAGCGGATCGTCCGCCGGTTGGAGGCCCGTCACACGGTGCGGGCGGTGGTGGTGGACGGGGCACAGGAGTTCGCCCAGTTCCCCGGCCCTGTCGGAGCCGGGGTGTGCGACCTCTACCTGGCCGGCTCGCACAAGTGGCTGTCCGGCTACCACCCCCTCGGCATCGCCTTCTACGGCCGGCGACGGTCGCGGGGTCGGGTAGACACCATTCTGACGTCGGAGCTGGACGGTGGCGAACTCGACGACCCGCTCTTGCGGTTCACCGGCCGACTGGAAGAGAACCGGTGCGACCACCTGTCGGAGACGGTGAACCTGACCCCCCTGTTCTCGACCCAGGGGGCCGTCGGGGACGCGATCCGTGCAGTCGGAGGCCAGATCGCTCGAAAGAATAACCGGGAGGCGGCGAGCGACGCCCTGGTCGGGTGCGGCTGGTCGCCACTCATCCTTGCCCCGGAGTTCCAGACCGGAATCCTGCTCGTCCGTGCCGACCGCCGGGCGGTCAAGAACGGCTCCCCGGACGCCCTTCGGGCCGCCCTCCGCGACCGCGATGTCGCGGCCACCGCCTACGCTGGCGGGTTGGTCCGGCTGTCGATGCCCGGCACGGCTTGGCGACCGGGAGAACTCGACCACCTCCGCCGGTCCCTCACGGCGTTGGCGTGACGACCCCCTCTCCGAACGGTTTCACCGGCCGCCGCTTGAGCCAGATGCACTCCTTCGGCACCGGGGGGAGGCCGGCGGCCTTGCGACGGCGATTGACCGCCCGGAGTAGGGCGAATTCCTGCTGGCGGACGAGGTAATACGGCTCGAATGGCAACTCGTAGAACGCCTTCGCCAACGCCTCGACCCCCCTCCTCGCGGCATGCTCCTCGAACCACGCCTTCAGTTCCCGATACCGCGGCCGGTCGATCCGCACCTGGACGTGCCCCCCGCGGAACCCGACCGCGTAGCCGGCGTGCTTGATCGACCGCCGCCGCACGTCCCGGACGTTCGCCCCCTCCGCTTCAAAGAAGGGGTGTTCCCCGTGCGTGGCGAGCAGCACGAAGAACCGCCCGTGTCGCAGGTACTGCATGTTGGCGCGGCCGGCCTGCTTACGTCTGGCCCGCGCCCACTGTGAGATGCCGATCCCGTACCGCTCGATCAGTTTCTCATCGACCCGTTTCGGGTCTTTCGACTCGGGAATTTCCCCGCTCACGTAAAACAGATAGCCGCGGGACACGTACGCCACCGCGAGCTGTTGAATGAACCCCTCGACCGACACCGCTTCGCACCGATACTGCATGTTCC
>CAYMHO010000238.1:2867-11027 GCA_964390195.1 uncultured Fimbriiglobus sp. | reverse complement strand
CCGACTTCTACAAGCGGGTGATCGAGTTCGCCCACAAGCACCAGGTGGTGATCGTTCAGGACGCGGCTCACATCCTGCTGAGCTACCAGGGGGAGCCGTACAGCTTCCTGCAGGTGGACGGGGCGAAGGAGGTGGGCGTCGAAGTGCACTCGATGAGCAAGGGGTTCGACATGATCGGCTGGCGGCTCGGGTTCGTCACCGGGCACCCCCTGATTGTGCAGGCGTACGCCGACGTGAAGGACAACAGCGACAGCGGGCAGTTCATGGCCACCCAGCACGCGGCGGCGGCGGCCCTGCGGGACGCCAGCATCCCCACCGCGATTCGAGCGAAGTACAAGCGGCGGCTGGAGAAACTGGTGGCGGCGCTCAAGCAGGTGGGGTTCGACGCGACCATGCCGGGCGGCACGTACTTCCTCTACACGAAGGCCCCGACGGCGGCGGGCGAGCGGAAGTTTGCGAACGCGGAGGAAGCGAGCCAGTACCTGATCACCGAGCAGAGCGTGTGCTGCGTGCCGTGGGACGACGCCGGCCCGTTCCTGCGGTTCAGCGTGACGTACACCGCCAAGACCGAGGCCGACGAGGACGCGCTGATGCGGGAGACGGTGGACCGCCTGAAGGGGATGAAACTGGCGTTCTGAAAGTGGTCTGCTCGCTCCGCGAGCGGGTGATGAAGACCGCTCGCGGAGCGAGCAGACCACTACGCCGCCGCGGACAGCCGCAGCGGGATGATGTCCGGTTCGGGCGGGGCGGTGTCGAGCAACATGGACAACCGCTCGATCTCGGCCCGCAGGTGTTGCAGGTACTTCTCGGTTTCGCTCTCGTCCACGATCACCGCCGGAACCGCACTCACCTCCTCGACCAGCCGCACGCGGTCGACGGCAGCTTGGGCGTCGGTCGCGGCGGCGTGGCGTGCGGTCGCCTCGATCACCGCTGCGTGCAGTTCCCGGATGCGGGCATCCGCCCGCTCGCACTCGCCCTTCGCCACACTCAGCCGGGCGTCGATGTCCGTCCGGTACTGGGCGAACCGCGTCTCCCACCGTTTCTTCAACACCCGCAGCCGCCGAGAATCCTTCCCCTTCGACTCGTGTTCGGTGCGGGCCAGTTGCGCCGCCGCCAAGGTCGCCGCTTCTTCCAGGTACGCCAGCCGGGCGTTGTCGGCCATCTCGCACAGGTGGGCCAGTCGCTCGCGGTCCGCGGCCGCCGCCCGCAACTCCGCCTCCAGAGCCGTCCGCTCCTCGTCCCGCATGGCGATCCACACGCCCCGCACCGCCTCCAGGGCCGCCGCCCGGCGTTCCAGTTCGCCCTGCCTCGCGGCCAGTTCGCCCTCGGTCCGGTCGCGGTCGGTGCCGGCGGCCGCCTCGTAGGCCGCGAGCGTCGCCTGCCACCGCTCCAGACGCACCCGCAGTTCGGACAACTGCCCCTCCTGTTGGCGGCGGTGGTCGTCGGCATCGGCGAGTGCCCGTTCGCGGTCGTCGGCGGCCAGTTCCCGCAGCCGCACCTGACGGGCGAGTTCTTCCATCTCGGTCAACAGCCGGTGCTCGTTCGCCTGCCACTGTTGGCGGGCGACGGCCAGTGCCGCCACGTGTTCGGCCAGGATCGCCCGCTGGTCGTCCAGGTCTACCACCTTGCGGTCCAGGTGTTCGCGCTCGCTCGCCAGCTTGGCCCGCTCGCGGGCCGACGCCTGCGTGTTCTCCTGCAGCTCGCTCAGCCAGCGGTCGGCGTCGGCGTGCAGCCCGAACTGCACCGCCGGCGGCTCCAGTGCCACCACCAGCCCGGCATCGGTCGGTGGGGTTTCCCCCTTCGCCCGCTGCTCTTCCAACCGCTTCACCACCGCCCGCAGGTTAGCCGCCCGCACCTCCAGCCCGGCGATGTCGGCCATCGCCGCCGCCCGCCGGCCCTCCAGCCCGCTGATGGCGTCGTTCAGCCGTTGTTCCCGCTCCAGGCTCTCCCGCACCCGCCGGTCGGCCACCCCCGCCTGGTGCGTCACCCACGCCTCCGCCTGTTGGCGGTCGGCCAGCAGCCGTTTCTGGTTCTCGGCCAGCAGCTCCCACGCCTGGTACAGCCGCCGCTTGTACTCGTTCAACTGGTCCGTCTGCCGGTCGCGGTCCTGCTGGAACTGCTCCCGTTGGCGAACGACTTCCGCACGATCGCGGTCCACAGCGGCGCGGGCCCCGGCCACCGCCATCCGCTCGCCCGACCACTTCGCCTTCATCCGCTTGAGGAACCGCAGGTACGACTTCCGCACCTTGTCCCGCTCGTTCCGCACCTCCGCCCGCAGGGTTTTCAGCCGCTCCGCTCGCTTGTCGAGGTCGGCCCGCTGTTTGTCCAGTTCCGCCCGCTCGCGGTCCCGCTCCTGGCGGAACGCCTCGCGGGCGGCGGCGAGTTGGTCGGCGAACGGAATCTCTTCGGACATGACGGCCCCCCCGACCGCGACGGACAATCTCCCCCGCCGGGTTATGCCGACATCGGCGGAAAATGGAAGCCGAAAATGTGAGGGCGTCGGCCCGGCACTTCACCTTGCACGCGGCCGAATCGGTCGGTATGGCCGTCGGACTCGGATTGGGGAATCCGATCGGCCCAGACATTTTTCCGGGGGACTCGCGATGCGTCGAACGATCGCGGCGGTGGCGTGCGGCCTGGCCGTTCTCGGCGGGGTCGGTTGCCAGAACTTCAGTTACGTGCAGCGGAACCCGAACGGCGGGGTGATCGAGCTGAAGGCGAGCGACCAGGAGGCGGCCATCGCCAAGCTGAAGGAGCAGGAGGGGGACGTCGAAATCGAGCAGGTGGTGATGAAGGGCAAGCCGGGCCAGCAGTTCGACCCGAAGGCCCCGGTGCAACAGTCCGACCGGATGGCCGCCACCGCCAGCAGCGGGTTCGGCTCCCTGTTCGCCAGCAGCGACGAGGGGAAGGTGCAGATCCAGTACCGCAAGAAGGCGGGCGGGATGACCCCGCCGGGCGGCCTGCCGCCGGCCCGCGAGGACGGCGTGGTGCAGACCGGCTTCCAGTCGAAGAGCCAGTACGACCGGCCGCCGGCAGGGGCCGGGGTGGCGGCGGTCGGCGGGCAGAAGCCGGCCGGCGGGTTGGACGGGCCACTGCCGGCGGTCAACTGGGGCGGGGGCGGCGGGCTGCCGCCCGCCAAGTGAGACAAGAACTGTAAACACTGACCCCCGGTCTGGGGGGATTTTGCCCCCCTCTCCCGCCGGGGGAGAGGGGAGTCAATCACTTCAACCGCAACCCGATCGGCAAGCTCTCGCCGAACATGCGGTTCTGCTCGTCGCCCTGGTCCGTCACCACCTGTTCGACCATCCGCGGCCACGCCTCCGGCACGCGGATCGACCGCAGCAGCTTCGCCACGCCGGCGCTCACGTCGTCGTCCACGTCCATGCCGCGCAGCCCGCTCCGTCGAGCCAACTGCGCCACGCAGAACGCCCAGCCCATCAGTTCGGATTCGGCCTGCGGGCGGAAGTCGAGCACCGTTTCCAGCCACCGCTCGGCCACGCTCGGGTGCAGGACCGCGTTCAGCGGGCCGTAGAACGGCACCCGCCCGCCGATCCGGGTGAGCGACCAGAACAGGTAGTTCGGCACCTGCGGCAGCTTCTTCAACTGTGACAACAGGATGTCACCGAGCAACTCCTTGGTCTTCACGTCGAGCCGCTCCAAACTGGATGCCGCCCGCCACATCTCGGTCAGCTCGTTCGGGTGGACCTTCGCCGGCGGCTTGTTCTTCGGCGGCAGCAGCACCAGCTTCAGCCGCGCCCACAGCGCCTGCTGCAGCGCCCCGTTCAGCCCGCCGGCCACCCGCCGCCACATGATCCAGTAGTCGGCCCCGCCCTCCGGCACCACCAGCTTGTTCCCCCCGCTGATGCTCCCGCTGGCGGTGGCCGTAATCAGCTTCCACAGCCCTTCCACCCGGTAGCGGTCGATCGGGTCGCCGAACCCCGGCCGCAGGCAGAACCCCACCAGGTTGTACCACCGCGACAGGTGCGGCGGGGTCTTCGCCCGCTGGTCGGCGGCTTCGGTCAGGTGGTCCCACAGCCGCCGGCACAGGCCCGTCGGCCACTCCTGGCGGTTCAGCTCGATGGCCGCTTCCACCTGCTTGGTCAGTTCCTGCGGGGAGGGCGTGCCGGTGGCGAAGCACTTGCGGATGAGTTCGCCGGCGGCCTGTGTCTTGGCCTCGTCGAACACGTCGAGCAGGGCGGCGGGTGCTTCCTGCACGCTCCCCTCCGCATCGCGGCTCGCCTCGTCGCGGGGCTTCACCACGTCTCGGACGTTGAACTCCAGCTTCCAGCGGTTGTTCTCCTTGCTGACGCAGAACAACTCCAGCGTGCCGATTTCGGTGCTCTTGGCCGCGAGCGTGACGGGCACCCGCTTCACCCCGCTCCGTTTGCCGCCGCGGAGGATGGTGTGCAGCGGGGGCAACTCCAGCAACTGCGAGGGCGACACCCGCAGAACGTCGCCGGGGTGGTCGTCGCTCCGCACGGTCGAGGTGTAGAGCGGGAACAGCACCGGCTCGCCCAGCGCCAGTTCCAGTTCCGGCTTCGGGATGGCGACCTCTTCGCCTTCTTGCAACCGCCTCGGCACCACGCAGACCACCGCCCGCTTGCCGTCCGACTGGTCATCCGCCACGCCAACGTAATAGCTCCGGGCCGTCCCCCCGCCGATCCGCTTGCCGCCGCTGTGCCGCAGCCACGCCGAGTACGCCGCCCCCCACGCCACCGCCAGATCCAGGCTCGGGTTGGTCAGCACGACCGGCTTCCACGGCTTCCGCGGCTTGCTGAACCACGGGGACATCACTTCCACGATCCGCTCGCGGAGCGGCTTCGGCTGGAACACCCCGCCGTTGAAGAGGATCGCATCGGGGGCTTCGCCGGCGGGCAACTGCTGACGAAGGAACGACGCCAGGTGTTTGCTGACGGCCGGGTCGGCGACGTACGGCAGGCCCATCTCTTGCAGGCCGGCGCGGGCGGTGCGGGTCGGCTCGGCGTCGAAGGGCACCAGCGGGAAGAAGCCGTCGAACAGGATCGTCTTCAGGTCTTCGGGCGAGACGTGGGCGGTCACGCTGCTGGCGATCACCGACCGGCCCTTGCCGACGACGGTGACGGCGTAGTCGGCTGGCGGGTTCGGGCCGAGCAGCGCCTCCTTCGCCCCGCGGCAGGCTTGCACCAGCGAACCGAACTGCCCGGCGTCGAGCTTGCCGCTCAGCTTCGCCTCCACCCCCTTGGCGATGGCGAGGTCCATGTTGTCGCCGCCGAGCAGCAGGTGATCGCCGACCGCGTCGCGGGCGAACGTCATTTCCCCGCCCTCTTCGCCGGCCCGGATCAGGCTGAAGTCGGACGTGCCGCCGCCCACGTCAATCACCACGCACCGCATGCCCGGTGTCACCCGCCCGGCGTCGTCGGCCGTGTGCATGCCCAACCAGCAGTAGAACGCGGCCTGCGGTTCCTCCAAAAGTGTGACGTGCTTGAGTCCCGCTTGGCGTGCGGCGTCGGCGGTCAGGTTGCGGGCCACGTCGTCGAAGCTGGCCGGCACGGTGAGGACGACCGGACACTCTTCGAGAAAGTCCTCCGCCGCACGGCCCTTCGCCGAGTTCCAGGCGTTCACCAGGTGCCGCAGGTACTTCGCCGACACTTCGAGTGGTGAAAGTCGGTTCACCTCTGGCGGGGCGGCCCACGGGAGCAGCGGGGCGGTTCGATCCACCCCCGGGTGGCAGAGCCAAGATTTCGCCGAACTCACCAGCCGGCCCGGCACCTTCGCCCCGTGCGTGCGGGCGAACTGGCCGACCACCTCGGTCGCGGCCTTGTCCCAGGGAAGGGCGGTCGCCCCGTCGGGCAGGTCGTGCGGGCCGGGCAGGTAGAGGAACGACGGCAGCAGCGGTTGTTCGCCCATCTGCCCCGCGCCGACGAGTTGCGGCACCGGGAAGGTGTGCAGCTTCGGCCCGCCCTTCGCCTTCGCCTTCAGATCGACGTAGGCGAGTGCGGTGTTGGTGGTTCCCAGGTCGATGCCGACCAGATAGCGAGCCATGCCCGGACCTTGTATCTTTTGCGAGTATGTCCCACGTTGTTTTAGGACTGGATATCGGCGGGGCGAACCTGAAGGCGGCCACCCCGAACCCCGGCGGGCGGGGGGTGAGCCTGCCGTTCCCCTTGTGGAAACAACCGGACAGGCTGCCGGCGGCTCTCGCCGAACTGATCGCACAATTCGACAACGTCGAAGAGTTCGCCGTCACCATGACCGGCGAGTTGTGCGACTGCTTCGACACGAAAGAGGCCGGGGTGAACGCGATCGTCACCGCCGTGCTGAACGTCAGCCGGGCGTGGCCGGTGCGGTTCTGGAGTACGGCCGGCACCTTCCTCGACAGTAATCAGGCCCGCGGCCGGTGGAACGAGGTGGCCGCCGCCAACTGGCACGCCCTGGCCACCTTCGCCGGCGGGTATCTGCGTCTGGGGACGTGCGTGCTGATCGACGTGGGGAGCACCACCACGGACGTGATTCCGATCCTGGACGGCACCCCGTGGGCGCACGGGAAGACCGACACCGAACGGTTGCGAAACTTGGAACTGGTTTACACCGGCGTGAAACGCACCCCCCTGTGTGCCCTCCTCCCACCGGGGGAGAACTGTGCCGAGTTCTTCGCCACCACCCTCGATGCTCATTTGCTGCTCGGGCACATTCCCGAAGACCCGATCGACTGCGACACCGCCGACAGCCGGGCGGCGACGGTTCGCGGGGCACACTCCCGCATCGCCCACATGCTGGGCGGGGACCGGACGACCGTGACCGAGGCCGAAACGCGACGGCTGGCGACGATGGCCGCCGACACCCAGTTCCAACTCGTGCTAAAGGCTGTTGAACACCAAACGCGGCGGGCGATCGGCCTCCAGCGGGAGTCGCTCGGGGTGCGGCGGTGGGCGATCGTCAGCGGCTCGGGCGAGTTCCTGGCCCGGCGGGCGGTGCAATCCGTGCGGGCGAACTTCGATGAAGTGATAAGCTTGAACGACCGGCTCGGGCCGGGGCTGAGCGAGTGCGCGCCGGCGTTCGCGGTGGCGACGCTGGCAAGGGAGAAACCTCTGTGATCGTCGCGAAAGTCGGTGGCAGCCTGTTCGACCTGCCGCAACTCGGGCCGGCGCTCGCCCGGTGGGCGGCGGAGCAGCCCGCGCCGGTGCTGTTCGTGCCAGGCGGCGGGCCGTTCGCCGACGTCATTCGTGCCCTGGATCGGGTTCACGATCTGGGTGACGAGGCGGCGCACTGGCTGGCCGTGCGGACCCTGTCCGTCACCGCCCGTCTGCTGGTTCACCTGTTGCCCGACGCCGAACTGCTCGACAACCCGACGTGGGGCGAACTGGAACAGAAGCGGTGGGACGACCCCGACCGGGTGTTCGTGCTGGACGAGTTCGAGTTCTTCCGCCAGCACGACGGCGTGCCGCACACGTGGGCCGTGACCAGCGACTCGCTCGCCCTGGCGGTCGCCCTGTACGTGAACGCCGACAAGTTGGTGCTGCTGAAGTCGCGGGCGATCGGCGACGTGCCGTGGGAGGAGGCCGCCGCCCGCGGGTGGGTGGACGGGCACTTCCCGATGCTGGTGAAGCGGGCCGAGTTCCCGGTTGAGGCGGTCAACTTCCGGGCGTGGATGGAGAGTCAAGGACTAACCACAGAGGCACAGAGACACAGAGAAGACATGAGAGCAGGGTAGAACAGAACTGCCTCTTGCCTTCTCTGTGTCTCTGTGCCTCTGTGGTTAGTCTGGTTTTTCAGCCCCGTTTGCTACCGATCAGCTTGATGAGCGCCTTGTGCGGGTCGGCGAACTTGGCAATCCCCTCGGCCATGAGTGTCTCTTCCAGCTTCTGCATGTCCACCTTGGCGTCGATCTCGTCGAGCACCGCCTTCGGCGGCAGTTCGCTCACGTGAGCGGTGAACGTCCGCCCGCTGTCCTGAACGGCCGCGTTGGTGGCCGGCGGGTTGGTCTCGATGTCCGACCCGCAGAACGCCTCGACGTACTTCCACGCCGGGTCTTCCTTCTTCTTCGTGCCGGTGCTGGCGAAGATCATCTCCTGCTGAAGCGGTAGTCCCTTGCCGGCCCAGAACTCCTGGTTCAGCTTCCAGATCCGCTTGGCGTTCACGATGCCCACGTGCCCTTGCGCCGCGGCCGAGAGGTCGGGCACC
>CAYMHO010000238.1:2106-2857 GCA_964390195.1 uncultured Fimbriiglobus sp. | reverse complement strand
GTCCAGCCGGCTGACGAAGATGCTGTAGACGGTCTTCACCTTGCTCCTGTCGGCCAACCGCTGGATGCCCTTCCAGCACGCCTCCCGCGCCGCGTTGTACTGCCGCTCGCTGAAGATCAGGGTGACGTTCACGCACACCCCGGCGGCCACGAGTTCTTCCAAACACAGCAGCCCGCCGTCGGTGGCCGGCACCTTGATCATCCGGTTGGTGTGACCCGCCGCCCACTTCTTGCCGAGCTCGACGTACCGCTTGGCCTTCTCCGCGGCGGGCAGCTTGCGCTCCGGGTCCTCCAGCAGCGGGTCGAGTTCGAAGCTCACCCACCCGTCGTTCCCCTTGGTGCCCTCCCACACCGGCTGGAACACCCCTTGAGCCTGCTTCACCAGCGTGTCGGTCATCGCCCACGCGATGGCCTCGTCGTCGTGCCCCTTGGCGGCCAGGGCTTTGATGTCGGCGTCCCACCGGCCGGTCTTCAACAGGTCCGAAATGATGATCGGGTTGGAGGTGGCACCGGTGGCGCCGAGCGCGCGGTTGCGGGCGATCTCGTCCGGGTCCACCGAATCCAGCCACAGCTTGGTTCCGGCCGCCACGATCGACTGAAGCGGGGTCATGGGATAGCTCCGTGAGAGGGAAGAGGCAGTTTACGAACGCCGCATGGCAAAAATGGTGAACCGGCGGCGGGGGGCGGCGGGGGGGGGGGGGCCCCCCCCGCGCCCCCCCCCCCCGGGCCCAGTTGTGTGGGGGGGGGGCGCC
>CAYMHO010000238.1:0-2096 GCA_964390195.1 uncultured Fimbriiglobus sp. | reverse complement strand
GTGAGCCGGCTGGGTGATCGAGACCCAGCCGGCTCACACCGCCGGTTCACCTTTTGGTTCGTCGGTTCGCCGACCGGCCGCGTTAGACTGGCAAATCTATGGCCGACGCCCCCCCAGACCCGGACGGCGAGCGGATGCGGCGGTGGGCCGACGGCGACCGCTCCGCGTTCGAGGAGATCGTCCGCGCGTGGGAACGGCCGGTCGGGCGGTTTCTGATCCGGCTGACGCGGAACGCCGATCTGGCCGGAGACCTGACCCAAGAGGTGTTCCTGCGGGTGTATTTGAAAGGGGCGAGGTACACGCACGGCGGCACGTTCAAGACGTGGCTGTACCAGATCGCCCTGAACCTGGCCCGCGATGCCGCCCGCCGACAGGCCCGCCGGTCGCACCAGACGCTCCTGCCGACGGCTCACCCGGCGGTCGAAGGCGAACCGGCGTTCGACACCCAACAGCAGGCCGAGGTGGTGAACGCGGCCCTGGCCGAACTGCCCGACCCGCTCCGCGAGGTGGTGATCCTGCGGCACTACGAGGACCTGAACTTCGAGGCGATGAGCCGCATGCTCGGGGTGCCGGCGACGACGCTGAAATCGCGGTTCGCGGTGGCGATGAAGAAGCTGGAAGAGGTGCTGGTGCCGAAACTCGGCGAACGAGGTTCCCATGCCTGACGACTTCCCCGACCTCCGCAAGTTGCTCGACGCCGTGCCAGTACCGGAGCCGAAACCGGTGGACCTGGCCGCCGTCTACCGCGCCGCAGCCGAGCGTCAGGCCGCTGTCAGTCGGCGGTGGCGGCGGGTGTCGGTCGGGGTGGCGGCACTGGCCGCGGGCGTGCTGCTGGTCGCCCTTCTGCCGCGGCTGGAGTTCCGGTTCAGCGGTCACGAGTTCGCGGTGCGGTGGGGCACCCCGCCGGAGCCGGCCCCGTCGCCGACCACCCCGCCCGACCCGCGAATCGAGCAGTTGTTGAACAGGCAGTCGGAACAACTGGCCGACCTCCAGGCGACGAACCGGAAGCACGCCGAGTTGCAAGACCTGCTGCTGACCCTGGCGGCCGACGTGAACGACCGAGACCAGCAGCAACAGTTGAAGATCGCCGCACTGACGAAGAAGTTGACGGCGTTCGAGGCGGACACCGCCCGCCAGTTCGCCGACGCCGAGAAGACGCACTCCGCCCTGTACGACGCCGTGTTCAGCGCCCGCAAGGCGAAAGTCGGGCCTTGACTCGACGCGCTCGCCGTTGGCTCGCGGCTCACCAAACCAGTCCGAGGACATCCCCGTGCTCCGCTACCTCCCAGTGCTGTTCCTCCTACCCGCCGTCGCCTTCGCCCAGACGCCCGAGGTGGTGACGAAGGTGGACGCCAAGATCGACGCCGAACGGGCCGCCCAACGGAACGAGGATGTCGAGATCCTGCGGCGGCTGCTGAACAAGGCGGCCGGCCTGCCGGACAAGACGGGCGTTCACACCGAACTGGTGCCCACCCCCGACGGGCAAGGGGTTGGCGACCCGGCGAAGGGCCAGTTCATCGGCGACGCCAAAACCCGCACGACGGTCACTTCGTCGGTCGGCCCGTTCGACGGGGTGTACCTGCCGGGGGCCGGGGTGGTGTTCACCCTGCACGTGCCGGCCGGCACCCCGCGGACGGCCCACGCCGACCGCGTCGGCCTGAACTCGTCGTGCAACGTCTGCCACCAGCCGCAGGTTCACTCGGCCGTGTCGACCGCCGTGTCGCTTGCCAGTTGCACCAATTGCCACACTGACGTGCCGAAGGGCGAGCCGGTTGTGTCCGACTGGGACCGGGTGAAGCAGGACGTGCGGGGCGGGCAGCCGAAGCCGGCCGACAAGCCGAAGGGCGACAAACCGCGGGCGGCGGTGTGCGAGCCGGGTAGCCTGCACGGGCTGATCACCGGCGTCCTGGCGGCGAACGCCAAGAACGTGCGGCACCTGCCGGAGAAGGAGGGGGTCACGGTGGTCGTCACGTTCGACGAGGTGAAGCCGACCGCTCGGGTGTGGAAGGGCACCTCGTATTACGAGCCGGTGGAGAAGGTCGAGGACGGCAAGCCGGTGACGAAGTACGAACTGCGGACGAAGGAGGAGTGGGTGG
>CAYMHO010000237.1:0-11035 GCA_964390195.1 uncultured Fimbriiglobus sp. | reverse complement strand
ACTCCAGCGTGCTCCGCACGTCCCGCAGGTCGATGAACTGGTCGATCTTGCCGTCCGAGTCGCAGGTGATGTCGCCGAGCACCGCCCGCCGCACCGGGTTCTCACCCAGGCGGTGAATCGGCATCACCGGGAACAGCTGCTTGATGGCCCACGAGTCGGGCATGCTCTGGAACAGGCTGAAGTTGCAGAAGTAGGTGTCGGACATGAGCGACTCCAGCCCCTGCAACTCCTCCGGCACGTAGTCCAACTCCTTCACGACGCGTTGCAGCTTGCGGCCGATGGCGAAGAACAGCCGCTCGGCCTGCGCCCGCTGCACCAGCGGCATGTACCCCAGGTTGAACGTGCCCAGGCACTCCTCCATCTCCTGGACGGCGTCGTGGTAGCTCTCGATGCAGTTCTTCTTGGTCAGGTCGCGGTGGATGGCGAACAGGTCCTGCAGCGGCTGCGGGCTGTCGGCCGGGATGCTGTCGGGGGCGGTGCAGGCGTCGTAGTTGCTCGTCCCCAGCACGTCGAACACCAGCACGCTGTGGTAGGCCACCAGCGCCCGCCCGCTCTCGCTGATGATCTGCGGGTGCGGCACCCCGGCCTCGTCGCACACCGTCTTGATGCGGAAGACGACGTCGTTCGCGTACTCCTGCAGGGTGTAGTTGATGCTGCTCTCGAAGTCCGTCTGGCTGCCGTCGTAGTCCACCCCCAGCCCGCCGCCCACGTCGATGACCTTCAGCCCGGCCCCGAGCGACACCAGCTCGGCGAAGATGCGGGCGGCCTCGTTCAGCGCCTCCTTCACCTTGCGGATGTTGGTGATCTGGCTGCCCATGTGGAAGTGCGTCATCTGCAGGCAGTCGCCCAGCCCGCGGGCCTTCAGGTACTCGAACGCCTCCAGCACCTCGGTCAGCGTCAGCCCGAACTTGCTGCGGTACCCGGCGCTCCCCCGCCACCGCCCGGCCCCGCGGGTGGCCAGCTTCACCCGCACCCCGATCGGCTGCCGCACCCCCAGCTCCTCGGCGTACTTGACGATCAGCTCCAGCTCGCTCAGCTTCTCCACCACCGGGATGATGTTCTTGCCGATCTTCTTCGCCAGCACCACCATCTTGATGTACTCGTCGTCCTTGAACCCGTTGCAGATGATGGGCACGTCCGCCCCGTTGGTGATGGCCAGCACGGCCAGCAGCTCCGGCTTGCTCCCGGCCTCCAGCCCGAACCCGTACTGCTTGCCGATGTGCAGCACCTCCTCCACCACCTGCCGCTGCTGGTTCACCTTGATCGGGTAGACGCAACTGTACTTGTTCTGGTACCCGTACTCGCCGATCGCCCGGTTGAACGCGTCGGCCATCTCGCCGATGCGGTGCCGCAGCACGTCGGTGAACCGCAGCAGGATGGGCAGCTGGATGCCGCGGTGCTGCAGCTGGTCGATCAGCTCCTTGATGTCGATCGACTGGGCCGGGTCTTTGGTCGGGTGGACGACCACGTTCCCCTGGGCGTTGATGCCGAAGTACCCCTTCCCCCAGTTCTGCACGCTGTACGTGTCGGCGGCGTCCTGGAGCGTCCACGGGCCGCCGTCGGGCGAGGTGGTGGTGCGTTCGACGAGTTTGCCCATCAGAGGCGGTGCCCCGGTGCGGTGAGGTGAACGAGGAATCATACTAGACGAAACGGGGGGACGTGCAACACGGCCCCCGGTGCGCATCGGCAGGAAACCGCACGCACTTGAGCGAATCCGGGCGACCGGCGACTACGAATACCCCGACCCCACCCCGCACCCGGTGCCCCATGACACGCGGCCTCCTGTGCCTGCTCGTCGCCACCGCCCCCGCCCTCGCCGCCGACTGGACCCGGTTCGGCGGGCCGGCCGGCGACTTCACCACCACCGCCGTACCGCCCGACACACTGACCGACAAGGCCGTCGCGTGGCGGGTCCCGATCGGGTTGGGGGAATCCGGGGTCGTCGGCGACGGCACCCGGCTGTTCACCACGGACGGCGTGCGGGACAAGGGCGACCCGACCCGAGGCACCGAGCGGGTCATCGCCCTCGACCCGAAGAACGGCAAGCCACTGTGGGAGCACAAGTACGCGGTGGAGAAACTGCCGAAGGGCGACACGCCGGTGAAGGGCGGGAAGAGCGGCCCGCAGGCCACCCCGTGCGTGAGCGGCGGGCGGGTGATCGCCATCGGGTACACCGGGCACGTGTCGGCATTGGATGCGGCCACCGGCAAGGTGCTGTGGGAGAAAGAGCTGACCACCGACTTCGCGGCAGTCTCGCCCGAGTTCGGGTTCGCCGGCAGCCCGGTGCCGTTGGGCGAGTTGGTGCTCATCCCGACCGGCGGGAAGAAGGGGCCGGCCCTCGTGGCGCTCGACCCGGCGACCGGGAAGGAGAAGTGGCGGACGGGCGACGACGCGGCCAGTTGCGCCACGCCCCAGGTGGTGAAACTGTGCGGGACCGAGCAGATCGTTCACCTGAGCCGGAACAAGGTGAGCGGGTACTCGCCGGCCGACGGCCGCGAACTGTGGACCTACACCCTGCCCATGCCGGGGCTGACGAACGTCCCTTCGCCCCTCGTTCTGGCCGACGACCGGGTCGTGATTTCCGGCCAGGGGGCGAACGGCCTGAAGCTGCTGAAGGTGACGAAGGGCGGCGACCAGTTCGCCGTCAAGGAGGTGTGGAAGGCGGCCCCGAAGTTCTTCTACTGCACCTGGGTGGCGGCCGGCGACGTGCTGTACGGGGCGTGGGGCGACGGGTTCGGGGCGGTCAGCCTGAAGGACGGCGAGGTGCTGTGGGAGGACAAGAAGTGGAAGGACGCCAACCCGGTGCTGGCCGGCGGCGTGCCGCTGCTGCTGAGCGGGAAGGGGCGGCTGGCCCGGTGCCAGTTCGCCGACGGCGGGGTGAAGGAGGGGAGCGGGTTCGACGCCACCGGCCGGTCGTGGACCCCACCGACCGTGGTGGGCGACCGCGTCTACCTGCGGGACGGGAAGGAGGTCGTGGCGGTGAACCTGCGGTAGTTCGGCGAGTGCCGTCCGCGTAACAAGAGACCGTCGGGCACGGCCGCCCGTTCGGAGGGGAGGGGCATGCGGGTTCTGGTCACCGGCGGGGCCGGGTACATCGGCGGGTTCACCGTCCACACGCTGCTCGCCGCCGGGCACGCGGTGGTGGTGTACGACAACCTGAGTGCCGGCCACCGCCCGGCCGTCCCGGCGGGCGTGCTGCGGGTCGGCGACCTGGCCGACGCCGACCGCCTGGACCACCTGCTGACCGTCGAGCGGGTGGACGCGGTCATCCACTTCGCGGCCAGTTGCTACGTCGGCCAGTCCGTCACCGACCCGGCGGCGTACTACCGGAACAACATGGCCAACACCCTCACCCTGCTCGAGCGGGTGCGGCGGCACGGGGTGACGCGGGTCGTCTTCTCCAGCACCTGTGCCACCTACGGCGTGCCTCAGGCGGTGCCCATCGCCGAGGGGCACCCGCAACTCCCCGTGAACCCGTACGGGAACACCAAGCTGGCCGTCGAGCGGATGCTGGCCGACTACGCCCCGGCGTACGGGCTGGGGGTGGCCGCCCTGCGGTACTTCAACGCCGCCGGGGCGGCGGCCGACGGCACCCGCGGGGAGGACCACACGCCCGAGACGCACCTCATCCCCCTCGCCCTGCAGGTGGCCCTCGGGCGGCGGCCGCACCTGGACGTGTTCGGCACCGACTACCCCACCCCGGACGGCACCTGCGTGCGGGACTACGTCCACGTCGAGGACCTGGCCGACGCCCACCTGCGGGCGCTCGGGGCGGTCGAACCGGGCACGTTCAAGGCGTGGAACGTGGGCACCGGCCGCGGCAGCAGCGTGCGGCAGGTGGTCCGCACGTGCGAGGAGGTGAGCGGGCGGCCGATCGCCGTGCGGGAGGGGCCGCGGCGGGCGGGCGACCCGCCCGAACTGGTGGCCGCCGCCGACCGCATCCGCCGCGACCTGGGGTGGGAGGCCAAGTACCCGACCCTGCGGCAGATCGTCGAGACGGCGTGGGCGTGGCACCGCCGGCACCCGAACGGGTACGCCGGGTAGCGGCGGCAATTCCCCGCCGCCGATCCATTTGACTTCCGCCGGTTCGCACCACCCCACTTCCCTTCGGTGTGCGTGAACTGACTTCTGTACACTACTCCACCGCCCCCGGCGATTGTTGGAGGAAGCGGCCCGAACCGGGGGGCATTTCCACCATTTCCCGTTTCCACCATCCGGCGAACCCGGCCCGCCGAGCGGCGCGAGCCGCCGGTTCGTCTCCCGCAACGGGCGTCACGGAACAACGCCCGGACGAGTAGGCGCGGCGGGCCGACTCCCTCGGCCTGAGTGCCCGCGTGCGGACGGGCAGGAGGGCACCGGCACGCGGGGGAGCGGGGCGCTGGTCGGGTTCGTGGACGTGACGATGGAACTGCGGCGGGCGGCGAAGTCCACCGACCCGCACGGCCGGCGGCGGGTGCTGAAGGGGTACGGCCGCATGGCCGGCATCCCGGACGAGTGGCTGATCGAGATGACCGAGGACGGCACCGGCTTCGCCCACGTCGACCCGGACGCGGCGGCGGTGGACACGCGGGGCAAGGTGGAGGACGGGCGGAAGGACGAACTGCGGCAGGCGATCTTGGCCGTGCTGCCGGCCGACGACCCGGACGGCATGACGAGGGAGGAGATCTGGGAGCAGTTGCCGGACGGGGTGCGGAAGAACAACATCCGCTTCCGCAGCGTCCTCGAAGCCGAGTGCGGCAAGTTGTGGCGGAAGGAGGGGGCAGGGAACAAGGCGGGGGCGTACCGCTACCGCCGGCTCGAACTGGTCACCCACCCCGGAGAAGAGGAGGGCGGAGAGGAATGATTGCGTGAATCCCCCTTAACCCCCCTTGTGTTCGGGGGGTTTCTACAATCATTTCCCTCCGAACGCAGATGACTGTAGAAACGGCCCGATGGGGCGGGCGGGAGCGACGGTTTCCACAAACCCTCTTTCCCGCCCTGCCTCGAACGCCGGAGACGAATGAGCGACGGGCGAACGACCCCGCTCAGCAGCCGCGGGGGCTCGGTGAGCGGCGGGTAACGGAACCGCTACATGCCCCCGCGGTCTGCCGCAGCGGATGGTTCGGCCGCTGGCCCCAGCCCCAGCGACTGCGCACAGATGGCCTGCCAGACCACCACGTCCACGACCAGCACGAACCGCGGATCGACCGCCTCCCCGTTGGCCGGATTCGGGCCGCCGACCGCCGGGTGCGGGGCGAGGGCGTAGCACTGGCCCGGCCCCGGCACCTTGCCCGCCTCGTGCAGCCGGAGCACCAGCCCCGAGAGCAGGTACACCTCCTGCCACCACTGCTCGTTGACCTCGCGGACGAACTCCTCGTAGCTGTCGGCCGCCCGGTGCAGCTGCCCGGTGAACACGTCCAGCATCTCGACGTGCCCCTCCGGCCGGCGGAGGAACCAGAACCCGAACTTGCTCAGGAACGCCGGGGCGACGGTCCCGGTGACGACCCCGTGCCAGGGCGCGATCCAGGCGCGGAACTGGTCGGGCGTGATGTCCTCGATCAGCAGGTCGGCCCACGTCAGCGACATCCGCCCCTCCGCGCCTCCGGTGGCCGAACTTGTTATTCGATTGCGCCTGCGCAGCCTAACCCGGCGGGTTTGGCCGTCGGGTGCCTCGCGGGTTCCCCGTCGAGGCTACCCGATCAACCAACCCCTGTCAAACGGCCGTGATCGGCTGCGCGGCGAACCGCCGCCTCACCCGCGGAGCAGCTCGTCCGGGGCCACCCCGGCGGCGGCGAGCGCCTCCAGCCCGTCGGTCAGGTACCTCGCCAGCGGCTTGCCCGCGATGTGGTCGGCCAGCTCGCCCGGCTTGCCGCCGCGTTCGCTCACCTCCACGTAGGCGTCGAGCAGGTCTTCGGCGTCGAAGTCCCCACGCCCGATGTACAGGACGGTCGCCGTCATGCAGACGTAGGCCGGCGGCAGTTCGCCCAGGAACTGGCGGAGGGCGTGCCACTCCGGCGGGGGCGGGCCGAGGGGCAGTTCGTCACCCCGCACGAGGCGGAGCTCGCCGATCTTGCGGCCCACCCGTTCGAGGGCGGCCTCGGTGACGGCGTCGAGTTCCTGGGCGAGGGCGATGGTCCGGTGAATCACCTCGGTGAACGTCATGGCTGTCGTCGCCTCTGTGGGGCGGACGAGCGGGGCGGGCGGTCGGCCCGCGGGGGGGAGGTGAGATTGTGACCGCCGGCCGCCGGCCGGGGCAAGGTGCGTCGGGTTGCCGGAAACGGGAAACGGGTCCGCCCACCCCCCCCTTCGGGTCGTTTCTACCATCAAACCGCACGGCAGCCGAGCCGGCGGACGCCGCCGGCCGCGTTGAACCGGCCGCCCCGCTCTGGTACCCTGACCCACTCCGACCTGCGGAACCGGACATGCGTGTCGCCACCATCGCCCCGCCGCTGGCGGCACTCCTCCTCGCCACCTGTTCGGGTGTCGCGCGGGCCGACGACGGCGTCGCCTTCTTCGAGAAGAAGGTGCGTCCGCTCCTCGCCGACCACTGCTACGCGTGCCACTCGACCGCCGGCAAGAAGTCGAAGGGCGGGTTGAAGCTCGACACCCCGGAGGCCATCCGGGCCGGCGGCGATTCCGGCCCGGTGGTGACGGCAAAGGACGAGAAGAGTTTGCTGTTGCTGGTGACCGCTCACGCCGCCGACGTGCCGGCCATGCCGCCGGAGAAGAAGCTGCCGGCCGCTGCCGTGGCGGACCTGAAGGCGTGGGTGGCGATGGGGGCACCCCTGCCGGCCGGCACGCCCGCCAAGCCGGAAGACGACCCCCGCAAGCACTGGGCGTTCCAGCCTATCGCCGAGAAGCCCGCCCCGAAGGTGTCCGACCCGAAGTGGCCGCTGACGAAAGCCGACGCCTTCGTCCTCCGCACCCTCGACGAGCAGAAGCTCAAGCCGGCCGCGGCCGCCGACCGCCGCACCCTCATCCGCCGGGTGTATTTCGACCTGATCGGCCTGCCGCCGACCGTCGAGCGGGTGGAAGCGTTCGTGAAGGACGACCGCCCCGACGCGTACGAGATGCTGGTGGACGAACTGCTGGCGTCGCCGCGGTTCGGCGAGAAGTGGGCGCGGCACTGGTTCGACGTGGCCCGGTACGCGGAGGACAACTCGACCGGCGAGGCCACCTGCAAGCCGCCGCGGCACCCGCACCGCTACCGCGACTGGGCGATCGCGGCGTTCAACGCCGACGTGCCGTTCGACCGCTTCGTCCGCCTGCAACTGGCCGCCGACCTGCTGCCCGACGCCGACCCGGATGACCTGCCCGCCCTCGGCTTCCTCGGCCTGTCGCCGGTGTACCACAAGGAGCCGAAGCTGTCGAAGGACGTGATCGCCGCGTTCGTGGCCGACGAGTGGGACGAGCGGGTGGACGTGATCACCCGCGGGTTCCTCGGGCTGACGGTGGCGTGCGCCCGCTGCCACGACCACAAGTTCGACCCGATCTCCACCAAGGACTACTACGCCCTCGCCGGGGTGATGGCGAACACCCAACTGGTGGAGCGGGCGCTGCGGCCCGACGCGGACGCCGACCCGTTCGCCCTGAACGCGGTGCGGGTGGAGTTGCTCGACGCCACCCAGCGGGCGAGCTACGCGAAGGAGATGCGGGAGACGGCGAGGAAGGAGAAGCGGGACCCGCGGCCGTTCGAGGCGAAAGCGAAGGCGCTGGACGCGCGGGTGGAGGAGCTGAAGGCGCGGGAGAAGAAGCTGGACGTGGGGCGGCTGGCGAACGTGGTGCGGGATGCCGGCACGCGGGTGAACGGCGACGACCCGGCGTGGACGCTCGTCGAGTACAAGCCGGGCGAGCCTGTGAACCTGCCGGTGTTCGTCCGCGGCGACCCGGCCCGGCCGGGGGCGGTCGTCCCGCGGCGGTTCCTGAGCGTCCTGTCGACGGGCGAGCCGAAGGCGTTCACGGACGGCAGCGGGCGGCGGGAACTGGCCGACGCGATCGTGACGGATGCCGCCGGGCTGACCGCCCGCGTGTTCGTCAACCGCGCGTGGGGGTGGGTGTTCGGCCGCCCGCTCGTCACCACGCCGAGTAACTTCGGCCTGCTCGGCGAGAAGCCGTCGCACCCGGAGTTGCTCGACGATCTGGCCGCCCGGTTCGTCGCTCACAAGTGGTCGGTCAAGTGGCTGGTGAAGGAGCTGGTGCTGTCCGCCGCGTACCGGCAGGCCAGCCGGACCGACGCCCCGCCGGCCAGCGATCCCGATAACAAGTGGCTGTGGCACGGCCCCCGCAAGCGGCTGGAACTGGAGCAGTGGCGGGACGCGATGCTGGCGCTGAGCGGGCAACTCGACCTGAATGGTGGCGGCCCGTCGGACAACCTGGACAGCCCGCGGAGCGTCCGCCGCACGGTGTACGGCAAGGTGAGCCGCGAGCGGCCGGCGGACGTTCACCGGCTGTTCGACCTGCCCGACCCGAAGGGGCACGGCGAGAAGCGGGAGGTGACCGTCACCCCGGTGCAGCAGTTGTACTTCCTGAACAGCCCGTTCGTGCGGCAGGCGGCCGCGGGGCTGGCGAAGGGTGTGTCGGGGAAGTTGATGGAGGAGGGGACGGCGGTTTTGTTCCGCAAGGTGTACCTCCGCGACCCGACGACGGAGGAACTGGCGGTGGCGGCGAAACTGATCCGCCCGGCGAAGGACGGTGACAACCCGGCGTGGGAACTGCTCGCCCAGGTCCTGCTGGCGAGCAACGAGTTCTTGTTCCTTCAGTAAAGTTCCGGGTTCCGAGTTGGTGGACCACTATGACGCTTTCAAGCAGAAACCCGGTCCGGAAAGTGGTTCCCAACTCGGAACCCGGAACTCGGAACCCGGAACTATTCGACCCCTTCGCCCCGACCCGTCGGGCGATGCTCCGCAACCTCGGCGGCAGCGTCGGGCTGCTCGGCCTGTCCAGCTACCTGCGGTCCGCCGACACACCCGTCGCCAAGCCGCACCACGCCCCGAAGGCCAAGCGGGTCATCTTCCTGTTCATGGCCGGCGGGCCGTCGCACCTCGATTTGTTTGACCCGAAGCCGTCGCTGGAGAAGCACGCCGGCAAGCGGCCCGGAAGTGCCGACCTCCGCACCGAACGCATCACCGGCGGGTTGCTGCCGTCGCCGTTCAAGTTCCGACCAGGCGGGGAAAGCGGTCTGCCGGTGAGCGACCTGTTACCGGAGATCCGAAAGAAGGCCGACGAGTTGTGCGTGCTGCGGGCCGTCCACGCGATCAACCCGAACCACTCGCCGGCGGCCAACTTCCTGGCCAGCGGGCGGATCGACGCCAACAACCCCGGCATCGGGGCGTGGGTGTCCTACGGGCTGGGGTCGGAGAACGCCGACCTGCCGGGGTTCGTGTCGCTGGGGGCCGGGTTCGGGCAGGCCGGGTTCGAGCGGGCCGGCTACCTGCCCGGGCAGTTCCAGGCGACGCGGGTGTCGGCCAACGCCGACGACCCGGAGAAGATGATCCGCCACCTGAAGAACCCGACCCTCAAGTTGGACGACCAGCGGAGGCAACTCGACGCCCTCCAGGCGTTCAACAAAACTCACGCGGCGACGGCCGGCGACGACCCGCAACTGGAAGCCCGGGTGAAGGCGATGGAGACGGCGTTCCGCATGCAGACGGCGGCCGGCGAGGCGTTCGACCTCCGCCGCGAGCCGCCACGGGTGCGAGACGCCTACGGCCCCGGCGAGTTCGCCCGCGGCTGTCTGCTCGCCCGTCGGCTGGTGGAGCGGGGCGTGCGGTTCGTGCAACTCTCACTCGGCGGGTGGGACCACCACGCGAACATCAACGCCGAGCTGAAGAAGAAGTGCGACGAGATCGACCGCCCCATCGCCACCCTGCTGACCGAGCTGCGGCAGACGGGGCTGCTCGACGACACGCTCGTCATTTGGGGCGGGGAGTTCGGCCGCACGCCGGTGTCGGAGAACGGCGACGGCCGCGACCACAACCACTTCGGGTTCACGATGTGGATGGCCGGCGGCGGGGTGAAGGCCGGCACTGCCTACGGATCGACCGACGAATTCGGGTTCAAGGCGGCCGACGGGAAGGTGTCGGTGAACGACTTCCACGCCACCGTGTTGCACCTGCTCGGCCTGGACCACGAGAAGCTGACGTACCGCTACAGCGGCCGCGACTTCCGCCTGACCGACGTGGCCGGGAGCGTGGTGAAAGGCATCCTGGCGTGAAGACGGAACACCGGGGATGAACATCACACAACCGGGGCGCGTCCCCGTGGAGGCGGACGTGGGTCGGTTGTCTCCCCGTCAGCGACAGACGTTGCAGAGCATGCTGAAGCTCCGCGACGAGTCCCCGACCGCCGCCGGCCTGGTATCGGCCAACTGGTGGCGGTACCTCATCCTGCTGGGCTACTTCGCCCTCCTCGGGACGGGCGTCGGGGTGGGCGTGTACTTCGGCCAGAGTTACCTCATCCCCGTCGGGTGCGGGTTCGGCGGCATGCTGTTCGGCGTGTTCGTCCGCGACTTCGGCATGGTGGCCGCCACATCTCACACGTGGCCTGTGACGAGAGAGGTAATCGACTGGCAGAAGGTGCAGCAACTGCTCGACGAGGATGACCGGGAGCAGCGGGAACCGCCTGCCGCGGAAGCGACCGAGTACGACGAACAATCCCTCTGATGTGTGTCGCCACGGTTGGCGCTGACGGCGTGGTACTCGCTTGGCTAAGCTACCTCCCCTTCGGAGGTCTGCCATGCCCCGCGTGCTGATTGCCCTCGCTCTGCTACCACTGTTGGCCGGTGGTGCCCCGGTGCCGAAGCACCGCCCGGCGTTGGGCGTGTTCGGAGGCCTCTGCGAGCCGAGTACGAAGTGTCAGTTTGAAGTGAACGGAGGCAACGCGCTCACCATCACCCTGCCGGCCGACCTCCCGAAAGCCGAGCCGGATGAGGCCGGCCCGATCCGCTTACTCGCGAGCCGAGCCGTGGAGGGCGATTTCGTACTCACGGTCAAGGTCGCGGTTACGAATGGCACTTACTTCTCCGTAACCGGTGAGTGAGCAGGGGGATAGACCGCCG
>CAYMHO010000236.1:0-11163 GCA_964390195.1 uncultured Fimbriiglobus sp. | reverse complement strand
GAGATCTTCGGCCGCCTCGACCGCGGCGGGCCAGTCCTGTTCACCCGCAACTGGTGGGACGACAAGCTGATGGGCCTGACGATGGGCAACGAGGCCCTGAAGGTCCAACTGTTCCGCTTCGTCGACACCCTGCCGTACCTGACCGACCCGAAGGAGGTGGGCCGGCACCTCCGCGAGTACCTGACCGAAGCCAGGGAGTCGCTGCCGTGGTGGGTGAAGGCCGGCATCGGGCTGATCCCCGAATCCGGGTTCGCCGGGCGGGTGCTGGCCAAGCAGGCCAAGAGCAACGCCGAGGCGATGGCCCGCAAGTTCATCGCCGGGTCGAACGTCCAGGAGGCGATCGACGCGGTCATGGACATGCGAGGGAAGAACCTCGCCTTCACCATCGACCTGCTCGGCGAGGCGACCATCACCGAGCACGAAGCGGACGCCGTTCAACAGCAGTACTTCGACCTGTTGCACGGCCTGCCGCCGATCATCAACAACGCCCCCGAGGTGCCGGCCATCGACCGCGACGACCGCGGGCCGATCCCGCGGGTGAACGTGTCCGTCAAGCTGAGCGCCCTGTTCAGCCAGTTCGACCCGATCGACCCGGAAGGCACCAGCCACGCGGTGCGGGCACGCCTGCGGCCGATCCTCCGCCTGGCGAAGCAGAACGGAGCGTTCGTTAACTTCGACATGGAGCAGTACAGCTTCAAAGACACCACCCTGAAGGTCTTCCGCGACATCCTGAACGAACCCGAATTCCGCGACTGGCCGCACGTCGGCATCGCCATTCAAGCCTACTTGAAGGACACCGAGGACGACCTGCGACAGCTCCGCGACTGGGCGCGAGACGAACGGAAGTGCCCGGTGTGGATTCGCCTGGTGAAAGGGGCGTACTGGGACTACGAGACGGTCATCGCCGCCCAGAACCACTGGCCGGTGCCGGTGTGGACGGAGAAGTGGCAGTCCGACGCCTGCTTCGAGCGGTGCACCCGCTTCCTGATGGAGAACTACCAGCACCTGTGCCCGGCGTTCGGCAGCCACAACATCCGCAGCATCGCCAACGCGATGGCGGTGGCCGAGGAACTCGGCGTGCCGCCCAACCGGTACGAGTTTCAGATGCTGTACGGCATGGCCGACGCCATCAAGGACGTGCTCAAATCGCTCGGCCGCCGCGTGCGGATTTACACACCGTATGGCCAACTGCTGCCCGGCATGGCCTACCTCGTCCGCCGGCTGCTTGAGAACACGTCGAACGACTCGTTCCTGCGGCAGGGGTTCGCGGAGGGGTTGTCGGAAGAGCAGTTGCTTCGCAACCCGTCGTCACTCGTCACTCGTCACTCGTCACTCGAGAAAGCCATGCCCGCCACCGTGAACGGCCAGCACACGCCCACGAAGGACGAAGGACGAACGACGAAGGACGAACCGAAGTTCCAGAACGAACCCCTGTCCGACTTCAGCCGTGCCGCCAACCGCGACGCGATGGTCGCCGCCCTGAAAACCGTGCGGGGGCAACTCGGGCAGACTTACCCCGTCGTCATCGACAACGTGGCGGTCGCCACTACCACGTTCATCGACAGTGTGAACCCGTCGAAGAAGAGCGAACTGATCGGCCGTACCGGGAAGGCCACCGCGAAGCAGGCGGAAGAGGCGATCGCGTCGGCGGCGAAGGCGTTCGAGACGTGGCGGGACACGCCGGTCAAGGACCGCGCCGCGTTCCTGCGGCGGGCGGCGGACGTGATGCGGTACCGGCGGTTCGAGCTGTCCGCGTGGATCGTGCTGGAGACCGGCAAGCCGTGGCGGGAGTCCGACGCCGACGTGGCCGAGGCCATCGACTTCTGCGACTACTACGCGGTCGAAGCCGAGAAGATGTGGCACACGCAGGACGTGGACGTGCCGGGCGAGGAGAACGCCTACTTCTACGAACCCCGTGGGGTGGCGGCGGTCATCGCCCCGTGGAACTTCCCGCTCGCCATCCTGTGCGGCATGGCGGCGGCGGCGGTCGTCACCGGCAACACGGTGGTGATGAAGCCGGCCGAGCAGTCCGGCGTCATCGGCGCGAAGTTGATGGAGTGCTTCCAACAGGCCGGGTGTCCCGCCGGGGTGGTGAACTTCCTGCCGGGCGAGGGCGAAGAGGTCGGCCCGGTGCTGGTCAACCACCCGGAGGTGGCACTGATCGCGTTCACCGGCTCGCTAAAGGTAGCGCTGCTCATCAACGAGCAGGCCAGCCGCACCGCCGGCGGGCAGCAGTTCGTGAAGAAGGTGATCGCCGAGATGGGCGGGAAGAACGCCGTCATCGTGGACGCCGACGCCGACCTGGACGAAGCGGTGAAGGGGGTGGTGGATTCGGCGTTCGGGTACGGCGGGCAGAAGTGCTCGGCCGGCAGCCGGGCGATCGTGCTGGAGGGCATCTACGACAAGTTCCTGGAGCGGGTGATCGAAGCCACCAAGTCGCTGACGGTTTCGCCCGCCGAGTCGCCCGGTTGCTCGCTCGGCCCGGTCATCGACGCCGAGAGCCGCGACCGCATTCACAAGTTCATCGACAGTGGCAAGCAGCAGGCGAAGCTGGCTTTCCAGTACGACCTCGGCACGCTGGCGGACGAAGGCTTCTTCGTCGGGCCGACCATCTTCGCCGACGTGCCCGAGACCGCCACCATCGCGCAGGAAGAGATCTTCGGGCCGGTGCTGAGCGTCATCAAGGCGAAGGACCTGGACGACGCCCTGCGGATCGCCAACGGCACCAAGTACGCCCTCACCGGCGGGGTGTTCAGCCGCAGCCCGGAGCACATCCAGCGGGTGAAGCGGAAGTTCCGCGTCGGCAACCTGTACGTGAACCGCAAGTGTACGGGGGCGTTGGTTCACCGCCAGCCGTTCGGCGGGTTCAAGATGTCGGGCATCGGGTCGAAGGCCGGCGGCCCGGACTACCTGTTGCAGTTCGTCGTCCCGCGGACGATCACCGAGAACACCCTCCGCCGCGGCTTCGCCCCGGAGGTGGACGGGGAGTGAGGATCCGCTCGCGCACGCCCACACCTAACTGTGAGCCTTCAGATGCTCGGCGACGAACAGAGCCTCACCCGCCTGAGCCAGTGGATGCGGGAGGCGGAGGGGGAACACCAAGAATTCAAGGAGGCGAAGGATCGCTACGACTTCGAAAAGCTCGTCAAGTACTGCTGCGCTCTTGCGAACGAGGGCGGCGGGCGGGTGGTGTTGGGGGTGACGGACAAGCGTCCACGGCGGGTGGTAGGCAGTAAGGCCTTCGATCAACCCGAGAGGACCCGGCAAGGTCTCTGCCTACGGTTGCCGCTGAAGATCGATTTCGAGGAGATCGTTCACCCCGATTGCCCGTCGGGATCGCGTGTGCTGGTGTTTCATGTCCCCCGTCGTCCGTTCGGCGTGCCGCTTCAGTACGAGGGCCGTTACTGGGCGAGGAAGGGTGATGACCTGACGGAAATGCCGGCGGACAAACTCCGCGAAATCTTCGCCGAGAGCGGACACGACTTTTCGGCCGACCTGTGCCCCGGCGCGACCCTTGAAGATTTGGATCCCGAGGCGGTTTCGGATTTCCGCGGCCGCTGGGCGACCAAACTGCGACTGATGGAGAAGAGTGGGGACGCGGATCGCATCTCCGCGATGCCGCTCCCGGACCTTTTGACCGCTACGGACGCCATCGACGGTGATCAAATCACCTACGCAGGGCTGGTCCTCTTTGGGACGGCCAGAGGATTGACGAAGCACCTCGCTCAAGCCGAAGTGGTGTTCGAATACCGATCCACCGACTCGCCCGGTCCTGCCCAACACCGGCTTGAGTTCCGGCGGGGTCTCTTCGCCACCTACGATCAACTCTGGGAGGAGATCAACCGTCGCAACGACCGGCAGGATTTCCGTCAGGGGTTGTTCGTTACCCCCATCGCCACCTTCAACGAGCGGTCTGTCCGCGAAGCCGTGTTGAACGCCGTCAGTCACCGGGATTATCAGATGGGGGGTAGCATCTTCATCCGCCAGTTCCCACGCCGGTTGGAGATCGACAGCCCCGGCGGATTCCCCTTTGGCATCACCGAGGAGAACATCCTCGACAGACAAAAGCCGAGGAACCGGCGGATTGCGGAAATCCTCACCCGGTGCGGCTTGATTGAGCGGTCTGGGCAGCGCATGAACCTGATCTTTGAAGAGTCGATCCGTCAGAGCAAACCTCTCCCCCGGTTCGACCGCACGGACCAGTACCAAGTCGGGTTGACACTTCACGGGACCGTGCAAGACCCGTCGTTCGTGCGGTTCGTTCAGAAACTCGGGGACCGGATTACGGTCGAATTCCAGACCCAAGACTGGTTGGTACTGGCTGCCATTGCCCGCGAGGAGAAAGTCCACAAGCCACTGCAAGGGCGGGCGCGGCGGTTGCACGATCTGGGTCTGATCGAACGTGTGGCCGGGCACCGCTATGTGTTATCTCGGAAGTATTACGAATTCGTCGGTGACACCCCCGCCTACACCCGCAAGCGAGGGCTGAACCGCCCACAGAACCTTCAACTGCTCCTCAACCACATCACCCAAAACGCGACCACGGGATGCAAGCTCGAGGATCTGTGCCAGGTGTTGTCCGCACTCCCAATCGACGACGTCCAACTCCTGCTCCGATCACTCCAACGGGCGGGACGCGTTCACGTCGTCGGTCGGACGAAGTCGGCGAAATGGTATCCAGGCCCGAAGCCCAAGGGGACGTGACGTAATGCGACGCAATCCCGAGGCGAGCCACACTCCAAAAGCTTGGGTCTTTTCAATCTTTTGGGCTGTACACTAGTGTACAAAATGACGTAATTCTGATCTGAAACGACGAAATCCAGACCTCAGGAGATGGGATTGAATCGGCGGAAAATGGCCGGAAAATCGCGAGAGTACTTGTGAGATGGGTCGGTTGAGAAGAACACCCGCACCAGCTCAGCCAGCGATGCCAACGCGAGTTCCGGCATGAGTAAGACCTCCGTCTCAGCGGGTGATGGAGTTCACCTCACTCCCCCCACAGGGTGAAGCGGTCGCCGTACACGGCGGCGAGGTGCTCCAGGGCGGTCGCGATCTCACGCCGGTGGGCGACCATCAGCAGTCTCAGGTGCGGGGCCGGGGCGGCCGCGTACAAGGCTCGCAAGCTTTCCAGCGTCACTTCGGCCTTTGGTTCGAGCACGAGCGACTCGACGCGGACGAAGTACGGGGAGTCGACGAGCGGGCGGAGGTCGAGCCACCCGCCGACGGTCAGCTTGCGGAGCGGGGTCCAGTCGAACAGGTCTGCCAGATTGGCGAAGAACGGGTCGGCGTCGTACACCGACAGCCGCTCGACGAAACCCCGTTCGAACCACCCCCACAGCAACCCCGGCTCGGAAACCAACTCGCCTTTCCACCGACGCTCCCAGAGCGACAGCAGCGACGCCTCCCGTCGCCCGAGTTTCGCCCGCCGCGGGGCCGGTACGTCCTGCCGCCGGAGTTCGATCTGAGTGCGGATGAATTCGGCCCGCTCGGGTTCGCCGTTTTCCTCACACCAGTCGGCGAACACGAGTCGCGGTAAATCGTCATCCGGGGCGGTACACACCGCCCGCACCAGGGCGTCACGTTCGGTCATGTTTCGTCCCCTCGTGGCGTGCAATTTGCCCGCGGCCGCCTCACCTTGCGGGCCGGCGTTCCGCCGGCGTACACTCCCGCCCATGCTACCCGCCCTCACACCCGCCGTTGCGGTACTCGTCCGCGGGGCGGCGGCCGACGCCGCCGTCACCGTCCGGGCCGTCCGCACCTCCGCCGACCGACCCCACGCCGTCTACCTGCTGCTCGACCCTGACACGCCGGCCGAGGCGTTCAACCGCGCCGCCGCCGTCCGCACCGAGCCGTTCCTGCTGTTCCTGGAAGCCGGGGTGGTGCCGTCCGGTTCGGCCTGGATGAGCGGGTTGATCGACAGCCTCGACGGGTCGGTCGCCGCGGCCGTCTGTTCGCTCGATGGGCATGCCGACCGCCTGTGCGGGCTGCTGACCAGTCGGGAGGTGTTCGACCTGATCGGCGGGTTCGACCCGGACCGGGCGGGCGACGGCGGGCACGTCGAAGACTACCTGGCCCGGCTGATCGGCCACGGGTACGAGTGCGTCGCCCCGGCCGCCGCCCGCTTCCTCGCCGGCCACCCGCAACTGCGGAAAGCGGGGTGAAGCGGAGTACACTGGGGTCATGCCCCGTCGCCTGTTCGCCGCCCTGCTTCTCGTGCTCCTCGCCGGGCCGCTCCTCCCGCCCGTACTGACAGCCGTGTGTCAGCCTGACTCCATTCAGGCGTTCGCCGAGTGGGACCGCCTCGCCTCGCTCCTCGCCAACACCGCCCTGCTCGCCGTGATTGCCGTCGCCGTCGCCGTCCCGCTGGGCACGGTGCTGGCGGTGGCCGTCGCCCGCGGGCCGGCCCTGCCGGCTGGCATCCTTCGCGCCGTGGTGGTGGTCGGGCTGGCGGTGCCGCTGCCGGTCACGGCCGTCGCGTGGCAGGCGGTGCTGGGCGGCTGGCTGCCGGGCATGGCCCTGGACCCCGGTGCGGTGGCGTGGCGGGCGTGGAACACCGGCCTGCTGCCGGCCGGGTGGGTCCACGGCATGGCCGGGGTGGCGTGGGTGGCGTGGGTGGTCGGCGGGGTGCTCGGCCGCACCGATCAAATTCTGGAAGACGACGCGACGCTGTCCGGCGGGTGGGCGGCGGTGCTGTGGCGGGTGGTGCTGCCGCGGGCGGCGGTGGCGGCACTCGTCGGCGGCGGGTGGGTGGCCGTGCAGACCGCCACCGAGATCCCGGTGACGGATTCGATGATGACCCGCACGTTCGCCGAGGAGGTGTACACGCAGTTGGTCATCGACCAGTCCCGCGTGGGGGCGGCGGTGGCGGTGACGCTCCCCGTGTGGCTGGCCGGGGCGGCGGTCGCCGCGGTGTTGGTGAAGCGGAGGCGGGTGAGTGCGGACGTTCATGCGGCTCGCCCGCTCGTCGGCTGGGGGTGGGCCGTGGCCGGCGGGTTGGTGGCGGTGCTGTTCGCCGGGGTGCCGCTGGCCGCGCTGGTGACGAAGGCGTCGGCCGGCGGGCTGTTCGCCAACCTGTCGAACGCGGTGCAGGCGAACTGGCGGGTGATCCTGCCGAGTGTGCTGTGGGCGGTGGTGGCCGGGGTGGCGACGGCGTGGCTGGCCCGGCGGGCGTGCTGGCACGCCGCCCGCCGCCGCTGGTTCGGCGGGCTGCTGCTCGGGTTGTGCGTGCTGCTGTTCCTGGCACCGGGGCCGGTGGTCGGGTTCGGGATGCTGAAGGTGATCGGCGGGCTGGTGGAGGTGGAGCGGTGGGCGATCGGCGGGTGGGGGCTGGCGTTCCCGCCGGTGCGGTCGGCCCTGTACGACCAACCGTCCCCGCTGCCTGTGTTGTGGGCGGCGGTGGTGCGGCTGTTCCCGGTGGCGTGCGCGGTGCTGTGGCCGGCGGTGCGGGCGATCCCGGTGGAAATGACCGAGGCGGCGGCGGTCGACGGGGTGAGCGAGTGGCGGTGGGTGGTCGCCCCGCTCACGCGGAAGGCGTTCGCGGCGGCGGCGGTCGGCGTCACCGCGCTGGCACTCGGGGAGGTGAGCGCGGCGAAGCTGGTGTACCCGGCCGGGTACAAGTCGTTCATCCTGGAACTGTTCCAGCAGATGCACTACGGGGCGGAGGCGACGGTGGCGGCGCTGGCGGTGGTGCAGGTGGCGATCACGTCGGCGGTCATGCTGACGGGGATGTGGCTGGCCGGAAATGAGAACCGCCGGGGTCCGTGACTCCCCCGGCGGCGGGTCGGGCCGAGCGGTGTTAGCCGCCGGCGGTCACTTGCCCTTCTTCTCGGGCAGGATGCTCTTCAGTTCGCCGACCACCGCGTCCACCGCCTTGCTGTCGAACTTGCCCTTGCCGAAGGCGATGTTCTTCTTCACTTCCTTCTTGACGTACAGCAGCACGGTGACGTCGGCGTCCTTGCTGATCTTGTAGTCTTCCGGGCCGGCCGGGGAGTCGATGGTGAGCACCACCTTGGTCAGCTTCTCCTTCTCGGCCATGTCCTTGAGCGACTTCTCCATCTTGTCGGTGTCGTCGGTCATGACGACCACGAAACTGCCCATCTTGGCGTCTTTGTTGTCGGCGATAGCAGCGTCGAGCTTCTTGACCAAACTGGTCAAGTCCGGGGTGACTTCGCGGGCGAAAACGACCGCGACCGGATTGTTACCGTTGGCTCAGACCTGGCAGGCTTTTTTGCCTGCCGCCTTGCCGGTGACGTTGAGCGGGTTGAAGGCGGCCACTGAGTCGCCCGATTGCGGGCCGGACTTCAGGTCCGCCCCCAGCGACACGCCGGCCATCAGGCCGACGACTGCCGCGGAGAGCAAGAGCCGATGCATGGATGTAGTCCTTTGCGTCACGGTGGGAATGGAGCCGAACTCGACCCGACCCACACCCGTTTGTCTACCGACAACGGGGACGATCGGGTAGACGCCGCCGGCCGGCGGACTATTCGACCGGACCGCGCCAGAGCGCAATCCGGGTCGGACCGGCGGGCGGCCGCCGCCCGCCGGTCCGGCACCACCCCTACAGCCGCGCCGGCGGCCGGGCGTTCGCCGGCCATTTCGATTGACACCCTTGACCCCGCATTTAGACTCAACATGTACGCCCCATTTCCCCCAACATCCCCGCGCTCACCCGATACGAGGAGTGTGCCCATGGCCCGCAAGAAGTCCGGCGGTGAAGGCGGCGGCAACGCCATCCTGGTCGTGTTCCTGGTGCTGTTCATCCTGCTGTCCATCGGCCTGGGGGTGGTGGTGTGGACCGACCAGGCGAAGATCGCCGAGGCCAAGTCGAAGGAGGACGCGGCCGTCAAGAAGGCGGGCGAGGAGACGACCGCCCGCGAGGCGGCCGACCTGCGGACCAAACTGTACCGCGTGTTCACCTACGGCGGGGACGACAACGACCGCGAGTCGATCCAGAAGCCGGGCAAGCACGCCGACGCACTGAAGGAGGAGCACGACCGGCTGATGAAGGGGGCGAACGCGAGCGTGAACACGGCCGTCGGGCAGGTGCGGGCCGGGGCGGACGGCAAGCCGATCGAGCAACTGGGCGGGGCCGGCCCGTTCACCGTCACCCGGGACGAGCTGTTCACCTGGCCGTGGCCGACCACCGCCGAAGGCTCCCTGGCCGCCACCCCCCGCCCCGGCACCCTGTTCGACCGCATGGTCAAGCTGGTGGCCGAGCGGGAGCGGACGTTCTTCGAGAGCGCGGCGGCCAAGAAGTCGGCGGCCGATCAGGGGGTCGCGTACAACAAGCAGAAGGACGAGTACGCCACCGCCCTCACCAACCTGCAGACCCAGGTGGACGCCAAGATCAAGGAACTGGACGCCAAGATGAAGGCGGTGGAGGACGAGAAGAAGGTGGCGATCGACGAGTTCGTCAAGAAGGGTGAAGGTGCTCGCGCCCAGGTGAAGGACAAGGAACGGGAGTTAGAGGAGAAACGGGCCGAACTGACTGAGGAAAGGCTCAAGTTGGTCAACGTGGGCAACCAACTGCGGACCATGCTGGAGCAGAAGAACGAGATCGACCAGGAGAAGCGGGGGGTGTTCCCGGTGAACGTGCCGCACGGGGCGATTACCCGCCGGGACGCGAACGGCAGCATCGTCGAGATCGACATCGGGTCGGACGCCGGGCTGAAGCCGGGGCAGACGTTCACCGTCCAGCCGGCGTCCGCCCGCACCCAGGGGTTGGCCCGCACGAAGAAGACCAGCTACGACGCCGAGGGGCGGGTGGTGGTGTCTGACCAGATCAGCAGCAAGGGGGCGATCGAGGTCATCTCGGTGGACGGCCCGCGGCACGCGACCGCCCGCATCACCGAGGAGTCGGAGAAGATCCGCGACTCCATCCTGAAGGGCGACCTGCTGTACAACCCGCTGTTCCGCAAGAACGCCAAGGACCACATCGTGCTGGTCGGCATCTTCGACACCAACGCCGACGGGCAGGACGACATCACCGAGGTGGTCCGCAACCTGACCAAGCGCGGGGCCATCGTGGACGGGTACTTCGACCTGGCCACCAAGAAGTGGGAGAGCCTCGACCCGAACAACCGCAAGCCCGGCCCCGGCCCGAACACCACCTACGTCGTCCGCGGGTGGGAGTTCGACGAACTGGCGAACGACGCCGCCCTGCTGGCCGCCAAGAGCGTCCTGCGGAACGACATCAACACCGCCCTGACCGCGGCCAAGCTGAAAGGCGCCCAGGAGGTGAAGGCGGCCCGCTTCTTCACCGAGATCGGGTACTCGTTCAGCCCGTCCATCAGCGACGAGACGGCCAGCGCCGCGGCGGTCAAGTACCTGAAGGACGCCCCCGCCCCCGCCCCGAAGTGACCGACACAACCGACCAGTCGCCGAGCCGGCGGGCAACCCCCGCCGGCTCGGTGCGTTTTCGGGCGGTGTGAGAGTCGCCGGGAGCTTGCGACCGGGCGACCGCCCTCCCTACAACAACACATCTCGCTTTCACCCTCGTTTCGCAGGTTCACCGATGGCCGCTGATCCCTGGTTCCAGACCCTGTTCGCCGACCGCATCGGCGGGGCCAACTACGGCAAGGGCACCGAGATCTACAAGTTCGAGAAGATCAAGCGGGCCAAGCGGAAGGCGCTCGCCGACTACCCGAACCGCCAGTTGCTCGACTTCGGCATCGGCGAGAACGACGACATGGCCGCCCCGCAGGTGCGGGACGAGATGAAGCGGCAGGTGGACCGCATCGACAACCGCGGGTACGCCGACAACGGCATCGCCGCCTACAAGGAGGCCGCCGCCGCGTTCATGAAGCGGCAGTTCGGCGTGACCGTCGATCCGGTGACGGAGGTGTGTCACTGCATCGGCAGCAAGCCGGCGTACGCCATGCTGCCGGCGGTGTTCATCAACCCCGGCGACGTGACGCTGATGACCGCCCCGGGTTACCCGGTGGCCGGCACCTGGACGAAGTACCTCGGCGGGGAGGTGGTGCGGCTGCCGCTGCTGAAGGAGAACGGCTTCTTCCCGGACCTCGACGGCATCCCGGCGGACGTGAAGAAGCGGGCGAAGCTGATGGTGCTCAACTACCCGAACAGCCCGACCGGGGCGGTGGCGACGGCCGACTTCTACAAGCGGGTGATCGAGTTCGCCCACAAGCACCAGGTGGTGATCGT
>CAYMHO010000235.1:0-11228 GCA_964390195.1 uncultured Fimbriiglobus sp. | reverse complement strand
CACCTGATCAACGATTGCGACATCCACCAAGTCATGAACCTGCTCGGCGATGGCGGCGCCTGCGCCACCAGAGTCAATCAGGAATTAAGCGACGGCAGCCCGACGATTTTCCTGCGCAACACCGTCCACAGCCTGCGCAGCTATAGCCCCGACGCCCCGGCCCAGGCCTGGCTCTGCGACAGCGGCAGCAGCGGCATCGCCATCCGCGACGGCGCCGCCTGGAATCTCGACGCCCCGCCCCTGCGCTTCCGCCGCGCCGCCGATGTCCGCGTCGACGGCATGATCCTGCAAAAACAACAGAATTTTAGCGGTGCCCGCATGGAAGGCCTCTTCCTCGAACAACGCTGCGAACCCGGAGCCGTCCGCATCGGCCTCCTCCCCTCCCCTCCCCCATCTTGGCCTGCCAACGCCGCCGACTTGCCCGCCGATTCCAATCTCTGCCAAGCCGGTCTGCGGCGGCAATTCAGAGAGTGAAACCCAGCGACGCTTTTGCGTTTGAAGCTAAACTCCAGCATGCAAAAACGCCCGATTTTACCTCCTGACCCCTCCTGACCATGATTTTCTGGTCGGCAGGCACGGTACAGGGGACTTTCACCCCATAGATTGAAGCGCCATACCCGGCGCACAAAAAAAAGCCCTTGCACTGCTGCAAGGGCTTGATTCCGAAGAAGATAAATGGAGCGGGCGATGGGATTTGAACCCACGACATTCTGCTTGGAAGGCAGAAGCTCTACCGCTGAGCTACACCCGCGGTGGTCAGTTCCGAGTTCCGGGTTCCGGGTTCCGAGTTGAGAGGCCACTTTGTCTTCAACTCGGAACCCGGAACTCGGAACTCGGAACTGATGAATGGGTAGGGAGGGATTCGAACCCCCGTACTCCGAAGAGGGCAGATTTACAGTCTGCTGCGATTGACCACTCCGCCACCTACCCAGGGTGCCCGTGCGTTCCTCGGCCACGCCCACCAGAGCCAGCGGTGGGACTCGAACCCACGACCGACGGTTTACAAAACCGTAGCTCTACCAACTGAGCTACGCTGGCGGGTTGTCCCGCATGGGAGAGTAAACATTAGGCGCGGCCGGCACCCCCTTCAAGGCGAAATTCGCCGAACCGGGTCCTCGGCTGGCTCCGCGAGCGGGTCGGTGTTCCGCTCACCGGGCGACCAGAGCACTTCAACGGACACCACCCCGCCGAGGCAGGTTCAACCCGTATCTTATCGCCGTTCCCCCCCCAGGCGCGAACCATGCCCCCCGTCATCAAGCGCGTCGCCCAACTGAAAACCGCCGACGACCTGCGGGCGCACCTGCGATCCGTGGGTGCCGTCATCCCGTTCGACGAGGCGGTCACGCCGGACGGCCCACTCGCGCGGCCCGTTTCGCTCGACGGCCGCGCCATCGGCAACCGCTTCGCCATCCTGCCGATGGAGGGGTGGGACGCCAACCCGGACGGCACCCCGAGCGAGTTGACCGTCCGCCGGTGGCGGAACTTCGGCCGCAGCGGGGCCAAGCTGGTCTGGGGTGGGGAAGCTGCCGCCGTGCGACCGGACGGCCGGGCGAACCCGAACCAGTTGGTCATTTCGACTGACACCGCGGCGTCACTGGCGGAGTTGCGGCGGGTGCTGGTGGAGGAACACCAGGCCGCGATGGGCCGCACCGACGACCTGTACGTCGGGCTGCAACTGACCCACTCGGGGCGGTTCGCGAGGCCGAACGACAAGAAGACGCTGGAGCCGATGACCTTGTACCGACACCCGGTGCTCGACCACAGGTTCGGGCTGGCCGCCGGTCACCAGGTGATGACTGACAGCGAGGTGTCACTGCTCGTCGAGGACTTCGTGAAGGCGGCGAAGGTCGCCGCCGACGCCGGGTTCGACTTCGTGGACGTGAAGCACTGCCACGGCTACCTCGGGCACGAGTTCCTGAGCGCGGTCGATCGCCCCGGCCGGTACGGCGGCAGCTTCGAGAACCGCACCCGGTTCCTGACGGAGATCGTCGCCGGCATCCGCGCCGCCGCCCCGGCGCTGGGCGTCGGGGTGCGGCTGAGCGCCATCGACTTCGTCCCGTTCAAGCCCGGCCCGGACGGCACCGGCGTTCCCGACACCTGGGGCGACGGGCCGTACCGGTACGCCTTCGGCGGGGACGGCGGCGGCGTCGGGTTCGACCTGACCGAGCCGATCCGGTTCGTGAAACTGCTGGAATCGCTGGGCGTGCGGCTCGTCTGCACCACCACCGGGAGCCCGTACTACGTGCCGCACATCCAGCGGCCGGCGGTGTTCCCGCCGTCCGACGGCTACCAACCGCCGGAGGAGCCGTTCGTCGGCGTGGCCCGGCAGATCGAGGTGACGGCGAAGCTGAAGGCGGCCGCGCCGAACCTGCTGTTCGTCGGGTCGGGGTACACGTACTTACAGGAATGGCTGCCGCGGGTGGGGCAAGCGACGGTGGCCCAGGGCATGACCGACTTCGTCGGCCTCGGTCGGCTGGTGCTCAGTTACCCGGAGCTGCCGGCGGACGTGATCGCCGGGCGGGAGTTGCAAATGAAGAAGCTGTGCCGCACCTTCAGTGACTGCACCACCGCACCCCGGAACGGGCTGGTGTCGGGCTGCTACCCGCTCGACCCGTTCTACAAGGCCCGCCCGGAGGCGAAGGAACTGGCCCAGGTGAAGAAGGGCGGGTAACGAAACAACCCCGCCGCGGGGTTGCCGCGGCGGGGTTCTGTTGGTTCGACCTGCCCGCGGTGGTTTAGTACCCGCCGCGCTTCCCGCCGCCGCCGCCGTACCCGCCGCCGCCGCCACCGTACCCGCCGCGGCCGCCACCGCCGCCGCCGCCGTACCCGCCGCCACCGCCACCGCCCCGCGACTCACGCGGCTTGGCCTCGTTGACCGTCAGGTTACGGCCCTGGAACTCGTTCATGTTGGTGCCCTGGATGGCCTCCTGGGCGCCGGTCGCCATCTCCACGAACGCGAACCCGCGGCTGCGGCCGGTGTCCCGGTCCATCACCACTTGCGCGCTCACCACCTGGCCGAACCGGCCGAACAGCTCCATCAGGTCGGCGTCGGTGGTGCCGAACGCCAGGTTGCCCACGTACAGTTTCGTGCTCACGAATCACACCTTAGCGACCGCGATTCGGCCGCATGCGGAGAGCACTCGCGGCCGGTGCCGCGGGTGCGGGCGGACGAATCCCGCCACGGGTCGATACCCGAGCGAGCGGCTTCGCGGTCCTGGTCGAGCGGTTCGGTCGCGGACTCGGAGGTGAACTCGGAGGCGGCAGACAGGATCGGTCGGGTCGGAGGTGAAGGCTTCGTCCGTCGCGGCGGGGGTCTCTCGTACCGCCGCACCCGCACTGTACGCCCGCCCGTCCGGGATTACTACCCCAAACGGCGGAATCCGCCGGATTGCCGGCGGGCGGTCATTCCAGGTAGTCGAGCAGGTCGTACCGCGGCAGGGTGAGGACGAACTCGCTCCCGCTGTCCCGGCTGGGGCAGGAGGCGAACGTGCCGTCGCTCTGCTCGACCAGCCGCCGCACCACCTCCAACCCCGCCCCCAGGTCGGCCTCTCGGACCCACGCGGGCGGGTAGCGGAAGTTGTGCGTCCGCCGGTCGGCCCCGTCCGGCACGCCGGTCCCGTTGTCCGCCACCCGCAACTCGTACCGCCCGTCCGCCGTCCGCAGGTGCAGGCCGACCCAGCACCCGTCGGCCGTCGGGTCGTGGTGGCGGAGGGCGTGGGCGAACAGGTTGTCCAGGATGTGACGCAGGCGGGCCGGGAACCACTCCAGGTGATCGGGCTGCAGGTCCAGTCGCAGTTCCACCCGGCTCGACCCGGTCAGCCGCTGCTGCCAGCGGAACGCCTGCTCGGCCAGCGGGCGCACGGCCACCGCCACCACCTGGTCGTGGGCCGGGTGGTACCCCCGGGTGTCGTGCAGGTCGCGGACCACGGCCGACAACTCGCCCACCGCCGCCGAGACCGCCGCCCGCAGTTCGGCCGCGTCCGAGGACGCGGCGCACGCCTGCCGCACGCGGGTGACCGTCCGCACCGTCTCCCGCTCGACGAACTCCCGCTGCCGCCGCAGCCGATCCACCTCCAGCTCCAGGTCGGTGGCGTAGGCGATCAGCCGGTCGGCCGACTGGGTGGACCACGGGTCGGGCATCAGGTCCCCTCGCGGTGTCGCCCGGGCTACTTGGCCGCCTGGGCTTTGGTGATCGCCCGCTTCTTGCCGGCCAGCTTCCGCCGGCGGGCCTCACACGGCTTCTCGTAGTACTCGTGCGCCCGCAACTCCCGTTTCATCCCGCTCCGCTCGATCAGCTTCTTGAACCGCCGCATCGCCGCGGCGATCGGCTCCCGGTCGTGAACACGCATTCGCAGGCCCATTCGCTCTCCTGGTTAGTGGAAGTAAGAGGTCACGATAGTTTGACGGCCACCGCCGTCCGTTGCGGGCGGGGCTGGGCCGGGTTGACCGCCAGCCGCCGGCCGTTCACCGCCTTGCCGTTCACCGCCCGCACCGCCGCCTCCGCCCCGCTGGCCATCTCGACGATGGCGAACCCGCGGTTGCGGCCGGTGTTCCGGTCCACCGGCAGGCTGACCGACGCCACCTCGCCGTGCGGGCCGAACAGTTCCATCAGGTCGGCGTCGGTCGTGGTGGACGCCAGGTTGCCGACGAACAGGCTGGCCATGACGAGACGCCTTCGCCCCCGGTGCGGGGGAACGGGGTGATGCCGAACCCGGTCGGCGGGGCCGACGGCGGGCGGACGGACGAACCCGGCGGGGGACCCGCGGCGGGCGACAACTCCGGTCGAGCGATCTCGGGGAGCGCCGTGAGGGCGGCCTCAGAGCACGGCACCAAGACGAGCAGGAAAGGGGCTGTGGTCGGGTCGGCGTCGCGGGCGGCACATCGGTCGCCCGGTGTAGGGACAGTATCCGCCGACCGCGCCACAGTCCAGGGGAAGGGGCCGAATCCGCCGGCATTGGGCCGGGGCCGTTTGCCGCGAATGTCCATTTGGGGCGCGGGCGATCGCCGCCGGCGTGGTACAGTCGGCGGGTCCGAGCGAACCGAGGAGCTGCGATGCGCGACGGCCAGAACACGCGGTGGGTGGTGTACCGGACGGCCTCGACCCAGAAGGCGGAGGGGCGGAACGCGGTGTGCACACAGGCCGAGTGGGAGGAGAAGGAGCGGGTCGGGCCGGGGCTGAACACCCTCATCCGCGGGGGCATCACCAACGAGGGGGAGGCGGAGCGGCTGGCCCGCGACCTGCAGACGCCGCCGGCGGTCGCCAAGCCGTCCCGCGGCCGCGGGCCGGTGCCCTCGACCACCCCGCCCGCCTGATTCCGTCGCGGCCGCCGGGCCGGCGGGTAGAATGCCACGCCCCCACCCACCGCCCCGGCCGACCCGCCCGCGGAGCCCTCGTGCCCCTCACCCCCGACGGCCTCATCCCAGTCCAGTTCACCTTCGCCGACGGCAGCGGGCTGAACGACCACACCCGGTTCGTCGTCTGGTGCGCGGCCGTCCCGCGGGTGGGGGAGCGGGTCCGCTCGTCCTCCGGCCCGAAGGCGGTCGCCGGGGTGCTGCACGAGCCGGTGCGGACGCCCGACGGCGAGTGGGTGATGTCCGTCCACGTGCTGCTCACCGAGGTGCCCGATGCCGACCATCCTGGTTGAGGTGGAGTGCCCGCGGTGCGGCCGGCGGATCGACGTGCAGGTGTACGCGGCGACGGCCCGCGCGGCCGCCGGGCCGGCCGCGGTGGAGGTGTACGAGCGGTGCCCGAAGTGCGGGCAGACGTTCCCGTTCCTCGTCCCGGCCGACCTGGGGTGAGCGGCGGACTAGAGCGGCGGCCACTGCTGCTCGATCCCCTCCCCCTCGATCTCCTTCACCCGCTCCTCGCTCACCCCGTACAGCGCGGCCGTCGACCTCCGCGACTCGGCCACCGCCTGGCCGGCGTCCTGGGCTTCGATCAGGGCGCGGAAGATGGCCCGCCGCTGCTCGACGGTGGACGTGTCCGGCTGACTCATGGCGGTGCCCCGACGGGGTGAACGGAAAAGCACGGCGGCCGGAGCGGAGGCCCCGGCCGCGTCGAGGTATCGTCGGCCCTCCCCGTCCGCCGCGACCCAGTACACCCGACAGGAGTCGAACCTGTAACCCTCGGTTCCGAAGACCGATGCTCTATCCAGTTGAGCTACGGGTGCGTCCGGTCAGTCTACCGGAAAACGTCCCGCCCGCAACCACTCACCTCATCTCCGGCACCGGCTCGCCCCACTTGTCGTACTCCGCCCCGCACCGGCCGCAGGTGCAGCCACCCCACAAGGTCTGCCGCAGGGTCTTCGGCACCCGCACCGCCGGGGCCGGCTCGCCGCACTCGGGGCACCTCACCGGGCGGAGGTTGACGCCGAACCGCCCCCGCCGGCGGACGGTGTCGCGGACCATCAGCCCCAGCCCGACCAGCAGCAACAGCGTGTGAACGGCGATCGCGACGAGCAGCACGACGACGGCGGGATCGGTCACGGTTGGCCTCGCGGGGCGGTGACGAACGCGCCTCTCGGGGGTCACCCGCCGGCGTCACTTGCCGTCCTTCTTCTGGCCGAACGGGGTGTTCCACACGCGGACGTACTTGTCGATGCCGAAGGTGAGCAGCCGGCCCGAATCCGGGGTGGCGTGCAGGGACAGGCTCGACACCAGGTCGGTCTCCTTGCCCACCAGGAACGAATCCACCTCGGCGAGCGATTTCAGGCTGAACACCTTCACCACGTCCCCCTTCGGGGCGGCGAACGAGTGCCCGGCCACCGCGACGTGCTTGCCGTCGTCCAGGAACACCGCCACAGCCCCCTGGAACTGCTTCGCCTTGACCGCCCTCGGCGTCTTCGCCTTCCCCTCCCACACGTTCAGGATCATCCCGTCCTTCTGCGTGTAGTCGAACTCGGCCACCGCCCCGGCGTCGGCCGACATGACGAACTTGCCCTTGCCGGGGTAGCTCGCCTTCTCCTTGCCGGTGGCCACGTCGGACAGGGCGAACCCGCCCTTCGCCGACCCGCCGCCGGCCGTCTTGCCGTCGGCCGACAGGTGCGTCATCGCGGGGAGCGACTTGTCCGACACCAGTCTCTTGGTCGCCACCTCGTACACGTGGCCGGTCGCCTGGCCCAACTCCCCGCTCACGCACGCCACCCGCGACCCGTCGGCCGACAGGGCGAGGACGGAGTTGTACCCGGTCAGTTCGAAGGTCGCCTTCTCCTCCCAGGTGGCGGCGTCTCGCACGACCACCCGCGACGGCTTGCCGTCCTTCCCGACTTGGCCGAGGGTGTAGGTGGCGAACGTGTTGCCGTCGCCGCTCCACGCGGCGGCGGCGGTGGTGCCCTCCTCCTTCCACTTCCGCACCACCTTGCCGGTGCCCGCCTCGACGACCGCGTACTCGGCGGCGAACGGGTTGCCCACCCGCCGGGCCACCTGCTTGCCGTCCGGGGAGATGGCCACCACCCCCTCCACCTTCTCCGGGGCGAGCTTGGCCGCCTCGGCGTACCGGGCGTTCGGGTCGGGCTTGCCGGGCACCTTCACCCACCCGCCGGGCAGCCCCTCCGCCTTGTACTTGTTCAGCTCGGTCAGTCGTTCCTGGCGGTTCTTCGCGGTCAGCCGCACCCACCGCGATTTGAACTCCTCGTCCACCAGCTCGACGTACTCGTCCGTCACCGCCTTCTGGATGAACTTCTTCACCGTCTTGAAGTTCCCGCCGGTGACCTCCGTCCACACGCCGGGGGCGGACAGCTCGAACGTCACGTCGTTCGCCTTCCACAGGGTGCGGCCGTCCGCCTTCGGGTCCAGGTCGGCCTTCGGCTCGTACTTCACCCACCCGCCCTTGAGCGTCTTCCCGTCGGCGATCTTCTGGCCGGGCTTGCGAATCAGGGCAGACTCCGCCTTCAACTCGACCGTCAGTTTGCCGGCCGCGTCCTCCAGGACGACCTTGATCGGGTCGGTACCCTTCTCGGACCACTCGACCGTTTCCGTGGCCGTCCGCTCCGCCCACTTGCCGGCCCCCGTCTTTTCGAAGTGCCCGGCGTCGTGCTTCCACACCGTGCGGTCGGCCTTCGGCACGGGCACCGGCGGCACCTTGCCGTCGGCGGGCGGTTTCGCCTCCACCTTCGGGTCGGCCGGGTTGACCTCCACCTTCACCCACTCGCCGGGGAAGCGGTCGCTCACCGGTTGACCGTCCTTCCGCACCTGGGCGTCCTTCGCCGACAGGTAGATGCTCAGCCCGCGGGCGTCGTCCCGCAGGTGGACGGCGTTCACGTCCAGCCGCTCTTCGGCCAGGTCGTACTCCGTCCCGCCCCGCGTCTCGATCCACTTGCCCTTGGCGACCTTCTCGTAGGTGCCCTTGTCGTGCTTCCAGAACACCCGCGGGTCGCCCTTCGGGTCGAGGTCCCGCTTGTGCGGGTCCTTCCGCGGCACCGCCACCCACTTGCCGTCGGTCTTCTCCCCCTTCTTCTAGCCCTCCTTCATCACCTCGGCGGACGCCTCGCGGAGGACGACCGTCAGCTTGCGGGCGGGGTCGGACAGTTGCACGTACGGGGCGTGGACTTTGCCTTCCTTCAGGTCGAACGTCTTGTCACCCCGCTTCTCCACCCACTTGCCCGGGCCAGCCTTCTCGTAGCTGCCACCGTCGAATTGGAAGATGTTGCGGGTGTCGGCGGCGGGCGCGGCGGCGGCGATGGTGACGGCCAGCACGCATGCGAAGGGGCGTGGGGACACGGGGTGTCTCCGCGGGTGACGGGACGGCCACCCGAATGGCTCCCGGTCGGAGGCGAGTTGTCAGCGGGTCAGGTGGGGACGTCCAGGGTGGCCAACTGTTTGTCCAGACAGCCGGGGCAAATGCAGTGCGTGAAGTCGGCCCCGGTCTGCTCGCGGATGTACACCTCGAACTGCCGCCAGAACCCTTCGTCATCGCGGACCTGGTGGCACCAGGCGCAGACGGGGATCAGCCCGCGGAGGGTCTTGATTTCACCCATCGCCTGTTGCAACTGGCCGATCACCCGCTCGCGCGCCAGTTCGGCCTCCTTCCGGTCGGTCACGTCCTGGCTGATGCCGACCAGCCGGCGGACGTTCCCGTCGGCGTCCAACACCGGGAACCGCTGGGCGGCGATCCACCGCACCCCCCCGTCCGGGCGGACGATTCGGAACTCGAACGCGGCGTGGGCTTCAGCGGTCGGACTACACAGGGCCGTTATCCGCGCCGCGTCGTCCGGGTGGACCGCCCGCAAATAGGAATACGGGTCGGCATACAGGCTGGCGCACGGTCGCCCCCAGATGGTGGCGTACGCCGGGCTGACGTACTCCACTTTGCTCATGTCGGCCGAGGCCACCCAAAACACCTCGCGGATGGTGTCCGTGACCAGTCGGTACCGCTCCTCGCTCGCCCGAAGCGACGCCAGGGTCCGTCGCCGGCCGGCCATGACCACTGCCAGGGTGAGGACGCTCAGCGAGGTGACGCTCAGGAACGCCTGCACCCAGAGCATCCGCTGGGTGACGGCGGCGGTCGGGTCGGCGAACGGCCCGCACCCACGCCCGGTGAACCAGACGGCGAGCAGGGACAGGACGGCCAGGGCGAGCGTCGTCCCCCGCACCCCGAACCGCATGGCCGCCCACAAGAGGAACGGGAACACGGGGAAGGTGAACGAGAGGAAGTAGTGCCGGTCGGCGTGGGGGGGGACGAAGATGCCGGCCGCGCACGCCACCAGGCCGGCGAACAGTCCCACCGCCTCCAGCACCCGCAGCGGGCGGACGTCGTGCGCCGCCCACCGCCGGCCCACAAACCAGGCGATGGCGAGCGGGCAGACCAGCAGAATCCCGACGGCGTCAGCCAACCAGAACGCCAGCCAGGTGGGGCCGAACTCGGGCGCGCCGAGGCCGAGGACCACCACCGCCGCCCCCGGCACGGCCGTCGCCGCGCACACCACCAGACTCGTGACGAACAGCAGGATCACCTGCCGCGGGGCGGTCAGGTCGGTCACCCGTAGGCGGGTCAGGGCGGCCGCCAACAGGCACGGCTCCCCGACGTTCACCAGCGTGAACCCGACGCTCACCACGAAGGTGTTGCCGGCCCACAGGTTCATCCCCATGCCGGTCAACCCGGCGACGACAGCCGTGAGTACGCGGTGGCACCGACCGCACGACAGGAGGACGCCGAGCAGTAGTCCGTTCGGAGGCCAGAAGATGGCGAACTTCTCCGGCTCGGTGCGGAACTGGAGTGAGAGGAGTATGGTCAGTGCGTAGCACACACCGAACGCGCACACCATCAGGAGTGAGCGGGGGGTGACTGGGGCGATCAAAGGCGAGGGAGACCCGACCCGTTTAGACGGTAACGCCGACGGGAGGTGGTCCGTCCGTGTGGGAGAGGGACGCGCGGACCGAGGTTCCATAACCAAAGAAGTACCACACGCCACCACCAGCCCGCCACCGATTCATCCCCCGCGGGCGGACTTTTTGCCTGTGCTGTCCGGATTGCGGGCACGAGTGCCGAATTCTCTGGCAGAGACGCTTCGGGACGGGGATGTGTCTCACAGCAACCATCAACTGTCCATCTGACCATTCGACCCATGTCCACTCCGCCCCCATCCCGGTTCGCCTGGCGGACGCTGTTCGCGCGGTCGCGGACGGCCGTGTTCGTCGTCGGCGGGGACCGCAAACTGCGGTACGCCAACCCGGCGTGGGAACAGCTCACCGGCAAGACGCTGTCTGTCGTCCGCGGGTCGAAGTTCTCGGCCGTGCGGAAGTCGGCCTCGCCCCTCGCCCCGCCGCCGGAGGTGTGGGCCGGCCAGTTCGCCCGCGTCCGCCGCGCCGCCCCCGGCCGCACCGACGGCCCGCCCTGGTGGGATCTGACCTTCGTGCCACTGCTCGGCGACGGCGACCACCGCGTACTGGCAGTGGTCGGCACCCTGACCGTCGTAGGCGTCGCTCCCAGTTTGCCGCGGGTGAAAGTGCCGGAACAACTGGCCGCCCTGCGGGCGACCCACGCCGACTTCTACACCTTCGACCGCCTGGGCGGGCCGTCGCCGACCTCCGAGCGGCTGGTGTCTCAGGTGCGGGCGGCGGCTATCGGCGAGATGCCGGTGTGGCTGACCGGCGAGGCGGGCACCGGCAAGGAGACGGTCGCCCGCACCATCCACCACAACGGCCCGCGGCGGGAGCGGGCGTTCGTCGGGCTGGTGTGCGGCGGGCTGCAGCCGTACCTGATCGACGGGCTGCTGTTCGGCAAGGGTGGG
>CAYMHO010000234.1:0-11328 GCA_964390195.1 uncultured Fimbriiglobus sp. | reverse complement strand
CCGAGAGCCAGCTCGACCGCTTCCTGATGAAGGTGAAGATCGGCTACCCGGACCGCGAGAACGAGCGGCGGATTCTGACCCAACACCGCGTCGGCGAGCCGGTGGACAAGCTGCAACACGTCCTCCAACCGGCCGAGATCGTCGCCCTGCAACTGGCCGTGCGGAACGTGACCGTCGAGCCGCCGGTGGCCGACTACCTGCTCGACCTGGTGGACGCCACGCGGGTGCACCCGGACGTGGCCCTGGGGGTGAGCACGCGGGCCGGGCTGGCGTTCTACCGGGCGGTGCAGGCGACCGCCCTGCTGTCCGGCCGGCGGCACGTCACCCCGGACGACGTGAAGCAGTTGGCCGGGCCGGTGCTCGCCCACCGGGTGCTGACCAAGGGGTACGACGCCAGCGGGCGGAGCAACGCCGACGCGGTGGTCGCCGACATCGTGGCGAAAACACGGGTGCCGGTGTAGTGCCGATCCGGGCGAACCCGGCCCGCCAGGGCCGCGGGTGGCGAGTGCAGCCGCCTGAACACGCCACCCGCCGGCCTTGCGGCCGGGGTTCGCCAAGAACCACCCCAACGACTCGCAGGGCCGGGCATGAACACCACCACCTGGAAGTGGCCCCGCCCGGTGCCGACGAAGGAGGCGGTCATCTGGCTGGCGGTCGGCCTGCTCATCGCCGTCGTCGGGTGGGTGAAGCTGATCAACCTGCTGTCGTTCATCGCCTACCTGGCCGTCGCCCTTCAGGTGGTGAACGCCATCGCCGCCTGGTGGATGGCGTGCAAGATCACCGCCGCCCGCACCCCGCCCCCGCCCCTGTTCGCCGGCGAGACGGCCACCGTCGTCGGCCAGGTCGTCAACCGCTCCCGCAGTCGGGCCATCGTCAGCGTCCGCGAGGCCGGCGTGCCGCTCCCGCGGTCCTGGTTCCTGCCCGCCCTGCCGGCCGGCGAGTCGGCCGAGTTCACCGGGCTGATCGACTACCGCACCCGCGGGCGGCACACCCTGCCCCCGATCGAAGCCGTGTCCGCCTACCCGTTCGGGCTGATCACCTTCCGCCGCCCGCTCGACCCCGGCGGGGACGTGGTGGTGCTGCCCCCGCTCGGGGTGGTCGACCTGGGCGAACTCCGCCGCTGGCTGCTCCGCCAGACGGCCGCCACCGACGCCTCGCGGCGGATCCTGCGGCGGGCCGCCCCGGCCGACGGCGACGTGCGGGGCATCCGCCCGTACCGCCAGGGGGATTCGCCCCGCGACGTGCACTGGAAGACGTCCGCCCGCCGCGACCAACTGCTCGTCCGCGAGTACGACCGCACCCCGCCGATGGACCTGTTCCTGGTGGTCGACCCGTGGGTGCCGTCGGTGCCGACGGACAGGATCTCGGCGGGCAAACTGGAGTGGGCGCTCAGCGTGGCGGTGAGCGTGGCGTGGGCGTGGGTCCACGGCGAACTGCCGGGCCACGTGACGCTGCTGGTGGGCGGGGCGACGTGGACCCTTCGCGGCGGGCCGGGCACCCCGGCGTTCGTGCGGGTCGGGTTCGCCCCGCTGGCCGACGTGACCGGGTCGACGACAATCGGGCTGATCCCGTCGGACCTGCTACGGGGGGCGGCGCGGGCCAGCCGGATGGTGATCACCACGCGGCCGAACAGCCCGGTGGCGGCCGAGTTGCGGGCGTCCGGGGTGAGCGTGGCGGTGGCTGAACCGAACCGCCCGACCCCGTGGTTCACCCCGAAGAAGGTGGAGGAGAAGGGGATCGGTTAGCCGCGAGGCGGGGACGAGCGGGCGGCCTGTCCGCGCTCGTCTCCGCCTCGCGGCGAACCAAAACGTCGCGGAGACCCACATGCCCACCGACTTCTGGTTCCGGTTCAGCACCTACCTGTCGCTGGTGCTGGCGAGTGCGTGCCTGGGCTGGTCGGAGCGGGAGCTGCTGCCGGAGGTGACGGCGTTCGCCGGGGTGGTGGTCGTCCTGCTCGGGGTGTCGTTCTTCACCGACCGGCGGTTCGAGCTGGGGCTGGCGAAGGCGAACGCCCTCGGGCTGGGCATCGCCGTCGCGGCCTTCGTGTGGATGGTGGTCAGCCTGAGTTGGCCGCGGGCGACGCTGGCGGCCATCGAGTGGCCGACCAGCCTGCTGCCGCTCATCGGCCCGGTGCTGCTCACCCTCATCCCGGCCAAGCTGTTCCGCCCGAAGCACGTGGGCGACTGGTGGGCCATGCACGGGGTGGCGGTGGCGGCCGTCGCCCTGGCGTCGAGCATGACCGACGACGCCCCGCTGGTCGGGCTGATGGCCGCCTACGCCGTCTGCTCGGCGTGGGCGCTGGTCCTCTTCTTCTACCGCCGCAGCGGCGGGTTCATCCCGCCCATCCCTGTGGCCAACCGCACGCCCCCGCCGCAGGCCCAACTGGCCCCGGCAGACCCGGCCCGCCGCCCGCCCCGGTGGGTGTTCGCCCGCGCCCTGGCGTGGCTGGCCGGCGGGGCGGCGGTGGCCGTCATCCTGTTCGTCTCCCTCCCCCGCTCGGCCGGGTACGCGTGGGTGTTCACCCGCAAGACGTACGTGACCGGCGAGCCGACCGGGGACAACCTGTCGATGAACCTGACCGGCGACCTGCAGGAGAGCGACGAGGTGGCGTTCACGGTGGGCGTGACCGACGCGGACGGCAACCCGAAGGCGGACCTCGACCCGGACCAGCACTGGCGGGGGCGGGAGTTCGTGTACTACGTGAGCGACGAGACGAAGCAGGAGTGGTCGGGCGGCGGGCAGGCGGTCAACCTGACCCCCGCGGCCGTCGGGCTGGACCCGGCGGCGGCGGCCGACTACGGGCCGGGCGGGTACACCCTGCGGTTCAGCCTGCCGCCGGGCAAGTCGGTGGTGGTGGCCAGCCCGGTGCGGTGGCCGGCTGGCAAGACGCCGGCGAAGACGGACGACGGGAAGGGGTGGGCGGTGCGGCCGAATGCCGGGGTGTGGTGGCCGGCCAAGCTGGACCGGTACACCCAGACGGCCGGCCCGGCCGACCCGCCCGACCTGGGCAGCCCGTTCGAGCTGATCTCGCCCACCGGCATCAACCCGCTCCGGCAGAAGGGGCCGGACCCCCTCCGCGAGATCGCCCGCGACCTGATCGACCGGCTGATCGCCGCCGGCCGGCTGCCGCCCGCCGCCCGCCCGGACCGCGGCACCGAGCGGGTGGCCGAGCCGCACCACGAGGCGGTCGGGCGGGCGGTGGCCGGGTACTTCGCCCGCGGCGGGCGGCTGACCGACGACCCGACCGAGAAGGGCGAGTTCACCTACACCACCAACCTGGAGCGGGACAACCGCAAGCTGGACCCGCTGGTGGACTTCCTGAAGAACACGAAGGCCGGGCACTGCGAGTGGTACGCCGGATCGGTGGTGCTCCTCCTGCGGGCGGTCGGCGTCCCCGCCCAACTGGTGACCGGCTACCGCGGGTGGGAGGTGGACGAGGAGGGGAACGTGGTCGTCCGCCAGCGGCACGCGCACGCCTGGGTGGAGGTGCTCGTCGCCCGCAAGCCCCCGCCCGACTTCCCGTTCGACCCGAAGACGCCGCCCGAGCGCCGCGACCGGGTGTGGCACTGGCTGACCGTCGACCCCACCCCCGGCACCGACGCCGGCCCGCCCCCGGCCAAGAACTGGTTCGAACAGGGGGCCGGGTGGATCACCGACTTCCTCCTGCGGTTCGACAAGGTGAAGCAGCAGCAGGCGGTGGACGCCGCCACCCAGGCGGCGGCCACCGGGTGGCCGTGGGCGGCGGCGGGGGCGGTTCTGCTCGGCGGCGGGTGGGTCGGCTGGCGGTGGTGGAAGCGGCGGCAGGCGAACCGGCCGACGTTCGACGGCCCGGACTGGTACGCCCGCTTCCAGGCGGCGCTCGCCGCCCGCGGCGTCACCCGCGCCGCCGGTCAGACCCCCCGCGAGTTCGCCGACGCCACCGCCGCCGCCCTGCCGGCCGTCGCCGAGGCGGTGCAGTTCGTCACCTCCAAGCTGTACCGCGTGCGATACGCCGGCACCCCGTTGAAGCCGGACGAGGAACAGCAGGTGCACGCCGCGGTGGCGCAGATGGAACGGAAGTTGGCCGCCCCAAAGTAGCAGGCACACTCCGTGTGCCGTCAGCAGAACGGCACATGGAGTGTGCCTACTACTCTCCCGGAGGCACCCCATGACCCCGCCCCGACTGTCCGCCGCCGAGTCCGTGCTGGTGGTGGTGGACGTGCAGGACAAACTGCTGGCGAAGATGCCGACCGCGGCGGCACTGGTGTCGTCGGTCGGGTTCGTGCTCGACGTGGCGAACCTGTTGAGCATCCCGGTGCGGGCGACCGAGCAGTACCCGAAGGGCCTCGGCCCGACCGCCGCCGACATCGCCCGCCGCCTGCCGCAACCGATCCCGGCGAAGACGGCGTTCAGTTGTTGCGGGGCCGACGGGTTCGTCGCCGACTTGAAGGCGACCGGCCGCACCGCCGTCGTGCTGGCCGGCATGGAGACGCACGTGTGCGTCGCCCAGACGGCGTTCGACCTGCTCGCGGCCGGGTTCGCCGTGTTCCTGCCGGTCGACGCCGTGAGCGGCCGGCACGACCTCGACCACGCCACCGCCCTCCGCCGACTGGAGCATGCGGGGGCGGTGCTCACCACCGCCGAGGCGGTGGCGTTCGAGTGGGTGCGGGACGCCGCCCACCCGCAGTTCAAGGCGGTGAGCAAGCTGGTCATCGACCGCCCGCGGGGGTGATCTCTTGCTGTGGCCGGCCTCGGTGAGGCCGGTCGGCCCGGGGTCACAGACCCGGCGACAACTCGGAGGTCACCGCGTCCGTCGCGGGCGGTCGTCGCCGTCGTCCGAGTCGTGATCCGAGTCGTCGTCCCGCTTCTTCTTCACTTTCGGGATCTCGTCGTCCGAGTCGTCGTCCCGCTTCCGCCGCGGGCGGTCGTCGTCGTCGTCATCGTCCCGCGTGGCCCGCCCGCGCCCCTTCTTCGACGGGGTCGGTAGCACCGGCGCCTGCCCGCCGATGACGCCCCGCTCCCGCACCGCCGCCGAGATGCCCTGGCGGACGCCGGCCAGGCTCCCCCACACCGACAGGAAGACCACCAGCCCGCCCACCAGGGCCACCACCCCGGCCGCCAGCACCGCCACCGCCGCCTCGTTGTTCAGCAGTGCCATCGCCCCCAGGTACGCCCCCCAGGTGAGCAGCGGCAGCACGACCAGCCCGATGGCGTACCACAGGTACATGCCGTACCCGTACCGCCGCACGCGGGGCTTCTCCAGGGCGGTGCCGATGCCGGCGGAGAAGATCGGCAGCAGCAGCGGGATGAGGGCGGCTAGCCCGACGAACGGCAGGATGAACATGACGATGGCGAGCACCTTCCCCTTGCCCCCGTCTTCCGGCTTGGGCATCCACATGAGGAACAGCAGGCCGAGGAAGCCGAGGAACCCGCCCAACCCGGCGGCCGCCCCGAAGGCGACCAGCGGGATGGTCAGTTGGCCGATCTCGGACTCGGTCAGCTTGTTCCCGGAGGCGGCGAACTCGATCGCCTTCCACCCGTCGAACGCCACCAGGCAGGCGGCCGCGGCCACCGCCCCGAGGAGCAGGCAGAGCATCTTCAGGCCGAGCATGCGGTAGCCGACGGCGACCATCTTCCACCCGCGGTGCAGGCGGCCGGCGGCCGCCCCGTCGGCGTCGTCCGGGCGGTAGTCGTCGTCGGCCATGCGGCGGGCGGGCGGGGCGTCGTCGTCGGCTTGTGCGCGACGGGGGGCCGGCGGGGCGGCGGGCGACGGCTCGCCGCCCGCACCGGCTCCGGTGTCGTCATCGTCCCGTGTCCGCCGCCGCCGGCTGTCGCGGGTGCTCTCCTCACCCTCCGTCCGATCGCGGGAACCCTTCTTCGGGGTCGCCGCCGGCTGCGGGCCTTCCCCGCCGATCACCCCCCGCTCCCGTACCGCCGTCAGGATGCCCCGCCGCATGTGGACGAAGGTGGACCACACCGAGATGTAGACGAGCAACCCGATCACGACGTTGACGGCCAGCGCGGCCACCACACTGAACACGCCGGACCTGTCGATCGCCGCCCCGCCGAAGAACGCCGCGGCCACCAGCAGCGGTTGCAGGATCAGTCCGATCGCGTACCAGATGAACAGCCCGTACCCGCGGCGGCGGAGTTTCGGCTTGTCCAGGGCGTCCCCGACCCCGCCGGAGAAGACCGCCAGCAAGATGGGGATGACCACCTGAAGGCCCGGAACGAGCGCGAGGACGAGCATGACGACGGCGAGCGTCTTCCCCTTCCCCCCGTCCTCGTCCCGCGGCATGCCCATCAGGAAGAGGTGACCGAGCAAGGCCAACACGCCGACCACGAGCACGAAGAACCCGCCGACCCCGAACCCGACCAGCCGGACCACCTCGTCGGCGTTCCGCCCGTTGCCGACGCTCATCCCGGTGGCCACGATCGCGCCGGCGGTGACCACCCACCCGACCAGCAGGGCGAGCATGGCGAAGCCGAGCATGCGGTAGCCGAGGGCGACCCGCTTCCAACCGGGGTGCAGGCGGCCGCCGGGCGACTCGTCGGCGTCGTCGCGGTCGTCGTCCCTACGACGGCGGGCCGGGCGGTCGTCGTCATCGGAACGAACACGCCGGGCGGGGCGGTCGTCGTCGTCCGGTGCGCGGCGGGCGGCGGGCGGCGCGGGCGGTTCGGCGACGCGGACGGGCCGCGGCACCGGGGCCGGCGTGGGGACAGGAGACACCGGGCGGGCGGGGGACGGCGGCTGGGTGCCGGAGTCGGCGTCCGCCCCGCCGGCCGGCACGGTCATCACGCCCCCGCACTTCGGGCACTTGATCCGCCGCCCGCCCGCGTCGTCCGGCACCTTCAACTTGGTCGGACAACTCGGGCAACTGATGGTTAGCGGCATGGCGGTCTCGGGTGAGGTGTGGCCGCTCGTTCGGCAGCGTGCCGTCAGTGTACGCCGCCCGCATCCGTGCGTCCGTGCGGGCGGTCAGGTCGGGGCGCTCTGGTTCTCGCCCGGTCGGAGCGTGTCCTTCAGTTGTGCGAAGTGCGCTTCCGGGTCGTTCGGGGCGGTGCCCTCCCGCAGGCGGTTCTCGATCGCCCGTGCGACGCCCGACAGGAGCATGACGGTGACGACATACGCCCCGAGCCAGAGGATGGCCCCTGCCCCAACGCCGAACAACACTTCGGCCGCCACCGGCTCAAGGTTCGGGTTGGTGGGACCGAGCGGCGGGCCGTCGAGCGACCGACCCACCACGAGGTCGAACAAGACCTTGACGGCGAACAGCACCGGCGGAACGAGTACGAGCGAACACCCGAACAGGATCCCCGCCGAGCGGGTGACCGACCGCTTGCCCAGGTCGACACCCACCCCGTGGGTGTAAAGGGTGTGCAACAGCGGGAATGCGACCAGGTTGACCACGGGGATGAAGGCGGAGATGCACAGCATCCACGGAAGCCACTTCTCGCTCACGTCGCACGGTTTCTTCGCCAGAGCGACCGCTCCGGAGAGGAACTTCACCACGGCGACGAAGGCGAGCAGGGAGAACACCAACGCCCCGATGGACATGAATTCCGACGGGTCCTGCCCGTACCCCCGCCGCGGGGCCGCCGTGAACCTCTCGACGAACCGCACACCCACCGACAGCGGTACGGAAATGAGCAGGGTCAGCAGGGCGAAGCGGAGGTCGCGGTAGCCGTCCGCGATGACTCGCCAACGCATCGTGTGCCGAAGGGACGGGCGAGTGGCCGGCCGCTCCGCCGGCGTCTCAGCGGGCGGTGGCGTCTCGACCACCCGCCGGGCGACCGGGGGCGCTGCCGGCTCCGGTGCGGACGGCACCGGCTCGGGCGGGGGTGCCGCGAGTTGGTCGTGCAGGCCGAGGCACGCGGCGCACACATACAGGTCGTCGGAATCGTCGGTGTCGGGTCCAGGATTGCCGCACGCGGCGCACACTTTCGGGTCGGGCACCGGGAGTCCTCGCGGTCCGTCGTCACCGGCCGCCCTTGCTTGTCAGCTCGGCCAGCCGCTTCTCGGCCAGTTTGATCCGCTGCTCGTCGGTGTCGTTGGCGATCTGCTCGCGGTACAGCTCGATGGCCTTCGTCCGCTCGTTCAGCAGCTTGTCGTAAATGTAGGCGGCCCGCATCCGCGCGTCCGAGCGGGTGCCCTTCTGCCACTGGTAGCTCCGCTCGAAGTAGGCGGCCGAGCGGGCGTACTGCTTGAACGCCCGCCCCTCGTACAGGTCGCCCAGCTTGTACGCCACGTCGGCGATCTTGTCCGACGTCGGGTGTTTGTCCAGGATCTCCCGCAGGAGCATCTCGCACCGCCGCTGGTTGAGCACGTAGTCGGTGCCCGTCCCCTTGTCGAAGTACTTCATGGCGTCGATGAACAGGTCGTTCGCCTCCTTGATGTTCGCCTTCGCCTCCAGCGACGACGGGGGCACGTCGGCGATGTCCAGGCGGTACGACGGCTTGTTCGTCAGGTGGAACGCCTTCAGCTCGTCCTCCACCCACCGGGCCTTCTCCTTGTCCCCGCTCTTCTCGTACTGCTGGTACAGGGCGGCGAGCGACGCCTGGTACTCCTTGCGGGCGGCGATCACCTTCTCCACCAGCGGGCCGTCGTTGGCGGCGGCGGGGGCGGCCGGCGGTTTGGGCGGGGGCGCCTGGGCGAACAGCAGGGTGGTGGCGAGCGGGACGACAAGAAGGGTGCGGAGGTGCATGGTGTGGCCTCAATGAAGGTGCAGGTGAACCGGCGGCGTGAGCCGCCCGGGTGAGTGCGACCCGGGCGGCTGACGCCGCCGGTTCACCGGAATTCATCCCGGCGTCGGCGGGGCGGGCGGGGTCGGCGGGTCGGGCGGTTTGACCGGCGTGTACGCCCCGCTCTGGCCGAGCGGCACGTACGCCCCGCTCTGCCGCTGCTCCGGGCGGCCGAAGATCATCCGCCCGGCCGGGTTCTGCAGCACGCTGGTGACGACGATGCTCACCTCCTGGCCGATCAGGTTCCGCCCCGATTCGATCACCACCATGGTGCCGTCTTCCAGGTAGCCCACCCCCTGCCCGAGCTGGTCGCCGGCCCGCACCACCTTCAGGTTCAGGTACTCGCCGGGCAGGGCGACCGTCTTGAGCGAGTTGGCCACCTCGTTCAGGTTGATGACGTCCACCCCTTGCAGTTGCGCCATCTTGTTCAGGTTGAAGTCGTTGGTGACGATCCGCCCGCCGACCACCTTGGCGAACGCCACCAGCCGCTCGTCCACCTTCATCTTCTCGCCCGGCTTCAGCTCGCCCGCGTTCCCCTCGTGGATGTGCAGGTCGAGCTTCTGGTTGCCCTGCATCTTCTTCAGGATGTCCAGCCCGCGGCGGCCGCGGTTCCGCTTCAGCTTGTCCGAGCTGTCGGCGATGCCCTGCAACTCTTGCAGGACGAACCGCGGCACGATGACCCTCGTGTCGATTATTCGCGTGTCGCACAGGTCCGCAATGCGGCCGTCAATGATTACGCTCGTATCCAGCACCAGCGGGCGGCCGCCCTTCACCTGTTTGGTAAATTCGACAAAGGGGATCACCACGCGAAAATCGTCACGCGTCTGCAGGAGCAGCGAAACCCCCAAATACGCCCCGACCAGCACGACCGCTGCCCGCAGCAGACCCGACGCCACCTCCCCGCGGGCGGCCGCCGCCCGCACCGCCTCCGGGGTGGGGTCGGGCGGGGTGCCGGCGAACGCCGCCTTCGCCAGCGGGTCGAGGGCCGCCCCGGCCAGCCAGCCGACGAGCAGGCCGAACACCAGTCCGAACAGCACCGCCGAGACGGTGGCCACCCGCTTCTCCTTCTGCCGCAGGTCGACGGAGATCACCCCGCCGGCGACGATGGCGACGAGCATGCCGGCCACCGCCCCCCCACCGGGGGATTGGAAGTCGCGGGTGCCGACGGCCACCGCCGCCGCCGCCACCAGGAGCGAGAGGGCGACGAACGCCCCGCGGACGACCCACAGCAGCATGGACAACCTCGGGAGAGGTGGTGAACTGAACGAGCTGCGACCGCCAGGGAGCGGTGATTCGACCCCGCACCCTGGCGGTCGCGGCTCGTATCGATGTCCGAGAAATGCTACAAGTCGGCGTTCGGCTGGAACAGGCGGCGGTACTCCTGTTGGGCGTACCGGTCGGTCATGCCTGCCAGATAATCCCCCACCACCACTTCGAGCGACGGCACCAGCCGCCGCCCGGGTAGCGGCGGGTCGGCCGGCGGGCCGGCGACGGCACTCGCCCCCTGCCACCGCCGCAGGTGCCGCTCGGGCAGCAGCTCCGGCGCTTTGATGTACTCGTCGAACAGTGCCCGCAGGATCCGCTTGCCGTTCGCCGTCATCCGCAGCACCCGGTGGTGTCGGTACACCCGCTCGCAGAGGAACTGCTCCAGCCCCTTCTTCATCCGCCGCACGTCCGGCCCGAACCCGACCAGCGGGTCGCCCGCCCGCACGTCGGCTAGGCACTTCGGTTTCACCTCTCCGATCCGCCGCGCCGTCTCTTCGACCAGATCCGTCACCTGCCACGCCAGCAGCTCGCGGACCACCGCCGTGCGGAAGGCGTGCCCGCTCAGGGTCGGGTGCCGCCGGCGGGTGGCCTCCGCGCACCGCTGCCAGAACTCCACCTCCCGCAAATCGTCCAGGGTGATGAACCCGAGGCCGAGCGCGTCGTCGGTGTCGTGCGTGTCGTAGGCCAGGCTGTCCACCACGTCCACCACCTGGGCTTCGAGCGGCGGCGAGCGGTGGCGGACGAACTCGGCCGTCTCCGGGGCGTCGGCCTTGTTCGCGTGCAGGACGAACGCCTCGCGCAGCTCGTAGGTCAGGTTCAGGCCGGGGAACTCGGGGTACCGCTCTTCCAACTCGTCCACCCGCCGCAGGCCGTACAGGTTGTGGTTGAACCCGCCGAACCCCTTCAGGCAGTCGTCGAGCGACGCCTCCCCGGCGTGGCCGAACGGCGGGTGGCCGATGTCGTGGGCCAGCGCGATGGCTTCGGTCAGGTCTTCGTTCAGGCGGAGGCGGCGGGCGACGGTGCGGGCGACCTGCGTCACTTCGAGGGTGTGCGTCAGGCGGGTGCGGTGGTGGTCGTTGACGGACGCGACCAGCACCTGCGTCTTGCCGGTCATGCGGCGGAAGGCGGAGCTGTGAACGATCCGCTCGCGGTCCCGTTGAAAGGCGGTGCGGTACGGGTGGGGCGGTTCGGGGTGCCGTCGCCCGCCACTGTCGGAGGTGCGGACGGCATAGGCCGCGAGCCAGCCGTCCTCGTGAGCCAGCCAGGGATCTGGAGTGTGCGACATGCCGGAATTGTAAGCCACAACTGGAACCGGGAACGCAGTGACCGGGTGGGAACCAT
>CAYMHO010000233.1:0-11352 GCA_964390195.1 uncultured Fimbriiglobus sp. | reverse complement strand
TCATCAGCACCCCGAACAGCACCGCCGACAGGCCGGCCACCGACCCGATGGACAGGTCGATCTCGCCGGTGACGATGAGCACCGCCACCCCCAGCCCGATCACCCCGTACACCCCGTGCCGGTTGAGCACGTCGAACCCGTTACTGGCGTCCGCCGAGTTCAGGTTGACCGACAGCAGGGTGACGAGCAGGACGGTGAGCAGCCCGCCGACGCCGACCAGCCGCACGGCACTCCGGCGGGTGTACTCGAACGTGCCGCCGAGCAGGGCGACCGCCGCCACCATCACCACCGTCCAGACGACGGCCACCGGCACGTCGGACGGCAGCTTGAAGGCGAAGTCCTCCCCCACCCGCTGCTGGCCGGTCAGCCACCACCCCCAGAACAGGGCGGTGAACGCCACGGCCGCGGCGGTCGAGAGGCCGAACTTTTTCCACTCAGTCATCCGCCGGTCTCCCACGGGTCGGTGAACCGCCGTGTTCTGTGTTCCCACCCGCGGGTTCACACCCGCGGTTCGCCCGACCCGCCGCCCGTGGCCAGGGTCATCACCGCCTCCTCGTTCAGCCGGTCGCGGGTCAGTTCGCCGGCCAGCCGCCCCTCGTGCATCACCGCCACACGGTCGGACACGCCGAGCAGCTCTTCCATGTCCGAGGTGATCATCCAGACCGCCACCCCGCGGGCGGCGAGGGAGTCGATGAGGGCGTAGATTTCGGTCTTCGCCCCCACGTCCACCCCGCGGGTCGGCTCGTCCAAAATCAGCACCTTCGGCCCGCGGGCCAGCCACTTGCCGAACACCACCTTCTGCTGGTTGCCGCCGCTCAGCAGGCCGACCGCCTGCCCGGCCGACGGCGTCTTCACCCGCAACTTGGCGATCGACTCGGCGTGCAGGTCGGCCTCCGGCTTGCGGCGGACGAACCCGGCGAAACTGAGCCGGTCCAGGTTGGGCAGCGACAGGTTCATGCCGACGCTCTGCTCCAGCACCAGCCCGTGGTGCCGGCGGTCTTCCGGCAGGAGGAGGACGCCGGCCTTCACCGCGTCGGCCGGGCGGCGGACGGGCAGCGGCTGCCCGCCCACCCGCACCTGGCCGCCGCTGATCCGCCGGAGGCCGAACACCGCCTCGCTCAGCTCGGTGCGGCCGGCCCCGACCAGCCCGGCCATGCCCAACACCTCGCCCGGCCGCACCCCGAACGACACCGGGTGCGGCGGGCCGTCGCGGTAGGTCAACCCGCTCACCTCGAACAGCGGCGGGGTGGATGCAGGCACGGGCGGTCGGGAGCGGGGGAAATAGCTGGACAGGTCGCGGCCGACCATCAGCCGCACCAGGTTGTCGTGGGTCAGGTCGGCCTTGCCCAACTCGCCGGCGTTCTTCCCGTCTCGCAGCACGACCGCCCGATCGCAGCACCGCTTGATCTCGGCCAACCGGTGGGAAATGTACATGACCGACACGCCGGCCGCCTTCAACTCGTCGATCACCTGGTACAGCCGGTCGGTCTCCTTCTGGGTGAGGCTGCTGGTCGGCTCGTCCATGATGAGCAGTCGGGCGTCCAGTCCGAGGGCACGGGCGATCTCGACCAACTGCTTCTGACCCGGCGGCAGTTCGCGGACGGTGCGGTGGAGGAAACTGGCGGGCAGCCCGACCCGCCCGAGCAGGTCCGCCCCGCGGCCGGCCATCCCCCCGCGGGCGAGCAGTCTGAGCGGCCCGCCGACGGTCCGCTCGCGGCCGAGGAACAGGTTGTCCAGCACCGTCAGGTTCTCGGCCAGGTTCAACTCCTGGTGGATCAGGCTGACGCCGGCGGCCATCGCCTCCCGCGGGCCGGCGAACCGCACCGGGGCGCCGTTCAGCCGCACCTCCCCGCCGTCCGCCTGGTACACCCCGGCGATCACCTTCATGAGAGTGGACTTGCCCGCCCCGTTCTCGCCGACGACGGCCAGCACCTCCCCGCGGCCGACACGGCAGGAGACGCCGTCCAGGGCGAGCACGCCGGGGAACTGCTTGCGGATGCCGACGGCTTCGACGACGGGCGGGGCGGACATGGCGGACCGGTGTGTATGGCGTAACGAGCCGCGACCGCGAGGGAGCGGGAAACCAATCCCCGCTCCCTCGCGGTCGCGGCTCGTTCGGAATCACTTCTTGCTGAGGGCGTCGCGGATCTTGTCGGCGAACTTGGCGGCCGGTTCAACCGGGGCGGTGCTGCCGGCCGGCTTGGGGGTGTCCGCCGCTTTCAGGAGCAGCTTGTGCGGGGTGGGGGTCTGCGGCAGGTCGCCCTTCTTCGCCTCCCCGCGGCCGAGCTTGGCCAGCCACTTGACCGACTCCTTCCCGTAGTTGTACGGGTCCTGCGAGATGCTGCCCACCACCTCCCCCTTGTCGATGGCGTCGAGCGTCACCAGGTCCTCGTCGAACCCGACGATCTTCACCTTGCCCACCAGCTTCTTCGACCGGGTGGCCTCGACCAGCGCCGGCGGGTTGTACGCGAACAGCCCGACCAGGCAGACGTTCGGCTTGTCCTTCAGCGCCTCCAGCACGTCGCCGGCGTTGCTCAGCGCCTTGTCTTCCACGGTGGCGTCGGTGATCGGCTCCTTGCGGTACAGGGTGTACTTGCCATAGGTGTCGGCGTACCGCCCCTCCTCCACGTCCTTCCGCACGTCCTTCCCGCCCAGTTCGGTCAGCACCCCGGCGATGCGGCCCTTGCTGTTCGCCTGGGTGGTGTTGCCGATGAACAAGGCGACGGTGCCGCCGTCCGGCAGCGCCTGTTTGACCAGCCGCCCGGCGTCCTGTCCGGCCGCGAAGTTGTCCACCCCGACGAAGCACAACCGCCCGCTGTCCGGGGCGTCGGTGTCCAGGGTGAGCAGGTTCACCTTCCCGCCGATCCGCTTCAGGTCGGTCGTCTGGTCTTCCGGCTTGATGACACTCACCGCCAGCCCGGAGATGCCCAGCTTCTGCACCTGCTCGACGATCTCCATCTGGTCGGCCACCGTGTTCGACTTCGGCTGGCGGAAGATGACGTCCGCGTCGAACTCGCGGCCGCCCTCCTTCGCCCCGGCCTCGCAGATGTCCCAGAACTTGTGCGTGCAGTTGGACACGATGGCCACCTTCACCGTGCCCGCCTTGCTGCCGCCCCCGCCGCACGCAGGGATGGCCGCCAGCACCACGCCCGCCAGCACCGCCGCCGCCGCCCGCAGAACGGATCGCTTCACGACGCACCACCTTCGGCACGAGGGGAGAGTTCGCATCGAAGGGTCAGTTAATGCCGCGGGACGGGAGTTGTCAACGTGCGGCCGTGGAACCGGTCACCACGACCACTTCGGGGCCGGGCTGGTGACACCCAGCCGGCGGGCGTTCGGGCCGTTGGCGGCCTCCCGCACCACTGGGGACACCGTCGTCAGCAGCTTCGGCTCGCGGCCGGCGTTCCGCAGCAGTTCCTCGGCGATCTCCTGCGGGTCCACCGTCGGCCAGTTCTTCTTCTCGGCCGGCGTCTGCTTCGCCTTCTCGTACTGGGCCAGGTACACCGCCCGGCTCGGGTCGTTGTCGGTGGTGCCGTCGAACTTGGGCGCGCTGGCCACGGACGGCATCGGTTCGGGGGCCTGTTTCCGCACCCCGCGGCGGAATTCGGCCGTCATCCGGCCGATCTCGAGGGCGAGGACGGCCGCCAGTTCGTCGTCCGTCTTGCAGCGGTTCACCAGGCTGTCCGAGATGTACAGCGTCTTCACGTCGCGGTGGAAGAGTTCCACGTCGGCCGACCCGACGGTGAGGAAGTCGATGTCCGGGATGCCGAGCGGGGTGGCGGTCAGCAGGTCGGACCCGACGTGATCGACCCGTTCGGCCGCTTCCCCGGACGCCTGCGACAGGGCGGGCGGTTCGACCACCTGACCCGACACCAGCGGGGGGCCGGGGTGGGGGCCGAACATGAAGCAGCCGGTGAGCGAGACGGCGCCCCCGGCCGCGGCGAGCGCGATCAGCCGACGAGTCATGGCGGGCCCCCCCGGTCCGCGGTGTGTCTAACGACCCGGGGGAATAGCCGGGGGTGGGAGTCGGAGCAACCCCGGTTCATCACACGTACAGCCGCCCCTCGTGCCGGTACCGCGGGTGGCGTGAGATGGCGTGGTGGTCGGCACTCAGCACCGCCCGCCACGCGCCGACGGCGGCGATCACCGCGTCCATCGCGTCCCCGCCGGGGTTCCGCATCATCACCCGACGGAAGGTGGCGGGGATGTCCACGAACTGTTCCACCGCTGCGAGCAGCCGGTGCCGGGTCACCTTCCGTCGCCGCGTCAGCGGCCCGCCGGTCGGCTGCTTGTAGTTTTGGTGCGGCAGGTTCAGCGCCTTCAACACCGAACTCGGGCAGCACTCGACCAGGACCCGCTCGGCGGCCGACAACTTGCGGTACTGGAACGGCAGCACGGCGGTGCGGGGGGTGCGACTGAGCGGGCCGATCACGTCGCGGATGCCGAAGAACGTCTGGTAGATGATGCGGTAGTGGAAGGTGTCGAACGGGGCGCGGGCCTCAACGTCGGTGACGCGGCGGACGTGGTGCTTGGTCTTCCGCGCTTCGGCGTGCTTCAGTTTGCGTGCCCGGCGGACGCACTCCAGCCCGCACCCGTAGGCGTCTTCCTCCCACCCGTTCAGGAAGTCGAACACCTTCCCCCAGGTGTGCCCGGCGGGGAACAACTCCAGCGGCAGGCCGAACGGGAAGTCGAACCCCCACAGGGCGGCGGACGATTCGTGGACGAGTTGCACCAAGTGCGCGAGCGCCGGTGTACGCTCGGCGGTGCCGGCGAGCGCTTCCAGGCGGTCGAGGGAGACGAGGCGAAGTCTGTCTTGGCGAACCCCGACCGCAAGGTCGGCGGGTGGCGGACTCAGGGGGCTGGCGGCGGCACCCGCGGCCCTTATGGGCCGGGTTCGCCTGTTGACCGTTCCGCCGGGGGTCGCCGGTTCGCACCGCGCCACCCAAACGTTCCGCCCGGCCAGACGGCCGCCGCTGAAGTCCACCCCGTAGAACGACTCGAAGGTTGGCAGTTGCATCCCGCTATTGTTCGTGGGCCGGGCTGCGTCCGCCAGTTCAGTAGGAGAAACGATGACCGCACCGGGCCGAGACCTGCCGCCGCCGACCGCACCGGGCGAGTTGCTCGCGTGGCTGCTCGTCGCCCTTCAGCCGACCAACCGCACGCGGGTGAAGGAAGTGCTCCGGTTGGGGCGGGTGGAGGTCAACGGCGTGTCCGTCACCCGCCACGACCATCCGGTGAAGCCGGCCGACCGCGTGCGCATTTTGCGGGACCCGCCGCCGTCGCACGACCCGCGGATGGCCGGGTTGAGCATCGCTTACGAAGACGAAGCGGTGATCGTGCTCGACAAGCCGGCCGGGTTACTCACCCTCCCTTCGACGCCCGGTGAGGTGGCCGACACCGCGTTCGACCGCCTGAGTCTGGCGATGGAGGCACGTCGGGCCGGACGGGTGTTCGTGGTCCACCGGCTCGACCAGGGCACGTCGGGGCTACTCATGTTCGCCCGCACTCTGGAGCTGCGCGAGCGCATCCAGGCGAGTTGGGAGACGGTGTCGAAGACGTACCTCGCGGTGGTCGAAGGCGTGCCCGACCCGCCCGAAGGGGTCATCCACAACTTCCTGACCGAAGGCGTCGACCTGAAGGTGCGGGCGAGTGACTTCGAGAAACCGGGGGCGAAGCGTGCGATCTCGCGGTATCGCATGGTGAGCACCCGCGGCAAGTGCAGCTTGGTCGAAGTGAGCATCGAGACCGGCCGCAAACACCAGATCCGCGTTCACATGGCCGGCCTAGGCTGCCCGGTGGTGGGCGACAAGCGGTACGCGGCGAAATTCAACGGAGCCAGTCGGCTCGGCCTGCACGCCTGGCGGCTGGCGTTCGACCACCCGGCGAGTGGGAAGCGCGTGGAGTTGGAATCGCCCCTGCCGGCGGTGCTGCGGAAGTTGGTGAGCGGGTGAGCCGCCTGGGTGACAACAACCCAGGCGGCTCACCCGCCGGTTCGCCAGGCGAGCGGCTCGTATCACATCCCCACCCCTCACCCAGGATTCCCGTCGTGAAGCCTCTCCTGCCCCTCCTGCTCCTGGCGACCACCGCTGTCGCCGCCAACCCGCTGCCCCGCAGCGCCCCCGAAGCCCAAGGCGTGTCGGCCGCCGCCGTCCTCGCGTTCGTCGAGGCCGCCGACTCGAAGGTGGACGTGATGAACAGCTTCATGCTCGTGCGGCACGGGCAGGTCGTCGCCGAAGGGTGGTGGGCACCCTACGACGCGAAGAGCCGGCACGAACTGTACTCGCTGAGCAAGAGCTTCACCTCCACAGCGGTCGGCATGGCCGTGGCCGACGGCAAGCTGAGCATCGACGACACGGTGATGAGTTTCTTCCCCGACGACACCCCGAAGGAGCCGTCCGCCAACCTGAAGAACATGCGGGTGCGGGATCTGCTGTGCATGTCCACCGGGCACCAGGCCGAACCGGCCCTGACCCCGACCGCCAAAGACCCGTGGACGAAAGTGTTCCTGGCCGCCGAGGTGCCGCACAAGCCGGGCACGCACTTCAAGTACAACACGCCGGCCACTTACATGCAGTCGGCCGTCGTGCAGAAGGTGACGGGGAAACCGGTGCTGGAGTACCTGAAGCCGCGGCTGTTCGACCCGCTCGGCATCGAAGACCCCACTTGGGGCACCAGTCCGCAAGGTGTGTCGCTCGGCGGGTACGGGCTGAACGTGCGGACGGAAGACATCGCCAAGTTCGGGCAGCTTTACTTGCAGAAGGGGAAGTGGGGCGACAAGCAACTGATCCCGGCCGAGTGGGTGGCGATGGCGACGAGCAAGCAGACGAGCAACGGCAGCAACCCGAAGAGCGACTGGGACCAGGGGTACGGGTTCCAGTTCTGGCGGTGCCGGAACGGGGCATTCCGCGGCGACGGGGCGTTCGGCCAGTACTGCATCGTGCTGCCGGAGCAGGACGCGGTGATCGCCATCACCAGCGGGACGAAGGACATGCAGGCGGTGCTGAACCTCGTGTGGGACGTGCTGCTGCCGGGGCTGAAGAAGGAGCCGCTGCCGGCTGACGAAGCGGGGGCGAAGAAACTGAAGGACAAACTGGCCGGGCTGAAGGTGCCGGTGCAAAAGGGGGACGCAAAGCCCGCCGTGCTGAAGGACGTGTCCGGGAAGGTCTACACGTTCGCGGCGAACGACCAGAAGGTCGAATCGCTGTCGCTCGTCTTCGACGACACCGGCGGCGGGGTGACGATCGTGAGCAAGATGAACGGCGAGGAGCGGAAGATGGCGTGCGGGGTCGGCGAGTGGAAGCGGGGGACGATGGCGGTCGGCCCGCCGGCGACGCCCGCCGCCGCGAGCGGGGCGTGGACGGCCGACGACACCTACACGGCGAAGGTGGTGCTGACCGAGACGCCGTTCATCGCCACCCTCACGTTCAAGTTTGCCGACGGCAAGCTCGAGTACGAGGCGAAGCGGAACGTCGGGTTCGGGGCGACGAACTCTCCGAAGTTGACCGGCGAGAAAAAGTGATGCCGTCCGCGACGAGGCCTCACCCCCCGGCCCCCCTCTCCCAGGGGAGCGGGGGGGTGTTCAAGACCGATACCTTCCTGAACGACCCGCGGTCGCTCAAGAACCTCCGCAGGTTGAACTCCCCCCCTCCCCTGGGAGAGGGGGCGGGGGGGTGAGGTCCCAACCGATTCCCCCGCACGGAACCCCTCCGATGAGACCTCTCCTTCCCCTGTTGCTATTCGCCTCCGCCGCCGTCGCCGCGGACAGGCCGAACGTCGTCTTCATGATCGCCGACGACCAGCGGTACGACGCCCTCTCGTGCGTGCAGAAGGAGCAGGGCGAGAAGGGCCGGTTCCCGTGGTTCAAGACGCCGAACATGGACCGCATCGCCGAGGGCGGCATCCGCTTCCGCAACGCGTTCGTCGTGAACGCCCTCTGCTCGCCCAGCCGCGCGTGCTTCCTGACGGGTCAGTACAGCCACAAGAACGGCATCTGGAACAACACCACCCCGCTCGGCGAGAAGGTGGTCACCCACGCCAGCCTGCTGCGGGAGGCGGGGTACTGCACCGGGTACGTCGGCAAGTGGCACATGGGCACGCAACCCGAGCGGCCGGGGTTCGACTGGTTCGCCAGCCCGACCGGGCAGAGCAAGTACATCGATCCGACGTTCCTGGTGAACGGCAAGGCGACCCCGCTGAAAGGCTGGCAGGACGACCTGGCCGGCGACTACGCGGTCAAGTTCCTGGAATCCGAGCGGGCGAAGGACAAGCCGTTCCTGCTGTGCGTCGGGTTCAAGGCGCCGCACGGCCCGTTCGACCCGCCCGAGCGGCTGAAGGAGGCGTTCGCCGGGGAGAAGGCCCGCAAGGTGCCGAACTTCCAGATCGCCCCCGGCTTCAACCCCGACCTGTTCAAGAAACCGATGGTGGCCGACGGCGACAAGGTGAACGTCAACCTGAACTACTTCCGCTGCATCGCCGGGGTGGACGAGAACGTGGGCAAGATTCTGGATGCGTTGGACCGGCTGAGGCTGACCGAAAACACGGTCGTCATTTACACCAGCGACAACGGCTTCTACCTGGGCGAGCACGGGCTGGCCGACAAGCGGAGCGCCTATGACGAGAGCCTTCGGATCCCGTTCCTGGTGCGCGACCCTCGCAGCGGGGTGAAGGGCATCACCCGCGACGACATGGTGCTGAACATCGACCTGGCCCCGACGGTGTGCGAACTGGCCGGGGTGAAGGTGCCGGCCGAGGGGCAGGGGAAGAGTTGGAAGGGGTTGCTGGCGAAGGACGCCCCGAAGGAGCCGCTGCGGGCGAGCTACTTCTACACCTACTTCTACGAGAAGGGCGGGATGGCGAACCCCAACCCCGGCCCCGGCGGGTTTCAGACGCCCACCCTCACCGCCGTCCGCACCCCCACGCACAAACTCATCAAGTACCTCGACCACCCGGAGTGGACGGAACTGTTCGACCTGACGGCCGACCCGTACGAGACGAAGAACCTGTTCGCCGACCCCGCCGCCGACGACGTGCGGAAGAAGTTGGAGGCCGAGCACGAGCGGCTGGTGAAGGAGACCGGGTACGAGATCCCGAAGGGGGTGGGGAAGGCGGAAAAGAAGTGACATCAAAAAGGGGTGCCAGCGTTACAGTTTTCAGTTGACGATCCTCCGGCGGCGCCTCACAATTCGCCCACCGCCGGAAAACTCGTTACAACCGGCGGAACTCGCCCGTGGCGGCTCACTCGCCCGCCCATCCCGCTCCCCCGGAGTGCCCATGCCGGTCGCCCATCGCCCCCTCGCCCTCTGGGCCGCCGTTGCCGCGGTCGCCTTCGGCGGCCTCGCGCAAGCTGGCCCGATCCTGTACGACCACGACCACGACCACGACCACGGCGACTTCGTACTCGGCGGGACTTACAACCCCGGTGGTGGCAGCCCAGGAAAGTGGGGCCCACCCGCCCTTGGAACCGGTGCTACGGTCACCTGGAGCTTCATGCCGGGCGGGTTGACCGTGGATGGCGGCGGCACGTCCGTCGCGCTCAGTTCGTTCATGCCGGTCGGGTTCGAGAACGCCATTCGCGCGGCGTTCGCCGCGTGGTCAGCGGTGGCCAACATTACGTTCGTCGAAATACTTGATAACGGTCTCAACTTCGACGCCCCTGGGGCGGTCGGCGACATCCGCGTCGGCGCACACGCGTTCGACGGGGCGGGCGGGGTGCTCGCGCACGGCTTCTTCCCGCCAAACAACGGCGTGACGGCCGCCGGCGACATCCACTTCGACAGCGGCGATCTGTGGAAGCTGGCGTTCGGCGGGCCGGGGTTCAGCATCTTCCAGGTGATGGCCCACGAGATCGGCCACGCGATCGGCCTGGGCCACACGGGTGTGCCGAACTCGCTCATGAACCCGTTCTACACGGAGTCGTTCACCGGCCTTCAACCGGACGACATCGCAGGGGCGCGGTTCATTTACGGCAACGCCGTGACCGCGGTGCCCGAGCCGTCGAGTCTGCTCGTGTTCGCGGCCGTCGGGGTAGTCGGGTGGGCCGTCCGCCGGCGGGTCAAGCAGGCCGCGTGACCCACGTCCGACGAACCGTGACGGCGACGGACGGGTGATTCCCCCCCCTCGCCGTCCCGGCTTGTCAGCTCACCCCAACTCCTTGATCGGTTCGGCCGCGTCTTCGACGAGGTGTTGCGGGCGGCCTTCCAGGTCGGCCACCGTGGTGCGGGCGTCGATGCCCAGGTTCTTGTAGATGGTGGCGTACAACTCGCCGAACGTGACCGGCCGCGACACCGCCTCGCCGGCGATGCGGTCGGTCGCTCCGATCACCTGCCCGGTGGTCATGCCCCCGCCGGCCAGCAGCACGCAGTTCACGTTCGGCCAGTGGTCCCGCCCCACCTGCGCACTGATCTTCGGCGTCCGCCCGAACTCGCCCATGGCGACCACCGTGCAGTCGTCGCTCAGCCCGCGGTCGTGCAGGTCTTGCACCAGCGCGGTCACGCACCGGTCGAAGATGGGGAAGTCCTCCTTCTCGCGGGTGAAGATGGAGTTGTCCTTCCGCCCTTCGGCGTTCGTGCCGCCGTGCCAGTCCCACTTGCTGTAGTTGAGCGTTACCACCCGTGCCCCGGCCTCGATCAGCCGGCGGGCCATGAGCATGCTCTGCGGCACCCGCGGGGCACCGTTGCTGTCGATCATCACGCTCGGGTCGCCGGTGCCGTACCGGGCGACCGTCCGCGGGTCTTCTTTCGACAGGTCGAGCGCTTCCGCCAACTTGGAGGAGGTGAGCAGGCCGAACGCCTGTTCGTTGAAGGCGTCCATCGCCCTCATCGAGCCGTTCACGTCGGCATCCCGGCGGAGGTCGTCGAACGACTTGAGCAGCGACTTGCGGTCGGCCAGCTGGCTGACGCTGATGCCGCGGAGGGTCATGTCGTTGCGGGCCGGACCGGTCGGTCGGAACGGGGCGAGGGACGCGCCGAGGAAGCCCGGCCCCGGCTCGTTGTACGGCCCGTGCGTGCACTGGTAGCACAGGCTGACGTAGGGCGGTATGGCCGGGTCGGTCGGCCCTTGCACCTTCGCCACCACGCTGCCGAGCTGCGGCCACCCGCCGCCCGGTGTCGGCTTCTTCGGGTTCCGCCCGTTGAACACCTGGACGGCGTCGTGGTCGGCCTGATTCCCCACCAGCGATCGGATGACGGCGAACTTGTCCATCATCTTCGCGATCTTCGGCAACCCCTCGCCGATCTTGATGCCGGTCACGGCGGTCGGGATCGGCCGCCACGGGCCGGCGATCTCGGCCGGGGCGTCCGGCTTCAGATCGAACATGTCCTGGTGCGGCGGCCCGCCGACTAGGTAGATGAAGAT
>CAYMHO010000232.1:0-11390 GCA_964390195.1 uncultured Fimbriiglobus sp. | reverse complement strand
CCGGGGGTGGGCGTCTGCGGCGGGCTGGCCACGCCGGGGCGGCTGCCGCCGAGGCCGGGGCGGACGGCCGACCCGCTCCGCGGCAGCCCGGCCAGTCGGTGGGCCGACCCGCTCACCGGCGGCGTTTCGACGTTCGCCGTCGAGCCGGCCGGCAGGTACGGCTCCAGCGCTTCGGTCACCTCGTCCATCCCGCTGAACCGGTCGTCCGGCTTCTTCGCCATCAGCCGCTTCACCACCGCCGCCAGCCCGTCCGGGCAGTCCGGGGCGAACTCCCTGATGGCCGGAGGGTCTTTCGTCTGGTGGGCCATCATCTTCTCGACCGCGCTCCCCTCGGGGAACGGCACGCGGCCGGTCAGGCAGAAGTACAGGGTGCAGCCGAGGCTGTACTGGTCGCCGGCCGGGGTGCGGTTGGTCGGGTCCATGACGCTCTCCGGGCTGGTGCAGTCCAGCCCGCTGGTGAGCGTGTTGGCCGTGCTCATCGTGTCCACCAGCGATTCACCGTCGTTCTCCACCAGCAGCGAGCCGATGCCGAAGTCGAGCAGTCGGGCCTGGCCGTCCGACCCGAGCATGACGTTCGACGGCTTGAGCAGGCCGTGGAAGATGCTGTTCTGGTGGGCCGTGTACATGCCCTGAGCGATCTGCGCGCCGACCTCGGCCACGGTGGCGGCCGGCAGCCGGCCGCTCTGCTGCACCACCGACTCGAGCGTCTGCCCTTCGGCCAGCGGCCACGACAGGTAGTGCAGCCCGCCGGCCGTGCCCACGTCCACGAACGGCACCACCGCCGGGTGGCTGAACTGACCGAAACTCCGCACCTGCCGGCGGGCCAGCCGCACGTTCCACATGCTCCGCCGCGGGAGCACCTTCACCGCGTACAGGCCGTTGTCGTTCTTGCTGCTCGCCTTGAACACCTGCCCCATGCTCCCCTGGCCGATGGCGTCCAACAGCACGTACGGGCCGAGCACCAGGCCGGCGCTCTTCCCGCCCAGGATCCGCTCCGCCTGGAACGGGGTGAGGGTGCCCTGCTGCACCAGGTAGTCGGCCAGGGCCGGGGCTTCCGCCCGCGGGTTCCGCTTGAGGAACTCGCTCACCAGCTGGTCGAGCTGCCCGCGGTCGATGAGCGCGCTGCGGCGGAGGTCCCACACGAACCACTCGCACGCGCCCAGGTCGTTGGCTACCATCGTGAGGTTCATCCTGTCGGGGGGTCGAAAACCGCGGGCGTCGGCCACTTCCACGGGTCGGGCCGGCTGTGCGGGTGGTCAGGCGGAGTGAAAGCACCCAACCGTAGGACGGGCGGCGGCACAGTCAAACCCCCGGCCGCCGTTTTCGCCCCCGGCCGCAACCGCTATCCTGACCGTTACGGGCGTTAACCGCACCCGGCACGCGGCCTGTCTCCCGACGACTCCGAGACCATTCATGCCTCCCAGCGCGTACGACAACTGCCCTTGCGGCAGCGGCAAGAAATTCAAGTGGTGCTGCACCGGCTACTGGGACCAGATCGAGCGGGGCCTGGACCTGTACCAGCAGGGGCAGATGGAGAACGCCCTGCGGGTGATGGACGGGCTGGCCAAACAGCACCCGGACAAGCCGCAGGTGTGGGGGTACTACGCGCACATCCTGTTCCGCGAGGAGAAGATGGAGGAGGCCGAGGCGAAGCTGCAAAAGGCCTTCGACCTCGACCCCAACTTCCCGATGGGGCACCTGCTCCGCGGCCTGTTCCGGCAGAGCGAGGGGGAGGTGATCGGGGCGCTGCTGCTGTACCGCAAGGCGGCCGAGGCGTACCCGCCCGAGGCGCACGACCAGCTCGCGCAAGTGTACGAGATGATCGCCCGCAACGAGCTCATCCTGAACCGCCCGCTCGCCTGCCGGGTGGCCCTGGAGCGGGCTGTTCACTTCTCGCCCGGCGACCCCGAACTCCGCGGCCAGTACGACAGCATGTTCGGCCCGGACGCGCGGATGCCCGAGTGCGTGAAGAAGCAGTACACCTTCCGCCCGACCGCCAAGCCGGTGCAGGTGAGCGAGTCCGGCCGCTTCTCGGAGGCGAAAGCCGGGTTCGAGGCGGTCACCAAGGAGGTGCCGACAGACCCGGCCGCGTGGTTCAACCTGGGGCTGGTGCAGGCCTGGATCGGCGACCAGGGGCCGGCGATCGAATCGTTGAACAAGTCGCTGGAACTGGAGTTCGACGACGCCAAAGCCGAAGAGACGGCCGCCATCGTGGAGGTGCTCAAGTGCGGGCAGGGGATGGAGAAGGACGGCGACTACGCCGAGTACCGCCACTACTTCCAGATCCGCGACCCGCAGGCGGTCGGCCAGTTGCTCAACGTGTGGGCGCAGGAGGGGCGGATGATGGCCCCGCAGTCGGACGAGAGCGGGCAGATGTTCTCCTGCCTGCTGGTCGACCCGCTGCCGAACATCGTCGAGACGGGCACCACCCTGGCGCGGGTGACGGCGAACGTGCACATCGTCGGGCAGATGATGCGGATCTGGCACGGGGACAAGGAGAGCGCGCAGAAGGTGGCGGTCGAAATCCGCGACCGGGTGAACATGGCCGTCGGCGAACCGGTGGAGGGCGTCGGCCCGGCGCAACTGGGTGAGATCACGCAGGAGGCGTTCGCCTACCCGGTGCAGGTGGGCGACGTCAACCAGGCCCAGCAGAAGATGCAGGACTACGCCGCCAACTTCTACGAGAACTCCTGGGCGCACCGCCCGCTGCGGGCGCTCGGCGGGGCGACGCCGATCGACGCCGCCGGCAGCAAGCTGATGCGGAAGCGGCTGCTCGGGGTGATTCAGTTCCTGGCCGACTGTACGGTGGCCTCGGCGCCCCGCATGTCCCGCGGGGGCGAGGTGGTGCAGTTCGACCTGTACGACTTCAACCGCCTGCGGCACAAGCTGGGGTTGGAGAAGCAGGTCGCCGGCGAGACCCCGCCGGAGTTGGTGGCGGCCGCCAAGGCCGCTGCCGCCGCCCCGGCCGCCCAACCGGGAACGCCCCCCGCCCCCGCGGCTCCGGCGAAGAAGGACTTCGGGGCGATGAGCGCCGCCGACCTCGCCGGGCTGAAGGCGGACGACCTGACGGCGGTCGAACTGGAAGACGCGATGAAGGCGGCGCTGAAGCTCGACGCCCGCGAACTGGCCGTGTCGTTCGCCAAGGCGGGCGTGGCCAAACCGGCCGACCCGGCCAAACCGGACCGGTACCCGCTGTACCTGGCGATCATCAGCGCGGCCACCGGTGAGGGGAACCACAAGGACGCCCTCGCCGCCGCCGAGGGCGGGCTGGCCTACGACGCCGAGCACAACGGCGGCAAGCGGGCGAACGAGTTCGGCCTGCGGGCGGCGCAACTTCAGGCGAAGACGGGCAACCCGGACGCGGCCGCCGCGGCGTTCGACAAGCTGATCGAGCGGAACCCGGACGAGGGCAAGTTCTACATCACGGCGGTGGAGACGATGCTGAGCGCGAAACAGGGGGCAAAGGCGCTAGCGTTCGCCGAGCGGGGGCTGGAGACGGCCAGTCGAACCGGCAACCGCGACCTGGAAGGGGCCTGCCGCGAGCTGAGCGAGGCGGCCAAGAAGATGACGAAGTGAGTACCTACTGGCCGCGTTGCGGGTGAACACCTATCGACTGCAACGCGGCCCACGTCGGGGCATCGGTCACCCGAACGATCTCCCAGAATTGCTCATCCGACAACGAATCTGACCACTTCTGCACGTGGTCGATCATGTCATCGAAGTGCGGTTCGGCCGCCTGAACATGTCTTGGCGAATGCACCCCGAGGAACGGAAATGCACCCTCAGAATGGGCGTGCCCACTGGCGAATAAATCCACTTCGCTCTGGGCTGGAACGCCGGGGACGATTTCGTGGAAATGTTGCCGGACGTGCTCCATGAAGCGGACGAGCGAATTCTCATCCAGCCCAGACCGCCGAGGGTACGCGAAGTCGAGTAGAGTGTAACCGCGATCGTCCTTACCCATCCGTTGATTTCCCCGAATGGAATTTGCCGTCGGGCCTCACGGTGCTTCGGACCTGCTCGACCGCGACCTACACCGATCTGCCGCGAAACGGACAACAAGACGACGAGGTAGAATGTCCCCCCTCAGCTGTTTGGGGGGAGTGGCTCGGCCGGCGGGAACAGGTCTGCCACCGGCACGCCGAAGCCTGGGAGGACGTCGTCAGCCGTCAGGGTGTCGGCCCGGTTCAGGATGCGAACGGCGGCCGGCGATGTGTACACGTACACCTGCTCGACGTTGCTGAACACCAGCCACACCTGCCGCACCCCGCCGCGGAAATACTCGTGTAGCTTGTCGATCACGTCGAACATCACATCGGTCGGGCTGACCACTTCGACGGCCAAGTCCGGGGCGACCGCCCAGGCCCGAATCCTGGGAATCGCACCCGGCCACCGGGCGAGGGAGACGAACGCCGCGTCCGGCTTTCGAGTATTGGCGGAACCAGGTATGCGGAAGTCGGTTTCGACCACCGCCTGCCCGAGACTGTTCAACCGACAGAACGGTTCCAACAGCCCGATCAGGCGGGTCGCGATGATCTGCTCGTACACGCTCATCTGCTTCTCCACCCGTACGCCGTTCACGACCTCGAACAGCATATCCGGCGGGGCGTCGTCATACGGGTCGATGGGGCGGAAGCCCGGCGGGGCGGACGCGATCGCGGTCATGGATGCCTCCTGAATCAGGTTCATCAATACCCGGTCTTGCCTGTGGTCGCAACGGCTGGCTCGTCCTTCCACCCGTTCGCCTGCTTCCAGAAGGCCAGCGGGTTCTGGTACACCACCTTGTCGATCACCTCACTCGGGTGCCCGCGGCGCTTCATCTCCTGAATGAATTCCGGTACGGCCAGCGGGTCAGACCGGCCCCAGTCGCCGGCGCTGTTCACCATGATGCGGTCCGACCCGTACATCTCGATCACGTCCGCGGCCCGGCTCGGCGTCATCTTCGTGATCGGGTAGAGGGTCATCCCGCACCAGAAGCCGTTGTCGAGCGCCAGCCGCACGGTGTGTTCCTCGACGTGGTCGATGCACACGCGGCCGGGCGTCACTCGCTTGTCGCCCTTTAGCATGTCCACGATCATCCGCGTGCCCTTGAACTTGTCCTCCAAGTGCGGGGTGTGGATGAGGATCAACTCGTTCGTCTTCATCGCCAGGTCCACGTGTTCCTGAAACACCGTGGCCTCGTTGGCGGTGTTCTTGTTCAGCCCGATCTCGCCGATACCGAGCACGCCGGGCTTACCCAGGAACTCGGGGATCATAGCGATCACCTCGCGGGACAGCTTCACGTTCTCCGCTTCCTTCGCGTTGATGCACAGCCACGAGTAGTGCTTGATGTGGAACTGTGCGGCCCGCTTGGCCTCCACTTCGGTCAGATGGCGGAAGTAGTCATGGAAGCCGGCGGCGGTGCCGCGGTCGAACCCGGCCCAGAACGCCGGCTCGGAGATGGCCACGCACCCGGCGTACGCCATTCGAGCGTAGTCGTCGGTGGTGCGGGAAATCATGTGAATGTGCGGGTCGATGTAACGCATGTCGGGCACCCGTCGGGATGTGATCACTATACCGCGGAAGTCGGGAGTATTCGCACCCGTGAGATCATCCACCTCGTATCGATCGACGGCCTGCCATCCACACCGCGACTCAAGCGGGTGTGTCGCGGCACTGCATTGACAATTTTTGTTGTCAATGGTACCATTCCGCCATGCGCGACGTCCAAGTGATCGACGACCCGGCGGCGGCGACGGTGGCCTTGGAGCCGATCCGCAGCCGCCTCCTGTCGCACATGGCCACGCCCGCTTCGGCGGCGACGCTGGCCACGCGGGTCGGCCTGACCCGGCAGAAGGTCAACTACCACCTGAACACACTGGAAGCACACGGGCTGGTGAAGTTGGCCGAGGAACGCAAGTGGGGCGGGCTGACCGAACGTCTGCTCGTGGCGACGGCCGCGTCCTACGTCGTCTCACCGAGCGCCCTGGGGCCGGTCGCCGCGGATCCGAGTCGGGAAGGTGATCGCCTGTCCGCGAGCTACCTCATCGCCCTCGGCGCACGGGTCGTCCGCGAGGTGGGCGACCTCGTTCGTCGGGCGGAGGAGGAGAAGAAACGCCTGGCGACTTTGGGTGTTGACACCGAAGTCCGCTTCCGGTCGGCGGCGGACCGGGCGGCGTTCACCGCCGAACTGACCGAGGCCGTCACGAAGCTGGTTGCGAAGTACCACGACGAATCGGCCCCCGGCGGTCGGCCGCACCGCCTGGTGGTGGTGGCGCACCCCATGCCGCAGAAAGCCGATCCCGAGGAGCCCACATGAGCGTGAAGAAGGAACCCTCCGGCCGCCGTTCCGTCCAGGTCGAAGTCGAGGTGCCCGGCACGCCGGAGGAGGTGTGGCAGGCCATCGCCACCGGGCCGGGCGTGTCGTCCTGGTTCGTGCCGACCGAGATGGAGGAGGCCGACGGCAAGCCGGTCGCGGTGAAGTCGAACTTCGGACCCGGGATGGAATCCCGCGCCGTCATGACCGCGTGGGATCCGCCGCGTATGTTCGCCGCCGAAGCTCCGGGGTGGACGCCCGAGATGCCGCCCATGGCCACGGAATGGACCGTGGAAGCGAAGGCCGGGGGCACCTGCATCGTCCGCGTGGTCCACAGCCTGTTCGCCGCCACCGACGACTGGGACAACCAGTTGGAAGGCACGGAACACGGCTGGCCCGGCTTCTTCCGCACCCTTCGGCTCTATCTCACCCACTTCCGCGGCCAGCGGTCGGCCATCCTACAGAAAATGGCCACCGCGGCGGGGACGGAAGCGGAGGTGTGGGAAACGCTGACCACGGCCATGGGGCTGAACGGCGTGAGCGTCGGGCAGCGATGGGTGGCGCCTGCGGGCGTCCCGCCGCTGAGCGGCGTGGTGGAACACCTCACCCAAAGTCCGAACGATGCCCTGGTGCGTCTCGACACACCGGGGCCGGGCGTCGCCGCCCTGGGCACCTACGACTGCGGGCACATCATGGTCGGGGTGAACCTCTACCTGTACGGCGATCACGCGGCCGAGAACGTCGCCCGGGAGAAGTCCCATTGGGACAGGTGGCTTCAGCAACGCTTCCCGATGCCGACGGAGCCGGTCACGAGCGACTGACCGCTCAGCCGCCCTGCCAGACGAGCAGTTCGCCCTTGCCGGGGACGGCGGCGTCCCCGGCGAACCGCCGGTAGGTGCCGGTGTCGGGGAGTGCGAAACCGAGGGCGGCGAGGTGCCGGGCGTAGAGCGAGAGGAACGGCGGCGTGTACTCGCAGGCGAAGGAGAACGTCGGCAGCAGGCGGAGCGGTTTCAGGCTGATGATGGTGCCCCGCTGCATCCACGCCCCGGTGCGGAGTTCGGCCCCGCTCATCAGCACGACGGTGCCGCCCTTCATCTGCAAGCCGGCGAAGTCCCGCACCGGTCCGCGGACCACGATCAGCCCCCGCTTCATCCGCATGCCCAGTTCGATCCCGGCCGACCCTTCGACGAGGATGGTGCCGCCGCTCATGCCGGACATGCCGCCGCGGTACGCCGAGCCGAGTTGCCCGCCGGCGTTGCCCCGGACGCGGATGGTGCCGCCGGCCATCTCGCCCCCGACCCAGTCGGAGGCGTGGCCCGTCACCTCGATGCTCCCGCCGGTCATGTACGCCCCGAGGTGCATCCCGGCGTTGCCGTGAATGCGGATGCGCCCGCGGGTCATCCCGCGGCCGACCCACTTCACTTTGCCCAGGTCGCCGCGGAGTTCGACCTCGTCCGACCCGTCGCCTTCCACGTCGAACAGTTCGTCGAGCCGCAGGGTGCGTTTGCCGAGCATCACCGGCAGCGAGCGGACGTCGGCGTGCGACAGCGGCGCGAGAACGTCCGGCGTGAGGCATTCCGCCTCCAGCGGCACCGCGGTCGGCTCTTTCAGGGTCAGGGTGAGCATGGAATGGCGCAGGTTCAAGTTGAGGTGGTTCGCTCCACGACTTCCAACCCGTGGACGCGGTCGGCGGAGACCGGGTAGTTCTCGAACGACATCGTGTAGTGCTGCTGGAACAGCGGGCGGAGGTAGTCTTCGACCGCCTCGTCGTACTGCGGCTTCACCGCGAACTGCCGGCCCTCGGGCGACTCCCGCAGCTCGCCCTCCTCGACCACCACCGCACCGCTCTTGATGACGTACCGCGGGTGGGCGAACATCTTGGCCACGTCGTCGTTCCGGTCGTAGATGGCCACGTCCGCGTCCGCCCCGACGCCCAGGTGCCCCTTCTGCGGCAGCCCCAGTGTGCGGGCGGGACCGGCCGACGTGATGATGGCGATCTCGTTCAGCGTGTACTCCCGCGTGAGGTCCGGCAGCACCATCCGGCCGCGGGCCACCTCGGGGAACTTCGCCAGTTGTTCCTTGCGGAAGTCGGCGTTCATGAGCAGTTGCACGATCTCCGGGTACCGCCAGAAGGTCGCCCCGTTCGGGTGGTCGGTGGTCAGGCAGACCCGCCACGGGTCGTCGATGAGCAGCATCAGTTCCAGCCCGACCGCCCACTGCACCGCGTTGACCAGGTTCTTCTCCTTGTACACATAGGGCACCACCCCGCACCCGGTCTCGTTCTCCACGTCCAGGTTCGCCCACTTGCGGCCGGTGAGCTGGTAGAGCAGGTGCTGCCACGGGCCGTCGGCGGTGACGGTGACGGTGTTGCCGAAGAGGACCGCCCCGGCGTCGCACGTCAGGTTCTTGTTCGCGTTGAAGTGCTCGGCGATCTCGGCCGCGGCGGACTTCATGGTGTACCAGTCGTCCCCGCCGTAGGCGTGGTACTGCAGGTGGGCCATGTGCGCTCGCCGCCCCTCCAGCACCTTCATCGTCTCGATGGTGGTACTGGCGTTGCCCGGGGCACCGAGGTTGTTGCAGTGCAGGTGGACCGGGTGCGGCAGGTTCAGCTCGTCGGCGAACCGGGCGAGGGCCGCGATCACCTTCGCAGGCGTCACCTTCTTGTAGCCGGGCACCACATCAGACAGCCCCTTGCAGTCCTTCCCCCACTTCCACCCGGCCACGCCGCCGGGGTTGACGGCCTTGATGCCGTAGGCCTTCGCCGCCCAGATCTGCCACGCCGCCACCTCCCTGGCCCGCTCGTACTCGTCGTTCTCCAGCAGGTCGAGGATGATCTCGTTGTTGGCCATCAGCACGCAGCAGGTCTTGTCGATGATGGGCGTGTCGCGGAGTTCCTCGTGGGTGTGCTTGGCCGACAGGATGGGGACGGCGGCCTCGTTGGCGGTGGTCCACCCCATGCCGGCGTACACGTACCCGGTGGCGAAGGTGGTGGGCGTGGTGCCGACGATGCCGGCCCGCGTGTGCGGGGTGCGGAAGATGGGCGTGGCCTTGCGGTGCTGCTCGGGGATCAACCCGCGGGCGAAGTTGAGCGCCGCCCCGCCGATGTGCGTGTGCACGTCCACCCCGCCGGGGAAGACGATCATGCCGGTGGCGTCGATCGTCCGCCCGCTCTGGGCCGGATCGTCGGCGACGACCCTCCCGCCCGAGACGCAAACGTCCCGCACCTCGCCGTTGACGTTGTTGGCCGGGTCGTACACCCTGCCGCCGCGAATCCGAAGCATGGTGGTTCCAAAGTAGCAGGCACACGCCGTGTGCCGTCCGCCAACGTAGCAGGCACACTCCGTGTGCCGTTCTGGTGGCCGAGAAGAACGGCACACGGATTGTGCCTTCTACTTTTCCTCTCGCCGCCAGTGAATGTATTCCCTCTCACGATGCCCGGCTTTCTTCGGGTTGTCAGCGATGTGCCGCCGCAGGTGGTCGAACTGCTCGGGCGACCGCACCAAGTGGTCGAAGCTCTCCTCCTGCCAGAACCGCCCCTTGCGGTCCAGTTCGCGGTTGATTGCGCCGGCGGTGAACTTCTTCCAGGAGTAGCACAGGGGTTCCAGTTCGGTGTCCCCGAGTAGGCACACGAGTAAATGGACATGGTTGGGCATCACGACGAAGTCGCCCAGGTGGTACCGCTGGCCGTCGAAATGGTGAAGAGTGTTCGTCACGACTCTGGCGAGTTCCGGGCGGCTCAGGACGCACTCCCCGTGTCCCCGGTCGAGATACTCCATGAACTCACGGGAGAACGTGGTGTGGAACTCTCGTTGTTGTTCTTGGGGAAGCGAACGGACGCGAACCGACCAATCCGGGTGAGCGGGGTCGATGCCGTGGGCTTTCAACCAGTCGCTTCGGCGGCGACGCCAATCGTTGGCCGACGTGGTCGGGATCGAGTCTTCCGTCCGGAAGGTGATGAAATAGGTGACGCCCGGCTGATACCAGTGCGGGAGGTTGCCGGCTGTGATCCGCACTTCAACGGTGGGATCGAACAACTCGAACACGAGTTGCCCTCCGAAGTAGGCACACAAAGCAGCAGGCACACTCCGTGTGCCGTCAAAGTAGCAGGCACACTCCGTGTGCCGTAGGTATTTGAGAGGTGAAGCGACGGCACACACTGAGTGTGCCTACTACTTTGGCTACGCCATCTGCGGCGCGAGACTCGGTACCGGGTACCACGGCGTCTTCCGCTGCACGGCGGCGACGATCCGCCGCACCACCTCTTCGTCACTCGGGTACGGCGACTTGAGCGGGGGGCGGAGCGGCAGCGGGATCTCGTCCATCCGGTAGACCGTACCGCCGGCGCTGATGCCGGTGGCGGCCGTCGTGATGTGGACGCGCGACAGCCGGCTGGTGTGCGTCACCTTCGGGTCGAGTACGATCGTCGGCGTGCGTTTCAGGTGTTCGATGGCCGGTTTCGGCATCGTCGCCCCGGGGTCGGCCCCCAGCACGATCGTCGCGTCCACGTCGCCACGAACCAGCAGGTCGATGGTCGAGTACTCACCGGGGTTGAACCGCGGGTAGCCGCGGGACAGGTTGATGCCGAACGGGTAGGCGGTGGTGTACCTCATCACCACGTCGGCCCCGGTCACGTTGCCGTGCCCCCGCATCGGCATCGCCACGAACTTGGTGAAGGCGTTCAGTTCCGCCGCCAGGGTGAGCGCCGCGGCACTGTTCATGTGCTTGCCGCGGGTCATCGACAGGCCCATGCCGAAGAACAGCACGCCGAACTTCGCCGCTTTCATCCGCCCGACGAGGTCCTGAAGTTGCTCCAGCGTCAGGCCGGTTTCGACCACCGCGTCCGGGTCCACCCGCTGGCCCTTCACCAGCGCCCGCAGGATGGTCAGCACCTCGAAATCCTTGCCCGGTCGCACCTGGAGGAAGATGTCGGCGGCCTTCGCGCTCATCGTTTCGCGGATGTCCACCAGCACCATCGTGCGGTCCTTGCGGCCGCGGGGCAGGAACTTCCCCTTCTGGGTGAGCGTGTACCGGGTGAAGTGCCGCGGGTGGCACTCGGCCGGGTTGCCGCCCCAGTAGAGGATGAAGTCGGCCCGGT
>CAYMHO010000231.1:7206-11437 GCA_964390195.1 uncultured Fimbriiglobus sp. | reverse complement strand
CACCGCGCCCCTGCTGGAGGCGGTTAACAAGGTTTGCGGGGCTGGTGAAGTGGAGACGCCCTAACCTCTGCGCGGCGAACGACGGCGAGCCTGGCACCCAGGCTCGCCGTCGTTCGCCGCGAAGAGATCTGCTACTGAATCCGCAGCGACCGCACCCACGCCGCCTCCTTCTCGATGTCCGCCTCTTCGAGTCCACCACTCCTGTGGATCTCGGCCTTCGCCATCCGCCCGCTGGTCATGTCCAGGGCCATCACCTCGATCCGCCCGTTCGCCCGCACCTCGCACCGCACCTGGACCGGCGCCCCCTTCGGCAGGCTCGCCGGCAGGCCGTCGATCCAGCACTCGCCCACCGGGATGCACGCCTCGGCTTGTTGCGCTTCGCCTTGCAACAGCCGCACCCGCACCTTGCTCTGGTTCTCCTGGGCGGTACGGTACACGCGGCTGACGGCGGCGGGGAGTTGCGTGTTCTTCACCACCAGCTTGTCATTCAGCCGGGCGTCGGCCTTCCGCACCTCGACACCCAAACTGTGGGCGTTCACGCTGATCTCGACGATGTCGGCCAGCTCCGCCGTGGCGGTGGTCGGCACCCGGCGGGCGTTCACGATGCCGGCGTGAACCGCCGCCCCGCGGGCGACGACTTCGCTGACGGCCAGACTGCGGTCCGGGTCTTTGCCGGTCAGTTCGCGGATCATGCGGGCCGTCGCCGGCATGTGCGTTGACCCACCCACCATCAGCAACTTGTCCACCTGGTCCCAGGTCATGTTCGTGCGGCTGAGCAGGGCGGTGGTGGTCATCCGCGTTCGCAGCAACAAATCCTGCGTCAGCGTCTCGAACAACTCCCGCGTCACCGGCACGGTCATCTTCTTGCCGTCGTGCGTGCAGGTGATGGTGGCCGCGTCCACCTTGCTAAGCGTCCGCTTCGCCCGCTCCGCGGAGGCTTGCAGCATGGCCACGCTCTGCTCGTCGTCCAGCGGGTTGCCGCCGTGCTGCTTGCGGAACTCCTCGGCGACGTACTGCACCAGCCGGTCGTCCCAGTCTTTGCCCCCCAACCGCACGTCGCCCTCGATGCCGAGCACCTGGAAGCGTTTCTTGCCGAGCTTTACCAGCGTCACGTCGAAGGTGCCCCCGCCGAGGTCGTACACCATCACGTTCTTGGGCGAATCGGCGGGCAGCTCGCCCGGCTTCAGGTTCGCCGCGGCGGACTGCTGGAACGTGTACGCCAGTGCAGCGGCACTCGGCTCGTCGATGATGTCGAGGATGTCCAGCCCGGCGATCTTGCCGGCGTCCATCGTCGCCTTGCGGCGGGTGTCGTCGAAGTAGGCCGGCACGGTGACGACCGCCTTTTCGATCGGCCCGACCTGGGCTTCGGCGTCCTGCACCAACTTCCGCAGGATGACGGCCGAGAGCGTTTCGGGGCGGAAGGTGCGACCGGCGACGACCCGCCCGTATTCCGGCCGGCCCATCTGCCGCTTCACCATCGTGGCCACTTTGTCGGGCTGCTCCATCGCCACGTCGAGTGCCGGCTGACCGACCACCGCTTCCCCCGTGCCGGTGAGGAAGATGGCGGACGGGGTGAGCACCTCGCCGTCGCGGTTCGGGATGGTGACGGCCTTGCCCCGCTCGTCCAGGTGAGCGACGGCGCAGAAGGTGGTGCCGAGGTCGATGCCGACGATGGACATGGGGGCTTCGCGTGCGGTGGCGGAGAGGCCGTAAGGGAATTGTACCACGCTGTTCCGGTGTCGGTCTTGTAGGGGGACCCCTTGTGGGTGCCCTCCTGCCTGGGCACCCACAAGGGGTCCCCCTACCGGGCATGTAGGGATGGGGGGTGAGGTCCTCGGGTAACATGACCCCATGCGGATGTTTCAGGCGCACAACACGACCCAGGTGAACCGGGTCCGGTTCAGCCCAGACGCCCGGACGCTGACGGCGGTTGTCCGTGGGCAGCCCGATATCAATCACTTCACCGTCGTCGATGGCGTGCGACAACTGTGGCAGCCGTTCCGCCGGGCAGCACTGTTCGATCTCGGTTACTCGGCCGATGGGGCGACGATCGCCATCGCGACGGTCGGCCTGGTGCTGGCTTACGACCTCCCGTCCGTTCCGGATGGCCAGGGGCGGTTCGAATCGCGCGCCTTGATCAGTATGGACGTTCGTCGGGAACGGATCCGGATGTCCACACCTTGGTTGACTTTCGGCTCGTCACCAGCCCCGCTTCTCACCTGGTTGGGCATTTCGGGTCGAGAACTCCACCTGTGGCGGCCGTACGACCAGCAGCGGATTGTCGCCCCGGAGGAAGGAGATTACCGCGGTGTCTCGTTCGGCCCTGACGGCACCACCGTCACGAGCATCGAGTACCACGCGCACGCCTTGTGCGTGTGGAACGTGAAGCCGTTCCGCGTGCTGTTCCGCACCGACCTGAAAGGCATCGGCGACTTCGACAACGGCTCGGTGGCGATGCTGCCGGACGGTGGGCGGGTGATCGTGGCGGCGGGGAATGTGCTGCGGTGCGTGCCGATCCACGGCGGGGGCGGTTGGGACACGACGACCAAGAAGCCGCCGCTGGAGATCGCGTTGAACCCGTCCGGCAGCACTCTTCTGGTGGCCGACGGGTCGAAGAAGGTGACGGCTTACGATACATCGAACGGGAAGGCGTCGGCCCAGTACGACTGGGGCATCGGCAAGGTGGGGTGCGTGACGTACTCGCCCGACGGCACCCTCGCCGCTGCCGGCGGCGAGAAGGGACAGGTGGTGGTGTGGGACGCGGAGTGACTTCATGAAGAAGTTCTGGCGGTGGTTGATCGTCATCGTCGCCCTGATCGGTCTGGCGCTCGCGCTCAAGGCCGGGCTGGTGGCGTTCGCCGGGTACGTCATCCTCGGCGTGCTGCTGCTCAGCCGCTTCCTGGCGAAGTCGTGGATCACGAACCTCGAAGCCGAGCGTGAAGTGCCGGAGGGCGAGCGGGAGATCGGCGACACGGTGCCGGTCGAGGTGAAGTTGACCAACACCGGCAAGGTGCCCATCGGCTGGCTGCTGTTCGAGGACATGCTCCCCGAGTTCGCGTTCAAGGCACGGCCGGCCCGAATCAGCATCAAGGGCGGGCGGATCAAGGTGCTGTTCATCCCCGCCGGCAAGACGAAGACGGTCAAGTACAAGATGACGTTCAACGCCCGCGGGTACTACCAAATCGGGCCGAGCTTCGCTGAAACCGGCGACGTGTTCGGCCTGCACCGCCGGCACCGCATATTGACCGAGCCGAAGTTCGTGCTGGTCCTGCCGAAGATCGTCCCGCTGGCGAAGTACCAGTTCGCGTCCGAGCGGCCAATTGGCGAGATCCGGTTGGCGAACCGGCTGTTCGAAGACCCCACCCGCACCGCCGGCGTGCGGCCGTATCAGGTGGGCGACCCGCTGCAGCGCGTCCACTGGCGGGCGACCGCTCGCACCGGGCAACTGCACTGCCGCGTGTTCGAGCCGACCTCGCTGGCCGGGGCGACGATCCTGGTGGACTTCTTCGACAAGGGGTACGACAAGAACCGCGAGCCGTACCGCTCCGACTTGGCCGTGACGACGGCGTGTTCGCTGGCCTATGCCGTCAGCCTGTTGAACCAGCAGGTCGGGTTCGCCAGCAATGGCCGCGACGCCGCCGAGCGCATCAAGGAGGAGGCGAGCGAGAAACCGGATGAGCCGGAGCAGGGGTTCACCAACCGGGAAGAGGCCCGCGAGAACTTCGAAGCGCTCGACCAGAACGACCGCCTCCGCCCGGTGGTCGTGCCCACCCGCCGCGGGTTCGACCAGTTCCAGCAGATCCGCGAAGCGCTCGCCCGCCTCGAACTGACCGACGGCATGACCTTCCCCCGGCTGATCGTGGAGGTCGCCCCGCGGTTGCCGAAGGACGCCACCGTGATTGCCGTCCTGCCGGCCGTGCCGGTCGATTCGGCCATCGCTTTGGGCCAACTGCGACGGCAGGGGTTTGCAATCTCCGCCGTGCTGATCTCGATCGCCGACAACGACAAGCCGGTGGCTGCCGGCCGGCTGATGGCCGAAGGCATCCGCGACGTGCGGTTCATCCAGACCGAACAAGAACTGATCAACTTGGGCGAGAAGACACAGGCCGGGCCGAGCACGTACGAGTTCGCGGTGACGTTGGCGTAATGGTGAACCGGCGGGGGGGGGGGGGGGGGGGGCGGCAAACACACACAGGCGCAACCCCCCGCAAAACACAACACACAAAAAAAA
>CAYMHO010000231.1:0-7196 GCA_964390195.1 uncultured Fimbriiglobus sp. | reverse complement strand
GGGCGGCCGGGGGGCGCCCGGCCGCGGTCCCCCCCCCCCCCCCGGCCCCCCCCCCCCGCCGGTCCACCCGGACCGTACACTTTCCCCCTATGCCGTCCCGCCTGCTCGCCCTCGCCCAACTCGTCCGCCTGCCGAACGTGTTCACCGCGTTCGCCGACATCCTGCTCGCCGCGTGCGTGGTCGGGTTGTTCACCGGACACCTCGGCACTCTCGCCCTGCTGCTCGCGGCGTCCGGCTGCCTGTACCTGTCCGGCATGGCGTGGAACGACTTCTTCGACCGGGCCGACGACGCCAGGACCCGCCCCACCCGCCCGCTCCCGTCCGGCCGCATCCGCCCCCGCACCGCCGCCCTCATCGCCGCCGGGCTGATGCTCGTCGGCGTCGCGTGTGCGGTGTTCGCCGGCTGGCCGGACCCGACGGTCGGCGTGACCGCCGCGGTGCTGGCCGGGCTGATCGTGCTGTACGACGCGGTGCTGAAGCACTACTGGGTGGGGCCGGTCGGCATGGGCCTGTGCCGGTTCCTGAACGTGCTCATGGGCACGCTCGTGATCCCCGGCGAGGAGTGGCAGAAGATTGCCCCGCTCCCGCTTCACGTCGCCGGGGTGGTCGGGCTGTACATCGTCGGGGTGACGTGGTTCGCCCGCACCGAGGAGGGCACCAGCAAGCGGTGGGTGCTGACCGCCGCGGGCGTGGTCGTGCTGATCGCCCTGGGGTCGGCCGTGCTCATCCCGCTGCACTTCGACGAAGGCAAGACGCCGTTCTACTTCCCGTACCTGCTCGTCGGGTTCGGGTTCGTTGTCGGCCGGCCGGTCGTGACCGCGATTCACACCCCGAGTGCGAAGAACGTGCAGGCGGCGGTGAAGCGGTGTATCCTCGGGCTGGTGCTGCTCGACGCCGTGCTGGCGTGCGCGTTCGTCGGCTGGCCGGGCCTGCTCATGGTGCTCTTGCTGTTTCCCGCCGTGGTGCTCGCCAAGGGGGTGTTTTCGACGTGACCCGACGAGCCGCGACCGCCTGGGAGCGGGTGGTTCAACCCCGCTCCCTGGCGGTCGCGGCTCGTTCACCCAGAGGTTCCTCCATGCGTCACCTGTTCGGAGTGCTCGCCGTGACCGCACTCGCGTCCGCCGCCGTCGCCGACGAAACCACCACCGCCAAGGCGAAGGCGTTCATCCAGGACCACGAGAAGCGGATCCGCCCGCTCGACATCAAGGCCGGCAAGGCGTGGTGGAACGCCAACACCACCGGCAAGGACGAGGACTTCAAGGCGAAGGAGGACATCCAGAACGAACTGGACGCCGCCCTGGCCGACCCGAGCAAGTTCGCCGAACTGAAGGGGCTGAAGGCGGCGAAGGACGCCGGCAAGATCGACGACCAGGTGACGGCCCGCGCCGTGGACGTGCTGTACCTGCTCTACCTGGAGAAGCAGGTGGACGCGGCCGTGCTGAAGAAGATCACCGCGAAGGCGAACGCGGTGGAGCAGAAGTTCAACGTGTTCCGGGCGAAGGTGGGCGACCGCGAGTTGCCGGACAGCGAAGTGCGGAAGGTGCTCAAGGAGAGCAAGGACAGCAAGGAGCGGGAGGCGGTGTGGACGGCCAGCAAGAAGGTCGGGGCGGACGTGGAGGCGGACCTGAAGGAGTTGGTGAAGTTGCGGAACGAGGCGGCGAAGCAGCTCGGGTTCAAGAACTACCACGTCATGATGACCACGCTGAACGAGCAGGACGGGGACAAGCTGATCAAGCTGTTCGACGACCTGGACGAGCTGACCCGCAAACCGTTCGCGGACGCCAAAGCGGACATCGACGAGAAACTAGCCAAGCGGTGCGGGGTGAAAGTGGCGGACCTGATGCCGTGGCACTACGACGACCCGTTCTTCCAGGAGAGTCCGGCGGTGTTCGACGCGGACCTGGACGCCCCGTACAAGAAGGCCGACATCCTCAAGCTGTGCGAGCGGTTCTACGACGGCGTCGGCCTGCCCATCGGCAAGGTCATCAAGAACTCCGACCTGTACGAGAAGAAGGGCAAATCCCCGCACGCCTTCTGCACCGACATCGACCGCGAGGGGGACGTGCGGGTGCTGGCAAACATCGTCCCCACCGAGTACTGGATGGGCACCATGCTGCACGAACTGGGGCACGCGGTGTACAGCAGCCTGAACATCCCACAGGGCGTGCCGTACGTGCTGCGTGGCGAGGCGCACATCCTCACCACCGAGGGGGTGGCGATGCAGTTCCAGAAGTTCAGCAAACAGCGGGCGTGGCTGGAGAAGATGGGCGTGAATGTGGACGACGGGGCGAAGTTCGACGAGGCGGCGGCGAAGGTGCTGCGGAACGAACTGCTCATCTTCAGCCGTTGGTGTCAGGTGATGCTGCGGTTCGAGAAAGGGATGTACGAGAACCCGGACCAGGACCTGAACAAGTTGTGGTGGGACCTGGTGGAGAAGTACCAGTTGCTCAAGCGGCCGGCCGGCCGGAACGCCCCCGACTATGGGGCGAAGATCCACATCTGCAGTGCCCCGGTGTACTACCACAACTACATGATGGGGCAGCTCTTCGCCTCGCAGGTGCACCACGCGTTGTGCAAGGAACTGTACCCGGACCAGCCGGTGGGCGACGTGCTGTACATCGGCGACAAGAAGGTGGGCGAGTTCATGAAGAAGAAGGTGTTCGAGCCGGGCCGCACCCTCGGGTGGAACGAGCTGACCAAGTTCGCCACCGGCGAGGAACTGTCGCCGAAGGCGTTCGCTAAGGACTTCGGCGGGAAGTGACGCGTGCGGAGTCCCGGCGGGCGGCCGGGACTCCGCCGGGTCGGGTCACTTCTTCTTCACGTCGAAACAGTGCAGGTTGTCCTGGTCGCGGAGGTACAGTTTGCCGTTGGCCACCACCGGGTGCTGCCAGCTCGGCTTCTTGCTCGCCTCCGGGATGTCGAACGAGCCGACCACCTCGAACTTCTTCGGGTCGGCCTTCACCAGGGCCATCTTGCCGTTCTCATACCGGAAGTACAGCATGCCGTCGGCGTACACCACGCACCCGCTCCCGCTGCCGCCGGCCGCCCCTTTCGTCTCCTTCCACTTCACCTCGCCCGTCTTGAACTCGACGCACGCCGGGTGCCCGCTGTTGTGCGCGTTGCCGAAGTACACGTGGTCGCCCACCAGCACCATCCCGCCGTGGTGGTTCTGCAGTTCGGGGGGTTGCTGCCGGGGGTTCTCCCCCGGTTTGTAGGCCTTCACCTCTTCCGCCTCGAACTTGCCGCCGCTCTCCTTGATGTGCAGCAGGGCCGCCCCGCTGCCGTACCCGGTGCTCACCCAGATCGTGTCCCCCTTCACCACCGGGGTGGGGATGTTGGCCGTACTGTTCATGACCCCGTTGTAATTCCAGAGCAGTTTGCCAGACTTGGCGTCCACCCCCACCACCCCCGATCCCGCCGCCTGGCCGAGCAGCACGACGTACATGTCCGTCTTGCCGACGGTGGTCTTCACCGCCGAGCTGTACCCGGCCGCCGCGCCGACGCTCTTCATCTCCGTCTTCCACACCTCCGACCCGTCCTTCGCCTGGAGCGCCGCCACCGCCGCCTTCTTCCCGGCCGGGATGCAGATGACCGTCTCCCCGTCCACCAGTACGCTCTCACTGTACCCCCACGCGGGCACGCCCCCGCCGAAGTCCTTCACGTACTCCTTCCGCCACTGCTCCTTGCCGGTCTTGGCGTCCACGCACACCAGGGTGCCGCCGGGGGTGACGGCGAACACGCGGCCGTCGGCCACGGTGGGGGTGCTGCGGGTGCCCTCCTCGTACCCGGTCTTGCGGTAGTCGCCGACGGGGGTGCTCCACACCGGCTCGCCGTCCTTCTCCTTGCGGCACCAGATGTGGTCCTTGTCGTCGATCTTGCCGGTGCCGTAGATGAACCCGCCGGCCACCGCCACCGTGCTGTACCCGCCCCCGCACCCCTTCACCGTCCACGCCTTCGGCGGGCCGCCTTTCGGCCACTCCTGCAGCAGGCCGGTCTCGGCCGACACGCCGTCGCGGTTCGGCCCGCGCCACTGCGGCCAGTCGAATGTCTTCGCGTCGGCGGACAGGGCGAACGCGGCCGCCACCAGGGAAACAGACACCATTCGCGGACTCCGGATTCGAGGTGCGACGGGGGAGGGCGGCCGAACACGGCCGTGGGGGAAATGTAGCACTGCGGGCGGTGCGGGTGAAGGCGGCGGGCTATTCGTCCCCGTCGACCGCGTCCGCGTCCGGGCCGGCCGCGTCGGTGAACTCCACGTCCGCCGCCGGGGGTGCGGCCGCCCTCACCCGGAACAGGAGCAGGTTGCGGCTGTACTCCCGCACGTCCCACTCGTCCGGGTCGGGCAGGCGGGCGGTCGGGAAGCCGAGTTCGGCCTGCACGGTCAGCACGCTCCCGGCGGGCATCTTGGCGAACAGTGTGGACACGAGGGCGACGAACTCGTCCAGCTTCGGCCCGCTCAGGTCGGGGAACGGCGGGCTGAGGAACAGGTTGACCGGCTGGTCGGCGGTCGGCACCCACCGCTCGGCCCAGCGGTACACGTCCGCCCGCAGCACCTGCGCCTTGTCCCGCACCTTGAACTGGTCGATCGCCTTCTGGATGTCGGCCACCTGTTTGGCGTCCCGCTCAATCAGCCTGGCCCCGCTCGCCCCGCGGCTGACGGCCTCCAGCCCGATCACCCCGGTGCCGGCGAACAGGTCGAAGAACACCCGATCGGGAACGGCGTCGCCGAGGATGCTGAACAGCGCCTGCCGCACCAGTTGGGGGGTCGGCCGCAGGCCGGGGTGGACGGTGGCGACCACCTTCCGCCCCCGCAGGCTGCCGGCCACGATCCGCAGTTCCGTCTTGTCCATCGGAGTGTTCCCGTTGGGTCCGCAGACCGACACCAGTCGCCCGCCGGCGGTTCGCCCTTCCCCGCAGTTCCCACTCCCGCATAATATCGACAACCCCGACAGGTTCCGCGAGGGCACTTCCCCCGCGGCGAACAGGGAAGCCGGTGCGACTCCGGCGCAGGGCCGCTGCTGTGATCGGCCAGACCACGAACCAGGTGCCACTGCCGAACTGTAGCCGGCCTCTGTGAGGCCGAGCCGGGGTCACAGACCCCGGCAACAGAAGAGCGGGAAGGCGGTTCGCGGTCGGGATGAGCCGAGAGCCAGAAGACCTGCCTGTCGGGAAAACTTCGGACGCCCCGGACCCGGGCGGCCGACGGGCAGGTGTGGCTGCGCCCGTGTTCGCGGGCGTCCTCCCGTTCGCCGTTCCGACCCTCCGGCCGCCGCACCCCCCGCGAGGCCGCCATCCGCTTCCCCGTCGCCGTCGCCTTGCTGCTGCTGGCACTCGTGGCCGCCGTCACCGCGTCCGTCGCGGTCGGGTCGGTGCGGCTGTCGGCGGCGGACGTGTGGGCGGCCGTAACCGACCCGGACGCCGACCCGGTCACGCGGGTCATCGTGTGGGAGTTGCGGCTGCCGCGGGCGCTGCTGGGGGCGGCGGTGGGGGCCGGGCTGGGGGCGGCGGGGGCCGCGTACCAGGCCCTGTTCCGCAACCCGCTGGCCGACCCGTTCGTCATCGGCTCGGCCAGTGGCGGGGCGGTGGGCGCGGTGGCGGTCATCGTCACCGGGTGGGCGGGGGTGAGTGAGGCGGTCGGGGCGACGACCACCGGCGCGTTCGCCGGCTCCCTGCTGGCCGTGCTGCTGGTGTACTTCATCGCCGTCGTCACCCGCGGGCCGGTCGAGACGCTGCTGCTGGCCGGCGCCACCGTCAGCACCGTCCTGAGCGCGGTCGTGTGGCTGCTCCTCACCTTCGCCCACGACCGCCTGCCGAGCGTCATGTGGTGGGTGATGGGCGGGCTGAACCGCAACCCGCAGTACTGGGCGGTGCTGACGGTGGCCGGGCCGCTGCTGCTGGCCGGCGGGGCGGCGTTGTCGCTCCTCGGCCGCCCGCTCGACGCCCTCCGCGCCGGCGACGACACCGCCCGCGCGCTCGGCCTGCCCGTCGGGCTGGTGGTGCCGCTGGTGCTCACCGCCGCGAGCGTGGCGGTGGCGGCGGCGGTGGCCGCCGGCGGGGTGATCGGGTTCGTCGGGCTGGTCGCCCCGCACTTCGCCCGCCCGCTCGCCGGGGCGTCTCACGCCCGGCTGGTGCCCGCCTCCGCCCTCGTCGGGGCGGTGCTGCTGGTGCCCGCCGACCTGCTCGCCCGCAGCCTGATCCCGTGGCAGGAACTGCCCCTCGGCGTCATCACCGCCCTCGCCGGCGGGCCGGCCTTCCTGGTCGTGCTCGGCACCTCCGCGCGGCGGAGGGCGGCGGCATGACCCCCCTGACGGCGGAGCGACTGAGTTGCGGGTACGACCGGCGGGCGGTGCTGACGGCTGTTTCCTTCACCCTGAAGCCGGGCGAACTGACCGCCGTCCTCGGGCCGAACGGGAGCGGCAAGACGACCCTGCTCCGCACCCTGGCCGGGTTGCACCGCCCGCTCGCCGGGGCGGTGACACTCGACTGTCAGTCGCTCGCCACCCTCGGCCGGCGGGCGGTGGCGAAGCGGGTCGCCTTCGCCCCGCAGGTGCTCGCCCCGGACTGGCCGTTCACCGTCACCGAGTACGTCGCCCTCGGCCGCAGCCCGCACGCCGGCTGGTGGAAACCGCTGACCGCCGCCGACCGGGCCGTGATCGCCGCCGGCATCGCCCGCTTCGCCCTCACCCCACTGGCGAACCGCCGCGTGACGGAGTTGTCCGGCGGGGAGTGGCAGCGGGTGCGGCTGGCGAAGGCGATCGCCCAGCAGCCGAAGGTGCTGTTGCTCGACGAGCCGACCGCCCACCTCGACCCGCGGTTTCAGTTCGAACTGCTGTCGCTGGTGCGGGAGTTGATCGCCGAGCGGGGGCTGACGGCGGCCGTGACGCTGCACGACCTGAACCTGGTGGGGCCGTGGGCCGACCGGGCGATCCTGCTGGCGAACGGCGGGGTGATCGCCGACGGGCCGCCGGCGGAAGTGCTGACGGCGGAGCGGTTGGCCGCGGCGTACTCGGCGACGTTCGCCGTCGCCCCGCACCCGATGACGGGAACCCCGGCGGTGGTGGTGCCGAGAGGTTCGCCCGACGCGCGAGCGAGGGCGAACCACGCAACGGAGTTTTGGTGAGTTGCACACCGCCGATCACCTGTTAGCCCGGTGCGCGACAACTTATTGCAATCGTGCCGTAAGTCGTTGTGGCTGG
>CAYMHO010000230.1:0-11463 GCA_964390195.1 uncultured Fimbriiglobus sp. | reverse complement strand
CGGCGAACTCGGGCAGCGTCACCAGTTTGTCGATCAGTCGGTTCCGCTTGTCCGCCGTGCCGTCGGCGAGGAACAGACGGGTTTCCTCCGCGGTCGGCATCCGGCCGACGCAGTCCAGGTACGCCCGCCGCACGAACTCCGCGTCCGAGCACAGGTCACTCGGGGTGATGGTCATCAGCTTCAGCTTGGCGAACACGTGGGTGTCCACCAGGTTGTGTTCCGGCGGGTTCGGCCACTTGAAGCCTTCTCGCGGTTCCAGGTACGTCAGCCGCACGCTCACCATCTCTTCGAGATACCGGGCGAGGACGGCCACCTCCCCGGCCCGCTTGAACTCGACCAGCCCTGTCGGCGAGACGTCTGCCACCGCCGGGTCGCTGCTACTGAAGTTGGTCAGGCGGGTGACATCGCGGGTCGTACCGTCGGTGTACGTCGCCTTCACCGCGAGTTGCTGCCAGCGGGCCGGGTTCAGTTGCACGCGGCCGCCGGGCGTCACCTCGATCCCCTTCACGCCCGGCAGTTCCTTGCGGTCGTCGGGCAGGCCGCCGGCCAGCCAGGCCGTCAGCATCTCGGTGGGCAGGGCGTTCGCCCCCAGCCGCGCCCCGCCTTCGTGCGGCACCCGACCGACCCCCTTCAGCAGCACGAGCGCGTTCTCCGGGTGCTGACTGTCGGTGCGGCGGCCGAACTGGTCGCGGGTGAGCTGGAGGAAGTCGGCGGCCGGGTCGAACCCGCGGAGCGACAGCTTGAACCCGTTCTTCCCGCTCGGCGTACCGTGGCAGGCGCCCATGTTGCACCCGCCGACGTTCAGCACCGCCACCACGTCGTTCCGGAAGCTGGGCGGTGTGGTCGCGGCCGAATCCTTCACCGTCACCTTCACCGTCGCCGTCTTCCCACCGGCGGTCAGGGTGACCGTCGCCGTGCCGTCTTTCTTCGCCCGCAGGAACAGCCCTTGCTGCACCTCAACCACTCCGGCCGGTTCGACCGCGGCGGCCGCCACCGGGGTCAAATCCCGCGTCTGGGCGTTCGAATATTTCCCGGTCAGCACCAACTGGTGTGCCGCCCGCGGGCCGACCAGGGAGACCTCGGGGGACGACACGACCAGTTCGTCCGGCGTGCCGACGAGCTTCGCGCGTTCGGCGTCGGTCGGGAAACCGGCGACGGACACGGCGGGTAGCAGCATGAGGAGCGCGAGAGCGGTACTGGATCGCATACAGATCCCTGCGGGAGAGCGGGACGGATGGGCCGCCGCTGAGGGCGGCCCGGCGGGGGGAACCGGGTCGGTTCGTGTTCTAAGAATACTCGCTCCCCGCCGGCGCAGCGAGAGAAATTGACTCGCCGGGCGAACCCGGCCCGCAAGGTCGGGGGTGCGTGTGGATGTGGCCGGCACCCGCGGCCCTTGCGGGCCGGGGTCGCCCGATCCGGTTCGTGTCTCGCCCGTTTCCCCGCCCGCCCTGCTTCGTCTGCACTGTGACTCACGGACGTGACCCCCGCTATGCCTACCGCACCCGCCACGCCCGACCTGACGCGAGAGCAGTTCCTCGCCGGCGTCCGCGCGTCCGGGGTGCTGACCGACCGCCAGTTCGACAAGCTGACCGGCACACTGACGGTGTTCCAGAAGTCGGCCCGCGACGTGGCCGAGTTCCTGGTGACGGGCGACTGGCTGACGCGGTTCCAGGCCGAGCTGCTGATGCACGGCAAGACGGACGGCTTCCTGCTCGGCCCGTACGTGGTGCAGGAGTACATCACCAGGACGGCGAGCGGGCGGGCGTACAAGGCGATCCACCGCACCATGAACCGGGCGGTGGCCGTACTGGTGCTGAAACAGGAGCTGACGACCGGCGAGGGGGTGAGGGAGGCAATCCGGGTGCAGGCGAGGGCGGCCGCCCGGCTGGCCCACCCGAACCTGCTGACGCTGCTGGACGTGAACACCGCCGGCGCGCGGATGTACCTGGTGCACGAGTACGTCGACGGCGGGGACGTGGCGGCGGTGGTGAGGCAGGGCGGCCCGCTGAGCGTGCCGCGGGCGTGCGAGTTCGTGCGGCAGGCGGCGCTCGGCCTGCAACACGCACACGACAAGCAGACGCCGCACGGGCGGCTCGGGCCGGCGGCGGTGCTGGTCGGCCGTCCGGGCGGGAACGGTCCGGAAGGCAAGCCGGTGGTGAAGGTGTGCGGGTTGGGGCTGGGCGACCTGGCCGGCACCGACCAGCCGACGGAGTACGCCGCCCCGGAACTGACCGCCGACCCGACCCCGACCGCCGCCGCCGACCTGTTCGCCCTCGGCGGGGTGTTCTCCTTCCTGCTCACCGGCCGCCCGCCGCACCCGGCCGCCCCGCTCAAGGCCCTGCGGGCCGACGTCCCCGCCCCGCTGCTGGCGGTGGCGGAGGCGCTGCTGAGCCCGAACCCGGCCTGCCGCCCGGCCTCCGCCGCCGACGTGGCGAACGCCCTCGCCGCGTTCGCCTCCGACGACTCCGCCTTCATCGACTTTACGCTGCCCGACCCAGGCTCACACTCCGCGCCGGCCATCAGCGGCGGTCTCACAACGCTACCGGTCGGCATCCCGCTGCCCGTCACCCCGCCGGCACAGTCCGAGCGGTCGCCGTTCGCCGACCTGGAAATCGAGGACGCGGAGGAGGTAGCCGAGGACGACACCCCGGTGAGCGGGCAGGCGGTGTACACGCCGGTGCACACCGTGCGGCGGAAGCGGCCGACCAAGCGGCGTGGCACCCGCGCCCGCAAGCGGGACGGGCGGCTGGCCTTCTGGCTCGGGGTGATCGGTGCGGGGGTGGTGCTGGCCGCGGCCGCCGCGGCACTTGCCGTGCTGGCGGCCGTAGTCAGATCGTAAGCGCGAGCCGGTGGCGAGCGCGTCGCGGTTCGGCGCGCTCGCCTCCGGCTCGCGCCTACCTGTTCCGTGCCCGCAACTGCTTCGCCGCCTCCGCCACCAGTTTCTCGCCGCTCCCCTCCGTCACCCGTGCCGAGATGACCTCGTAGTTCCCCTGGCTGTACGCCAGCTTCGTCGGCACGTACCCCACACTGCCGTTGGCCAGCTCGTTGATCATGGTCTGCTTGAACGGCGAGCCGTCTTTGATCTGAAGGCCCAGGTCGGTGAAGATTTCGCCCGGCAGGCTCACCCACGCCAGTTCGCCGCCGAGCGAGATCACTTGAACTTCGGAGCCGATCGGTTTGCCCAGCCGCTCGCGGACGTCCACCGCCTTGAACGCCTGTACCTGATCGAGAAACTTCGGCGCCGGCTTCGTCTCCGCCAGCACCTCCTTGACGATCCCCTTGGCGAAGTCCAACTCCTCGTCGGTCACCGATGGCAGGTCCAAGTTGACGGTCGCGGTCGTCACCACCAGCGAGCCGACCTCCACCGCCTGCGAGTTGTCCAGCACCCGCAGCACCTCGCCGGCCAGCCGCCCGCCGATGCGGGAGGCCTCCGCGTGCCCCTTCTGCGGCTTGCCCGAGTTCACGTTGATGTGGTTCACGTCACCGCAGCAGCCGAGGCCGAACAGCGTCACCGCCTGCTCGCCGTGGACCTTCGCCAACGCCTCGGCGATCACCCCCATGTAGTCGGCCGAGAAGTGCAGCCCGCCGACGGTGTCGGCGTGCATGGAGAAGTTGACGTAGGTGGCGATCACCTTCGCCTCCTTGTCGGCGGTCACGAACTGCACCACCTGCACGGCGGAATCGACCGGCCCGGCCGGCTTGAGGATCTTCGGGTTCAGCTTACCGGGGTTCCACCCGACCGTGCCGTCGGTCATGTGGAAGCGGCGGTTGAACGCCAGCCCTTCCTCCTTGCCGATGCCGCGGACCACCTTCGCCGGCTTCTTCGCGGCGTCCGCCTTCGCCACCGCAGCGGCGATCTTTTTCGACAGCCCGGCCATGTACTCCTTCGCCAGCTTGTTCCCGCCGCCGGTGGCGGCCGCGTAGGTGCCGCCCTCGGCGAGCGTCGGCCCGGTGTGCGCGTGGCTGGCGAACAGCATGACGTTCGCCCCCGGAATCTTGGTCTCCGCTTCGATCAGCTTGCGGCTCTCGGCGGTCATGCCGAACGTGGTGTGGATCAGGTCGAGCGCGACCAGCACCGCCCTCGTGCCGTCCTGCTCGATGACGAGCGCCCGGACGAACAGCGGGTCGTGCATCCCCTCGGCCGCCCGCAGACTGTAGTAGCCCGCCATCGGCGTCCCCTTTTCCGGGGTGATGTCCACCTGGGCGGCGCCGACGAGCAACTCGGCGGCCGGGGCGACGAGCGGGAAGAGCAGGAGCAGGGAGAGGGAGCGGAGCATGGGAGGTGCTCGAAATGGAACCGGGAACGGAGTGACCGGGTGAGTGTATGCCCACCCGGTCACTCCGTTCCCGGTTGAAGGGGCGGGGCGCCCTACTTCTTCGCCGGCACCACCTGCACCAGGCCGGCGTCGATGTACTGCCCGCCGCCGGCGTTCTTGGCGTACACCGCGAACGTGTTCGTGCCAGCCTTCAGCGCCTTCCGCGCCGCGTCCGAGATCGGCACCTCCACATACTCGGTGGTGTACCCCGGCAGCTTCGCCGCCGACACCCCGTTGATGAACACCTCGCCGTCCTCGTCGCAGTGGAACCGCAGGAACACCTCACCCGTCGGCAGTTCCTTCAGTTCGAACGCGCGGCGAATCCAGATCTCCTTGCCCGCCCACTCGGTGCCGATGCGGCTGCCCGGCGTCATCTTCGTCCCGAACCCGCCCTTGCCCTCCTTCCACCCCTTCGCGTCGAAGTCCGGCTTCACCCACCCCTCGGCCGGCTTGTCGGTGGTGTACTTCCACATCTGGGCGGTGGTCTCGCTGGTCGGCACCAAGTCGGTCAGCGTCGGCGGGGTGAACAGCATGTCGTGCCACTTCTTCATGTCGGCGATGTCGAACTTCAACACCTCGCGGTCGTAGGTCATCAGCCCGTTCACCTCGATCTCCACGTCGGTCGTCTGCGTGTACACGGCGGCGGCCAGCCCCTTGCCGATGAGCGGGTGCATCCGCTTCATCAGGGTGTGGTAGTTCGTCCGCAGTTCCTCTCCGGTCTTGTAGGTGCGGTAGCCCCAGTTGCCGGTGTCCTTCCACAGGTGGTCCTTCACCGGCAGACCCAGCCCGCCGAACTCGCCCAGCACGCTCACGCGGTCCTTCATCACCGGGAACATGCCTGGGCCGGGGTAGATGTGCGCGTCCTTCATGTCGCCGTACCCGCGGTCCTCCCACCCGCTCGGCCCGTTCACCGGCCGGGTCGGGTCGTACTCCTTCACCCACTTGAGGGTGGCGTTCACGTCGTGCTGGCCCCACCCCTCGTTGAACGGCACCCAGCAGTAGATGCACCCGAACCCGCGGAGGTGGTCGATCATCGCCTTCAGTTCGCCGCGGAACTGCTTCTTCTCAGCGTCGGTGAACTGGTCGTCGGCGTCGGCTTTGGCACCCGGAGCGACGAAGTGCTTCTTGCCCGGCGCACGGCTGATGGCGCTCGGCATGTCCTGCCACACCAGCAGGCCGAGCGCGTCGCAGTGGTAGTAGAACCGACTCGGCTCCACCTTGATGTGCTTGCGGAGCATGTTGAAGCCGAGCTTCTTCAGCACTTCAAGGTCGTACTTCATCGCCTCGTCGGACGGCGGGGTGAGCAACCCGTCCGGCCACCACCCCTGGTCGAGCGGGCCGTACTGGAACAGCGGCTTGCCGTTCAGCAGGAGGCGTTGCACGCCGTCGGCGTCTTTGCCCACGCCCACCGTGCGGAACGCGAGCGGATACGTCACGGTGTCGTACCGCGATTGTCCGCGGATCAGGCTGACTGTCACCTCATAGAGGTGAGGGTTGTCTGGCGTCCACAGGACGGGTTTGTCGAGAGTCAGTTCGATGGTCGGTGAGACGGCACGGGCCAAGTCATTCGTGCTGCCGTTCTTTTTTCTGACGGACACAGAAATGCGGTCGGTGGAATCGGTGTTGTGACAATCGATGTAGAACTTCACCTTCCCGGAGAGGTCACAGTCGGCGCGGACGCTCTTGATGTGCGAGTAGCCCACCGGCTCCATCCACACCGTCTGCCAGATGCCCGTGACCGGCGTGTACCAGATGCCGTGCGGGTTGCTGATCTGCTTGCCGAGCGGCTGGCTGCCCTTGTCGGTCGGGTCCCACACCCGCACCACCAACTCGCCCTTGCCGTCCTTCAGCGCGTCGGTGATGTCGAACGAGAACGGGTCGTGCATCCCCTTGTGGCTGCCCACCTCCTTGCCGTTCACCCACACCGTCGCTTCCCAGTCCACCGCCCCGAAGTGAAGTAGCACTTGCCGCTTCTTCCACGTGCTGGCGTCGATGTCCCGCCGGTACCAGAGTTCTTCCTTCTCCGTCGGGTGTTTTCCCACCCCGCTCAGCGCACTCTCCACGCAGTACGGCACCAGGATTTTGCCGTCCCACTTCTCCGGCTGCTTCTCCCCCTTCGGGCGGATGGCGTAGTCCCACAGGCCGTTCAGGTTCTGCCAGTCGAACCGCATCATCTGCGGGCGGGGGTACTCGGCCCACGGCGTTTTGTCGGCGGTGATCTGCTTGCCCCACTTGGTCATGAGCGGGGCCGGAGCCGGCTTCCAGTCGGCGGCGAACGCCGGCACCGCCACCAACAGGGCGAACAGTGAGAGAAGTCGCATGGGAGTACTCCGCGTGATCGGGCGAACGGCGCGACGAGAGTCCGCCGGTGGTTTGGTGTCGAGGGTCCGGCAGACTCACGTCGCACCGTTCGCCCTCACCCGTACCGCTTGCGGATGGTCGGGATGAGGTAGTCGTCGAACGCCGTCCGCAGGTCGTACTCCGGGGCCAGCCCCCAGTCGATGCGGGCGGCGGTGTCGTCCACGTCGGCCGGCCAACTGTCCACGATGCCCGCCCGCTTCTCGTCCAATTTGTAAGTCACGTCCGCCTTCGGGAACGCCTTCCGCACGATGCCCTCCACCTCGCCCGCTGTCGGGGCGAACGCGCCGATGTTGTACACCACGCGGGTGAGCTTCGCCTTGTCGGCGGTGGTCAGCTTCAGGATGGCGTCCACCGCGTCCGGCATGGCCATGAACGGGATGCGGGCGTCGGACCGCACGAAGCAGGAGTAAGGTTGCCCCTGCGCTGCCGCGTGCAGCATCTCGGGCACGTAGTCCGACGTGCCCCCGCTCGGCACGGTTGCCGCCGAGATTAGCCCCGGGAAGCGGATGCAGCGGAAGTCGATCTTGCCCATCTTCGGCCCGGCCGAGAGCTGCCGGAAGTGGCGGTCGTAGTACCGCCCCAGGTGTTCGCAGTACAGCTTGTTCGCCCCGTACATCGTCGTCGGCTGGTTGAAGTCGTCCTCCTTCACCCGCCCGGCCCGGCCCTTCGACGTCACGTCCGGCAGCCCGTAGGCCGCGATGCTGCTGGGGTAGAAGAACAGCACCACCCGCCCGTGGCTCTCCCCTTCCTTCTGGGCGAACTCGAGCAGGTTGAGCGTGCCCTCGACGTTCACCCTGTGGGCGAGGGCCGGGCTGAACTCGCTGCGGGTGCTCAGCAACGCCGCCAGGTGGAACACCTGATCCACCTCGTACTCGGCGTGGATGCGGTCGAGCAGTTGGGTGTCCAGGATGCTGCCGACGAACTCCTTGCGGACCTTGCCGGCCAGTTCCGGGGCGAGCGGGTTCAGGTCGAGGGTGATGATCGGGCGGTCGCCCAGTTGCCGCAGGCGGTCGATCAGCCCGTGGCCGATCTCGCCGCCGGCGCCGGTGATCAGGATGCTCGGTTGACGGGACATGGCACTCGGTGGTGAACGGATGGGGGACATGATATGCCGCCGCCCACCCCTACAATACCGCCACCAGCACACCCACCCGTCCGGGAGCAGATATGGCCGTCGCCGTCGAAGTGCCGAAGGGAGCGGAGACCGTCACCGAGGGTCGCATCGCCCGGTGGATGGTGAAGGACGGGGAGGCGGTGAAGGTCGATCAGCCGCTGCTCGAACTGGAGACCGACAAGGCGACGATGGAGGTGCCGTCGCCCGCCGCAGGTGTCATCAAGATTCTGGTGCAGGCCGACCAGGTTGTGCAGGTGGGGCAGAAGATCGCCGACATCGACCCGGCCGGCGTTCCCGCGAGCGGCGGGCGTCAGCCCGCTGATTCCGCACCGAAGCCTCAGCCCGCCACTGCCCCCCAGCCGACCGAGGTGCGTTCCTCCCCCGCCGCCGCCGCCGCCATCCGCGACAAGGACCTCGACCCGACCAAGATCCCGGCCACCGGTCCCGGCGGGCGGATCACCAAGGACGACATCATCGCCCACGAGGCGAGCGGCGGGCGTAGGCCGGCTGATTCACCCAACGGCCCGAAACCGGACACCTCGCTGACGCGGGTGAACACCCAGGTGGTGCCGATCCCGGTGCCGCGGGAGGCGGGCGTTCGTGAAACCCGCCAGCCGATGAGCATGATCCGCAAGCGGATCGCCGAGCGACTGCTGGACAGCCAGAACACCACCGCCACGCTGACCACGTTCAACGAGGCCGACATGTCGGCCATTCAGGACCTGCGGGCGAAGTACAACGAGAAGTTCGAGAAGAAGTACGGGGTGAAGATCGGGTTCATGAGCGTGTTCGTGAAGGCGGCGGTGGAAGCCCTGAAGGCATTCCCCGTCGTCAACGCCCGCATCGACGGCACCGACATCGTGCAGCAGCACTTCTACGACATCGGGGTGGCCGTCAGCACCGAGAAGGGGCTGATGGTGCCGGTCATCCGCGACGCCGACCAGAAGGGCTTCGCCGACATCGAGAAGGCGATCGCCGACGTGGCCAAGCGTGCCCGCGACGGCAAGGTGGGCATCCAGGAGATGCAAGGCGGGACGTTCACCATCACCAACGGCGGCATCTTCGGTTCCATGCTCAGCACGCCGATCCTGAACCCGCCGCAGACGGCCATCCTGGGTATGCACTCGATCCAGAAGCGCGCGGTGGTGGTGAACGACCAGATCGTCATCCGCCCGATGATGTATCTGGCCCTCAGCTACGACCACCGCCTGCTCGACGGCCGCGAGGCGGTGCAGTTCCTGGTGCGGATCAAGGAGTGCCTGGAAGACCCGGAGCGGATGCTCTTTTCGATCTGAATTCAATCATCTCACCACAAAGGGCACCAGGAGCACGAAGGAAGGCAGAGTTTCTGACTCAGCACTTCGCCTTCCTTCGTGCTCCTGGTGCCCTTTGTGGTGAATCATTTTTGGAGCAGTGATGTCAGAGAAGTTCGATCTCGTGGTCATCGGGGCCGGGCCGGGCGGGTACGTCGCGGCTATCCGCGCGGCGCAGCTCGGCAAGAAAGTCGCCTGCATCGAGAAGCGTTCGGGCAAGGCGCTGGGCGGGGTGTGCCTGAACGTCGGCTGCATCCCGAGCAAGGCGCTGCTCGATTCGAGCGAGCTGTACGAGGTGACGCGGCACAAGTTGGCCAAGCACGGCATCAAGGTTGGTGGGGTGAGCCTGGATTTGGGCGAGATGATGCGGCGGAAAGACGGCGTGGTGAAGTCGCTCACCGACGGCATCGCCTTCCTGTTCAAGAAGAACAAGGTGACGCCGTACTTCGGGAGCGGCAAGCTGACCGCCCCCGGTAAGGTGGAAGTGACCGCCGAGGACGGCACCACGACGTTACTCGAAGCGGACAACGTGCTGCTCGCCACCGGCAGCGAGAGCGTCGAGTTGCCGTTCCTCAAGTTCGACGGCAAGAACGTGGTGAGCAGCACCGAAGCGCTGGCCTTCGAGAGCGTGCCGAAGCACCTGATCGTCGTCGGCGGGGGGTACATCGGGCTGGAACTGGGGAGCGTGTGGCGGCGGCTCGGGGCGGAAGTCACGGTGATCGAATTCCTCCCGCGGATTTTGACCATCTCCGACGGCGAGGTGGCAACTCAGGTTCACAAGCTGCTCACCAAGCAGGGGTTCACCTTCCACCTCGACACCAAGGTGACCGGGGCGAAGGCGGGCAACGGCGTGCTGGGATCCACCAACATCACCGTGACGGCCCAGACGAAAGACGGCAAAGAGATCACCGTGACCGGCGACAAGGTGCTGGTGGCCGTCGGTCGGCGGCCGTACACCGCCGGGCTGGGGTTGGACGAAGCGGGCGTGACCTACGACAAGAAGACCGGCAAGGTTCCGGTAGACAAGCAGTTCAAGACGAACGTGCCCGGCGTGTACGCCATCGGCGACCTGATCGACGGGCCGATGCTCGCGCATAAGGCGAGCGAGGAGGGCGTGGCGTTCGCCGAGATGCTGGCCGGTCACAAGCCGCACCTGAATTACGACTGCATCCCGAGTGCCATCTACATCTGGCCGGAGGTGGCGAGCGTGGGCCTGCACGAGGAGCAGGTGCAGGCGACCGGACGCACGAAGGGCGACGGGTACAAGGTGGGCAAGTTCCCGTTCGTGGCCAGCGGGCGGGCGAAGGCGATGGACGACACCGACGGGTTCGTAAAGGTCATCACCGACGCCAAGACCGACCGACTGTTGGGCGTACACATCCTCGGCCCGCGGGCGAGTGACCTGATCGCCGAGGCGGTGGCGGTGATGGAGTACAAGGGCAGCGCCGAGGACATCGCCCGCATGGTCCACGGCCACCCCAGCCTGACCGAAAGCGTCGGCGAAGCCGCCCGCGCCGCTTGGCTCGGCATGGCGATCCATGCGTGATGTTCGCTCCCCTCTCCCCTTGTGGGAGAGGGGCCGGGGGTGAGGGAATGTCGCTAACGAACTCGTCTTCCGGCGCGTACTGGCTCAACAGCGAAAATTTACGCGCGATGATCAGTGATGCCGAACGGGTTGGCTCGTTCGGGAAGAAGCATGACATGTTTTGCATCGCATGTTGCCGTCGGATTGATGCTCGTCTTCTCGATTCTGGATACCATCACGCACTCCAAGTGTTGGAACAACCAGATCTCGACCGCACTGAAAACCGAGTAGTGCAACAGATCCTGGCGGATGCGGCTGAAGCGTTGCAGGCTCTACGAATAGCCACAACGCTTCTCGGGCTTGCAAAATGGTACGCTGCTGATGCAGTTCACCAAGCCGTTCGAAGTGCGGCTTCGGAGACCGCATTCTCTTCTGCTCGGGCTGTTTCGTACTCGAAGCTGATGAGGGTCCGTGGTGTGACGGCTGTCAGTGACCCATACTGCGAACCTGACCCGGATGAGGTGCGAACTCAGAGAGAGTTGCTCCGCTGCATCGTTGGCAATCCGTTCCGGCCGGTGGCGTTCGACCCCGCCTGGCGAACTGAACCCGCCGTCGTGCTCGCGACCGGCATCTACGCCGAGCGGGCGTTCGACCGCCTGCCCATCCTGGCCGATGCGCTCGAAGAGGCGGGCTGTGACCACCCCGACATACTCGCCCACTGCCGCGGCCCCGGCCCGCACGCCCGCGGCTGCTGGGTGGTGGACGGGGTGCTGGGCAAACAGTAGGTGCCGCGCGCCCCGCGGCCCCCCGAGGCCGGGGGGGGGCCGCGCGGCG
>CAYMHO010000229.1:0-11471 GCA_964390195.1 uncultured Fimbriiglobus sp. | reverse complement strand
CCGCCGTCACCACCTCGGCGATGTTCCGCACCTGGGCGGTCAGGTTGGCGGCCATCCCGTTCACGGAGTCGGTCAGGTCCTTCCAGGTGCCGGCCACCCCCCGCACGTCGGCCTGCCCGCCGAGCTTGCCCTCGGTGCCCACCTCCCGCGCCACCCGCGTCACCTCCGACGCGAACGAGCCGAGTTGGTCCACCATCGTGTTGATGGTGCGGGCGGTGCGGAGGAACTGCCCCTGCAGCGGGCGGTCGTCGATTTCCAGGGCCATCGTCTTCGACAGGTCGCCCTGGGCCACCGCCCCGATCACCCGGTCGGTCTCGATGGTCGGGTGGACCAGGGCGTCGATCAGCTCGTTCACCGACCCGACCGAGTCCCGCCAGAAGCCGGTCACGTCGCCGACCGACAGCCGCTGGTTCAGCTTCCCCTCCCGGCCGACCACCCGCCCGAGGCGGGCCAGCTCCTCGGTCAGCCGCTCGTTCTGCTCGACCACGTCGTTGAAGGCGTCGGCCACCTTGCCGGCGACGCCCGGCCAGTCGTGCGGCAGCCGCACCCCGGTGCGGCCGGCGCGGAGGGCGGTGAGGGCGGTCAACAGGGACGACAGTTCGGCGGCGGGCGGGTCGAGGAGGGCGGGCATGGGGCACTCGCCGTCGCGTCGGACGGGCGGAAGAAAGGTGTGAGGCGACCGACTGCCGTGTGGGGCGTGCCGGCAAGGCGGTCGCCAAAAGTGGGCGGGAGAGATTGTAGGACGGCGGCCGCGGCGGCGCTATCGGGACAATCGGAGAAGCGCGGGACCCTCGGTGAGCCGGGCGAGTGCCGAAAGCACAGGTGCGGAGTGGGCGACGGGGGACGGCGGGTATAACAGGCCACACCCGACCCGCCGCTCTCCCCGAGGGATCGTCATGCGACCCGTCCTGTTCGTCGCCGTCGTGGCGTTCGGCACCCGTCTGCTCGCCGCCGACCCGGACGTGCTGCTCGCCGACTTCGAGGGCGACGACTACGGCCGGTGGAAGGCGGAGGGGAAAGCGTTCGGCGACAGGCCGGCGAAGGGGACGCTGCCGAACCAGATGCCGGTGACCGGATTCAAGGGCAAGGGGTTGGTGAACAGCTACGCCGGCGGGGACGGCAGCACCGGCACGCTCACCTCGCCGACGTTCAAAGTCGAACGGGACTACCTGAACTTCCTCATCGGCGGCGGCGGGTTCGACGGGAAGACGTGCGTCAACCTGCTGCTCGACGGCAAGGTGGTTCGAACCGCTACCGGGCCGAACACGGAGTCGGGCGGGTCGGAGGAGTTGAAGGCCGCCCACTGGGACGTGAAAGAGTTGAAGGGCAAGAAGGTGGTGCTGCAGATCGTGGACGACGCGACCGGCGGGTGGGGGCACGTCAACGTCGATCACATCGTGCAGAGCGACACGAAGGACGGCACGCTGGCGAAGGTGGTGAAGCTGGTGGACCGCACCCGCGAGGTGAAGATCGAGAGGAGGTATCTTGTCTTCCCGATTTCGAACAAGGCGAAGCCGGTGCGGATGACCGTCGAGGTGGACGGGAAGGTGATCCACAACTTCGACATCAACTTGGCGGGCGAAAAGATCGACTGGTTCGCCCACCTGGACGTCTCGGCGATCAAGGGCAAAACGGCGAAACTGACCGCGAAGAAGTTGCCAGAGGATCTGAGTGCTTTCGACCTCATCGCCGGCCAAGACGTGGCGATGGTACGGGTCTCGCCGGTGAATTACGATGAAGCCCTCCGCCCGCAACTCCGCTTCAGTCAACTCCAGGGGTGGAACAACGACCCGAACGGCATGGTGTACTACGACGGCGAGTACCACCTGTTCTGGCAGAGCAACCCGTTCGGCAACAAGTGGGGGAACATGTACTGGGGGCACGCGGTCAGCAAGGATCTCGTCCACTGGGAGGAACTGCCCTACGCCCTGTACCCGCGCACGATGGCGAAAGACCACTGCTTCAGCGGCAGTGCTCACGTGGACGAGAATAACACCGGCGGGTGGGGGAAGAACGCGATGGTGGCGGCGTTCACCGACACCGGCGCCGGTGAGGTGCTGGCGGTGAGCACCGACAAGGGGCGAACGTTCAAGATGATCGACGGCAACCCTGTGATCGGCAAACGCAAGGACGAGGGCCGCGACCCGAAGCTCATCTGGTACGAGCCGGGCAAACACTGGGTGATGGTGGTGTTCACCAAGACGGACAAGAAGGACTATGCCGAGTTCTTCACCAGCACCGACCTGAAGAAGTGGGCGAAGACCAGCCGTATCGAGGGGTACTACGAGTGCCCGGAGTTCTTCGAGTTGCCCGTGGACGGGGACGCGAAGAACAGGAAGTGGGTGCTGACCGGGGCGAACGCCGAGTACGCGGTGGGCACGTTCGACGGCAAGACCTTCACCCCGGACCACAAGGGCAAGCACAAGGTGCATCACGGGGCGTTCTACGCCGCCCAGTGCTTCAGCCGTGCCCGCGGCGGGCGGGTGATCCAGGTCGGCTGGGCACAGGTGGAGACGCCGAACATGCCGTTCAACCAGTGCTTCAGCCTGCCGATCGAGTTGACGCTGAAGACCACGAAGGACGGCGTGCGGCTGTTCGCCGAACCGATCAAGGAACTGGAAACACTCCGCGAGAAGACGGACCAACTCGGCGGGCAGGCGTCGCCGGACAAGCCGTTCAGCGTGAAGGTCGACGGCCAGTTGCTCGACGTTGTCGCCCAGGTGGCACCGGGTGACGCGAAAGAGGTGAAGCTGACGTTCGGGGCGAACACCCTCACCTACGACACCGCGAAGCAGACGCTCGACGGCATGCCGCTGCCGCTGGCCGACGACAAGACGTTCCGCGTGCGGGTGGTGGTGGACCGCCCGCTGTACGAGGTGATCGGCAACGGCGGGGCGGTGTACAAGACGGCCGCCCGGAAGGACGGCGGCAAGGAGATCAAGGCGGTCGAGTTCACCGCCGTCGGCGGCACGGCGACGGTGAAAGGGGTGACGGCCTACCCGATGAAGAGCATCTGGGCGAGCGGCGGGCGTTAGCCCGCTGATTCTCTTCTTGCCAGAATCAGCGGGCTAACGCCCGCCGCTCGCCAAGCCGTCAAGAGGGTTCCACAGTGGACCGATATTGGCTCCTCACCTGGACCACCTACGGCACCTGGCTGCCGGGCGACGACCGTGGGTTCGTGAGTAACGTCCGCGAAGGTGACGGCCCCGAAGTGCGGCACAACACCCCAGGAGCCACGCCCGAAGCGAAGGTCCGCGGGCTGGTGATTGATTCGCGGGAACGGATGCTCGGCCCGACGGTCTATCTGAACGCCGCTCAGGCCGGGGTCGTTCTGGAACAACTGCACGAGACCGCCCGGTATCGGGGCTGGGAGCTAGCCGCTGTGGCGGTCATGGCGAACCACCTTCACCTCGTGGTCGGTGTGCCCGGCGACCCGGAACCTGATACGCTGTTGCGGGACTTCAAGAGTTACGCCAGCCGGCGGCTGAACGCCGTCGTTGCCAAACCCGCGTCGGGCACTTGGTGGACGCAATCCGGGTCGCGACGGAAGTTGCCGAACGACACTGCGGTGCAGGCGGCCGTCGAATATGTGAAGCGACAACACTCACCACTGCTCGTCTGGTCGAGTGGCGGGCGTCAGCCCGCTGAGTCCGAACCAGAATCAGCGGGCGGAGGTCCGCCGTTCGACCAGAATCAGCGGGCTGACGCCCGCCGCTCGCCGGAGTGTCCATGACCCCTCGCCTGTTCTACTGGGCGCTCACGTCCGCCCTGGCCGGGTTCCTGTTCGGGTTCGACACGGTCGTCATCTCGGGTGCCGAGCAGACGATCGAGAAACTGTGGGACCTGGACAAAGCCACGCACGGGCTGGCCATCAGCTCCGCCCTGTGGGGGATGGTCCTCGGCTCGCTGGTGGGCGGGTGGCCGGCCGACCGGTTCGGGCGGAAGCTCACCCTGCTGGCCGTCGGCGTGCTGTTCCTGGTGTCGTCGGTCTGGTCCGCCCTCGCCCCGGACGTGTACCAACTGATGGTCGCCCGGTTCGTCGGCGGCATCGCCGTCGGGGTGAGTACCGTCGCCGCCCCGTTGTACATCTCGGAAATCGCCCCGCCCACGAGCCGCGGGTGGATGACCGGCATGTTTCAGTTCAACATCGTGTTCGGCATCCTGGTGGCGTTCGCGTCGAACTGGGTGGTAGGCAAGGTGGTGACGGCCGACGCCTGGCGGTGGATGCTGGGGGTGATGGCGGCGCCGTCGCTGCTGTACATGGTGATGGCGGTGGGTTTGCCGGAAAGCCCGCGGTGGCTGCTCCGCAGTGGCGACCGCGGGAAGGGGTTGGCGACGTTGCGGCTCATCAACCCGACGATGACCGACGTCGAAATCGAATCGCTGGCGGCGGAGATCGAGGCCGGCTCGCGGTCCGAAGCGGGCGGCGGGTTGCGGGAGTTCTTCACGAAGCGATTGAAACTGCCCATCCTGCTGGCCTTCCTGGTGGCGTTCTTCAACCAACTCTCCGGCATCAACGCCATCCTGTACTTCGCCCCGCGGATCTTCGAGTTGACCGGACTGACGAACGAGGCGGCGCTGTTGCAGTCGGTGGGCATCGGGGTCACGAACCTGATCTTCACCTTCGTCGGGTTGTGGCTGATCGACCGGGTCGGCCGGCGGACGCTCCTGTACATCGGCTCGGTCGGGTACATCCTGTCCCTCGCCCTGTGTGCGTGGGCGTTCTTCACGGAGAACTACGGGGTCGTGCCGGCGTGCATCTTCGCGTTCATCGCCGCCCACGCGGTCGGCCAGGGGGCCGTCATCTGGGTGTTCATCTCCGAAATCTTCCCGAACCAGTTCCGGGCCACCGGGCAGGCGCTCGGCAGCTTCACCCACTGGATCTTCGCCGCCCTGCTCGCCACCTTCTTCCCGGCGATGATCGCGGCGTTCGCCCCCGGCATGGTGTTCGCCTTCTTCGCGTTCATGATGGTGTTGCAACTGGTGTGGGTGGCGACGATGGTGCCCGAGACGAAGGGCGTGCCCCTCGAACAGGTCGAGCGGAAGCTCGGGGTGCGGGCGTAAGTGGTCTGCTCGCTCCGCGAGCGGGTCCGGAAGACCGCTCGCGGAGCGAGCAGACCACTGGAGGGTGCGGGCGTGAAATCGGTCCTCGCGGTCGGCGAAGTGCTGTGGGACGTGTTCCCGGACGGGCCGCGGTTCGGCGGGGCGCCGGCCAACTTCGCCTGCGCCTGTGCCGAACTGGGCGGGGGCCGCGTGCGGACGTGCCTGGGTAGCGCGGTCGGGCGTGACGACCTCGGCGACGAGGCCCGCAAGCGGTTGGCGGAACACGGCGTGGACACGACGCACCTGGCGACCGTGGCGGCCGAGACGGGGCAGGTGTTCGTTTCGCTCGACCCCGCGGGGAAGGCGAGTTATCGGTTCATCGACGACCCGGCGTGGGACCACCTGACCGCCACCCCGGATTTGCTGAGAACCGCCGCCACCGCCGACGTGGTCTGCTTCGGCACCCTCGGTCAGCGGGCGAGGGAATCCCGTGAGGCCGTCCGTTCGGTGGTGCAAGCGTCTCGACCGGACTGCCTGCGGGTGCTGGACATCAACCTGCGTCCGCCGCACTGGTCGGCCGACGTGTTGCTCGACAGTCTGGCCCTGGCGAACGTGGCGAAGCTGAACGACGAGGAACTGCCGCTCGTCGCTGGGGTGCTGGGTGTTTCGGGTGACGAGACGGCGGTGTTGACCCACCTGCTGTCGCGGTTCGCACTGAAGCTCGTCGCCCTCACCCGCGGGGCGAACGGGTCGGTGCTGCTGGCGGCCGACGGCACCCGGAGCGAACGGCCGGCGGAAGCGGTGACGGTGATCGACACGGTCGGGGCCGGGGACGCCTTCACCGCCGCCCTGGCCCTCGGGCTGGCGTTCGGCCACCCGCTCGACCGCACCCACCGCTCGGCCGGTGAGACGGCGGCGTTCGTCTGCACCCAATCGGGGGGGACTCCCACGTTCCCCCCGCGGTTGCACCTGCACCCTTGACCCCGGAGGTTCTCTCGTGATGCGACACCTTCTGACGGCCGTGGCGCTCCTCGCCGCGGCGGTCCCCCTGTGGGCGGACGACAACCCGAAGGCCGCGTCGCCGGTCGGCCTCTGGCTGGGCACGCTCAAAGTGAGCGTGATCGAACTTCGGCTGGTGTTCCGAATCGACCCTGACAAGGACGACAAGGAGAAGCTGACCGCCAAGATGTTCAGCATCGACCAGACCGACCAGCCCATCCCGGTGAAGGCGGTCACATTCGCCGACGGCAAGCTGACCCTCGACCTGCCGGACCACGGGATCAAGTTCGAGGGCAAGATGAACGAGAAGGGGGACACAGTCAGCGGCACGTTGGAGCAGGGGGCACCGTTCCCGCTCAAACTGGAGCGGATCGAGAAGATGCCGACGTTGAACCGCCCGCAGACGCCCAAGGCGCCGTTCCCGTACCCGAGCGAGGAGGTGACGTTCGAGAACACGGCCGCGAAAGACCTGAGCGTGAAGGACGACCCGCCGACCGTGAAACTGGCCGGCACGGTGACGCTGCCGAAAGGCGACGGCCCGTTCCCGGCGGTGGTGCTGGTCAGCGGGTCCGGCCCGCAGGACCGCGACGAGACGCTGTTCGGGCACAAGCCGTTCCTGGTGCTGGCGGATCATTTCGCGCGGAACGGCATCGCCTGCCTGCGGTACGACGACCGCGGGACGCACAAGAGCAAGGGGCGGTTCGCCGGGGCGACGAGCGCCGACTTCGCCACCGACGCCTACGCCGCCGTGCAGTACCTGAAGGCGCACAAGAAGGTCGACCCGAAGCGGGTCGGCGTGGCCGGGCACAGCGAGGGCGGGGTGATCGCCCCGCTGGTGGCCGCCGCCCACCCGGACGACGTCGGGTTCATCATCCTGCTGGCCGGGCCGGGGGTGTCGGGCGAGCGGATCCTCTACCAGCAGGCGCTCGACTTCGGCAAACTGGCCGACGCCACGACCACCGAGGCGGAGGTGAAGGAGTTCGTGGACGCGGTCATGCCGGTCCTGAAGTCGGACACGAAGGCGGACGAGGTGACGAAGGAGTTGACCGAGGTGATGAAGAAGCTGGTGGCGAAGGAGAAGGACGAGAAGAAGCGGGCGGAGGCGGAGAAGGGCGTCGGGGCCGGGGTGGCCCGGCTGGCCGACCCGTGGATGCGGTGGTTCATCGCCCACGACCCGGCGCCGACGCTGGAGAAGGTGAAGTGCCCGGTGCTGGCGGTGATCGGCGAGAAGGACGCCCAGGTGCGGGCGAAGGACAACCTGGAGGCGATCGAGTCGGCGCTCAAGCGGGGCGGGAACAAGCAGTTCAAGTGCGTCGAGTTCAAGGGGCTGAACCACCTGTTCCAGACGTGCAAGACGGGCATGCTGAGCGAGTACGGGGTGATCGAGGAGACCATCGCCCCCGAGGTGCTGAAGGGGTTGACCGAGTGGATCAGCGAGCGGAAGTGAGCGAACCTGTTCGCCGCGAGCGTGCGAGCGGCCCAAGACCGCTCGCACGCTCGCGGCGAAGACACCGGCCGGTCACTTCTTCCCGCGGCCGGCGACCACCCCGACCACCAGCAGGATGACGGCCAGCAGGCCGAACGCGGCCGACACCTGCCAGTCGCTCTCCGGCTCCTTGTGCCCGAGCACCGATGGGGCCAGGTTGAGCGCGTCCACCCACGACGGCACGAACTGGATGCCGGCGGCGATGAGGGCGGCGATCGACCCGCCGGCGATGTACCCGCTGCCGAGCAGCACGCCGGGGCTGCTGTCCCCCTCGTCCGGGCGGTTCCGCAGTTTGTCGGCGATCCACCTGACCATCCCGCCGATGAAGATAGGCACGCTGCTGGACAGCGGCAGGTAGACGCCCACCGCGAACGCCAGGCTGGGCAGCCCGCACAGCTCGAGCATGATGGCGATCACCACCCCGATGAGCACCAGATCCCACGGCAGCTCGCGGTCCAGGATGCCGTCGATGATGAGCACCACCAGTTGCGTCTTCGGGGCCTCGAACTTGAACAGCACCTTGTCCCCGTTGTCCTGCTTGTCCAGGGTGCCGGTGACGGCCGGGTCGCAGCGGTAGGCGATGCTGCCGTCGTCCCTCACCAGGTAGCGGCCGGGCACGAGGGCGGCCGGGTCGCCGGACTTGACCAGCCCCTCCGGCAGCACCTCCGTTTTGCCCTTCCCGTACAGCAGCACCTTGTACTCGGTTTCGTCGGTGGCGTACTCGCCGGTCTTCACCTTCTCCGTCTGGGTGAGGAGCGAGGCGTCGAGCGTCACCGGCGGCAGTTCCTTCTTCGTGTACACCGTCCCCACCTGGTTGAACACGATGAGCACCAGCCCGACGACGAGCGCGGAGGTGAGCGAACCGATGATGATGGCGTACTGCTGCCACTTCGGGGTCGCCCCGAGCAGGTGACCGGTTTTCAGGGCTTGCGAAGTGGTGCCGCCGTTGCTGCTGGCCACGCACACCACCCCGGCGATCATCAGCGCCAGCAGCTTCATTTCCTTGTTCAGCGGCATCAGGTTCTGCTGACTGAGGGCGAGCAGAATCAAGCAGGTCAGCAGGAGCGTCGCCACCGTCATGCCCGAAATGGGGTTCGACGACGACCCGATCTCGCCGGTCAGGCGACTGGACACGGTGACGAACAGGAACCCGAAGAGGAGGATCATCACCGCCCCGGCCACCCCGCCCAGGTTGTACCCCAGGCCGAGCACCGGCCCGGCGGCCACCATCGCCCCCACCATGCCCAGGCTGCCGAACACCACCACCCAGATGGGCAGGTCCCGCTCCGTCCGCGGGACCGGGCCGCCGCCCCCGTTGCCGCCGCCCTTCTTCTTCCCGAACAGGTCCCGCACCCCGCCGAACAGGGAGCCGAAGATGAGCGGCAGCGCCTTCAACATGCTGATGATGCCGCCGGCCGCCACCGCCCCCGCCCCGATGTACAGGATGTAGTTCTTCCGCACCTCGCTCTCGTCCATGTGCTGGATCAGCCCGTGGTCCTTCACCGCGGCCGGCGCGCCGACGAGGGCGGCGGTCGGCTCGTCCAGCTTCACCTTCGGTTTGGCCGGGGTGATGTAGGTGGACTGGTTCTCACCGAACGTGCTGATGATCGGGCCGATGATCAGGTACGCCAGCACCCCGCCGGCCACCATGATGCCGGCGATCTTCGGGCCGATGATGTACCCCACCCCGAGCAGCGGGGCGGACATCTCCGACTGCAGGCTGGCCCCCTTCAGCCCGACCGCCTGCCCGCCGACGGTCCCGGACAGGCCCACCCCGGCCGTCTCCTTCAGCAGCTTGAACCCCTGCACCGCGAACTGGAAGACGAACCCGATGACGAGGCCGACGACGAGCGTGCCGGCCGTGCTCCCGCCCTTCTCCCCGGCCTTCAGCACGTCGGCACACGCCGTCCCCTCGGGGTATTTCAGTTCCCCGTGCTTGTTCACGATGAACGCCCGCCGCAGGGGGATCATCATCAGGATGCCCAGCAGCCCGCCGAACACCCCGACCGTCATCACCTTCACCGCGTCGATGTCGAAGCCCATCACCAGCAGCGCCGGCATGACCAGCCCGACGCCGAACGCGATGCTCTCGCCGGCGCTGCCGGCCGTCTGCACGATGTTGTTCTCCAGCACGCTCCGGTTCCGCTGGCGGAACACTTTGGAGATGACCCGGAACAGGGCGAACGCCAGCACCGCCACCGGGATGCTGGCCGACACCGTCAGGCCCACCTTCAGCACCAGGTACACACTGCTGGCGCCGAACAGGATGCCGAGCAGCGAGCCGACGATGATCGGGGCGACGGTGAACTCGGGCGGCGACTGGCTGGCCGGCACGAACGGCTGGAACGGCGGCGGGCTGTCGGGTGCGGGCGGCGCGGGGGTGTCGGGCGACGACATGTCGGCCTCGGAAGGGGTCGGCACGGGCTGGCGAGAGGTGAGAACTAACGTGTGCCTGCCGGCCGCGAACGGCAAGGGGCCGCCCCGACACCGGGGGCAGGAGTGCGGCGGCGGGAGCGAGTTCGACCGGGCGGTGTTCACCCCGGCGGGCGGCGTTTCAGGCGGTACTCGATGACCCAGTTGGTCAGTTTCGCCTCCCAGCTCGGGCGGTCGGTCACGTCGGCGGGTTCGGGCAGGTCGCCCGCAACCTCCCGTTCGGACCCCTTCCGCCACACCAGTTCGTCGTCGGCGGTCCGCTTCACCACGCCCGCCATGAGAACCGTCTTGTTACCGTCCGTCACCCACACGTCCAGGCACACCACCCCGTCCACCGTCGCCACCCGGTAGTACCAGTGGAACTGCTCCACCTGCCCGGTGTCGATCGTCTGGCTGACCACCGTGTCGTCGAACTCGAAGCCCTCTTCCCAGCGGCTGTTGGGCTTGAACGTGCTCTCGACCACCTCCCAGTGACCGGGCAGGGCGTCGCGGACGCGATCCGCCTCGGACCGCTTCACCTTCGGCACCGGGGCGGCCGACACCGCCGCCGTCAGGAGCAGAACGACCACGCCCGCCCGCCGCATGACACGCCCTCGGGGGTTGTGGGAAGTGTACAAACGGCGGTTACGGTGAACGGCCCCCGCGTTCCCGATTCCGACCTACAATCCTCACATCCGGTTCGTCTTCCCCTCCCGCCGGTCGGCGGTATGCTCCCGCCTCCTGCGGATCCATCCCGAGTCATCTGCCCCCCGTGCGAGGGTCGCCCATGCGTGCGCTGCTGCTGTTGGCCGACGGGTTCGACGACCTGAGCCTGTACCTGCCCTGGTACCGGCTGAAAGAGGAGGGGGTGGACGTGACGCTCTCCACCCCGCTGATGACGGCGGTGGTCGGGCAGCACGGCTACCGGGTGGAGCCGGACCTGCCGGTGCGGGACGTGAACACCGACGACTTCGACCTGCTGGTGATCGCCGGCGGGGGCGGGCCGGAGAAACTGCGGCTGCTCGGCGAGGCGGTGGACGTGGCCCGCACCATGACCGAGGACGGCAAGCTGGTGGCGGCCGTCGGGCACGGGGTGCAACTGCTCGTCTCGGCCGGGGCGCTCGACGCCCGCACGGTGACGTGTTCGCCCGGCATCCGCGACGACGTGCGGGCGGCGGGCGCACTCTACCGCGACGAGTCCACCATCGTGGACAACAACCTGCTCACCTGCCGCGGGACGGACGACCTGCCCGAGTTCTGCCGCCGGCTGGTGGCGCTGCTCAAGTCGCCGGCGGTGGTGCGGGTGTAACCGATCGTCGGCTCACTTGCCGGCCAACGCCTTCGCGCACCCGGCCGCCCCGATGTACCCGGCGGTTTCCCCCAACTGGGCGAACACCACCTTCACCGGGGCGGGCAGGTCGGTGCGGCCCAACTGCTTCACGTAGCGGTCGGTGGTGGTCGGGTACGGCAGGCCGAACCGGCGGACGTACTCGTCCACCTTCGTCAGGAACTGCTTCGACTTCGCCATCCC
>CAYMHO010000228.1:0-11475 GCA_964390195.1 uncultured Fimbriiglobus sp. | reverse complement strand
CCGTGCAGGAGACGTTCATCGGCTTCCTGAACAGCCTGGCCAACTACGACGACAAGCGGGAACTGCAGACGTGGCTGTTCACCATCGCCTCGCACAAGGTGACGGACCACCTGCGGCGGAGCGGGCGGAAGCCGCTCAGCACCGGGAACGAGGCGGACGAGGAGCAGATGGGGCGCACGGCCGACGACAAGCAGCGGGCGGCCAGCAGCCTGGCCCGCAGCAAGGAGCGGGTGGACCTGGAATCCGAGGCCGTCACCCGGGCGCTCAAGGAGATCGTGGACGGGTTCCGCCAGAAGGGCGAGTGGGTGCGGGTGCAGGTGCTCGAACTGCTGTTCGTGAAGGGGTGGCCGAACTGGCGGGTGGCCGAGTTCCTGAAGGTGAGCGAGCAGCAGGTGGCGAACTACCGGTTCGCGGCGGTGCGGAAGTTGGCCGACGCGATGAAGGCCGCCGGCCTGCCGACCGACGTGTTCCCGGAGTTGAAGGAGTAAGGTCTGTTCCCCTCTCCCCCGGCGAGGATGTCCCGTGATCCGCATCCGGTCGATCGTCTACCCGACCGACTTCTCCAGCTACTCGACCCAGGCGTACTTCCACGCCGTCGGGCTGGCCGAGCAGTACGGGGCGGCGCTGACGGTGGTGTTCGTGTACAACGCGGCGGTGGACGAGAACGACCGCGGGAAGGAGTACTGGGCGAAGCAGTTGGCCGACATCCGCCCGCGGAACCCGAAGATCCCGGTGACACACGCCGTGCTCGAGGGCGACCCGGCGAGCGAGGTGGTGAAGTACGCCACCGAGCACAAGGCGGACGTGGTCGTCATCGGCACGCACGGCCGCACCGGGGTGGACCGGCTGGTGCTCGGCAGCGTGGCCGAGCGGATCATGCGGGAGGCGCCGTGTTCGGTGCTGGTGGTGAAGCTGGGGAGGGGGAGGGCCGGTTAGGGGGTGTCGCTCTCTGCGAGAGCGACAGACGCTCCGCCTCTCGGAGAGAGTCGGCCACCCTATTCACCACCCAGCGTGTCCCGCAACGACGCCATCACGTCGTTCAGGTGTGTCAGGTTCGGGTTCAACTCCAGGGCGTGGGCGAACGCCCGCAGGGCGGCCCGCGGCTTGTGCATCCGCAGGTAGCACTGGCCCATCCCGCTGGCCGCCCCGAAGTGGTACGGGTTCAGCCGCAGCACCGCCTCACAGTCCGAAACCGCCTTCGCGTACTCCCCGCGGACGAAGTGCTGGATGGCCCGCTGGTTGTACCCCTCGGCGTACTGCGGGCGGCGGGCGATCAGGTCGTCGCACGCGGCCAACCGCTCGCCCACGTCCGGCAGGCCCGTCGCCTGTCTCAGCTCGCGGGCGTCCTCCCGGTCGTCCCGGAACCACACCTCCCAGATGCCCTCGCCGGCCGCCTGCCGCACCGCGTCGTCCTCGTCGTGCAGGGCGGCCGCCAGCACCGCGTTGCTGGTCATGGTGCCGATCAGGCCGAGGGCGACGGCCGCCGCCCGCCGGTGGGTCGGCTCCAGGTGCGACTGCAGGATGCGGCACAGGGTGCCTTCGGTGTACCGCTCGCGGACGGCCCGGCGGAACCGCCCGACGGCCGCGTCCAGGCTGGCCCGGAACAGGTCCGGGTCGTCGCCCGCACGCGGCTGCGGCAGTTCCTCGAACGCTTCGACGAGTAGGGACACGGCAACCCCTCGGTCCAGACACCTCAGTGTAGTGCGATTTCCGTGCCCGGGCAGGGCGACTGACCCGACATCGGCGGCGGGTTCGGCCCGTCCGGCGTTACCCCACTCGTACCGACCGCGGGCCGACGCCCGCTCTTCTCACCCCCGACGTGTGAAGGACCCGTGATGAAACCGCGTGTGTTTGTGGTGGCGTTCGCCCTGACGGCGTCCGCCGCGTTCGCCCAACCGCCCGGCGGCGGGTTCCCCGGCGGTCAACCGGGCGGCCCCGGTGGCCCAGGCGGCGGCGGGTTCGGCCCCCCCGGCATGGGCGGCCAGGAGCGGCAACTGGTCAAGGACTTCGACAAGAACGGGGACGGCTGGCTGAACGCCGAGGAGCGGAAGCCGGCCCGTGACGAGGCGAAGAAGGGGCAGCGTGGCGGGTTCGGCGGCGGGCGTGGCCCCGGCGGCCCAGGCGGGTTCGGCCGCGGCGAGGCCGGCAAGCCCGGCCCGAAGGTGAAGGTGTCGGACGCCAGGACGTTCCCGGACGCCAAGGCGTTCGACACGTCCGTCCTCCGCACCCTGTTCTTCGAGTTCGAGAACGCCGACTGGGAGCAGGAGCTGCAAGACTTCCACGGGACCGACGTGGACGTGCCGGCCACCCTGACGGTGGACGGCAAGACGTACCAGAACGTGGGCCTGCACTTCCGCGGGATGAGCAGCTACATGGGGGTGCAGGCCGGGTCGAAGCGGTCGCTGAACGTGTCGCTCGACATGGCCGACAAGAAGCAGGAGTTCCACGGGCAGGACACCCTCAACCTGCTGAACGCGCACGAAGACCCGTCGTTCATGGACACCGTGCTGTACTCCCATATCGCCAACCAGTACACCCCCGCCCCGAAGGCCAACCTGGTGAAGGTGGTGATCAACGGCGAGAGCTGGGGGGTGTACACCAGCGTGCAGCAGTTCGACAAGGCGTTCCTGAAGGAGAACTTCAAGACGACCAAGGGCACGCGGTGGAAGGTGCGGGGCAGCCCCGGTGGGCAGGGCGGGCTGGAATACCTCGGCGACAAGATCGACGACTACAAGCGGCGGTACGAGATGAAGACCGGCGACGGCACCGACGAGAAGGCGTGGAAGGCGCTCGTCAACTTCTGCAAGGTGCTGAACACCACCCCGGCGGACAAGCTGGAAGAGGCGCTCAAGCCGATCTGTGACATCGACGGGCTGCTCTGGTTCCTCGCCCTGGACGTGTCCCTCATCAACTGCGACGGGTACTGGATCCGGTCGAGCGACTTCAGCATCTACCTCGACGACAAGGGCAAGTTCCACTTCATCCCGCACGACATGAACGAGGCGTTCCGCCAGCCGATGGGGCCGGGCATGGGCGGCGGTCCGGGCGGCGGGCGGGGCGGACCGGGCGGGTTCATGATGCCCCTCGCCCCTCCGGGCACCCTCCTGCCGGGGCCGATGCAGGACGAGTTGAAGCTGACCGACGCCCAGAAGAAGGACCTGGACAAACTGCAGAAGGACACCGAGGAGAAGCTGCTGGCCCTGATGACCGACGACCAGAAGAAGCAGTGGAAGGAGATGAAGGACCGCTTCCCAGGCGGCGGCGGGTTCCCCGGTGGCCCCGGCGGCGGGTTCCCCGGCGGCCCTGGCGGTGGGCCTGGTGGCGGTGGGTTCCCTGGCGGGCCGGGCGGGCCGGGCAGTCCCGGTGGCGGCGGGCCGGGCGGGTTCGGCGGGGGCATGGGTCAGGTCCGCGGGGTGGAACTCGACCCGCTGGTCGGGCTGACCGACTCCCGCAAGCCGCTCCGCAGCAAGGTGCTTGCCGTGCCGCAGCTGAAGGACAAGTACCTGGCGAACTGCCGCACCATCGCCGACAAGTCGCTCGACTGGAAGACCCTCGGGCCGGTGGTGAAGCAGCTCCGCACGCTGATCGAGAAGGAAGTCGAAGCGGACACCCGCAAGCTGGAGTCGTTCGAGGCGTTCAAGCGGGCGACGGCCGACGAGGCGGCCGCGGAAGGTGGCGGCCGTGGCGGCATGAGCCTGCGGGCGTTCGCCGACCAGCGGCGGAAGTACTTGCTGGACGTGACCGCGGCGAAGAAGTGACCCGTCGGCGACGACCCGAGCGGCCGGGCGGCGATGTCAGCCGCCCGGCCGCTCGTATTTCATCCCCATGACCAAGCGCATCATCCTCGGCCTGTTCGCCGTCGGCCTGTTCGCCGCGCTCGCCGTGCTGTTCCTCGTCCTGTACCGGGAGGTGGGCGTCATCGCCGACGCGCCGTGGAAAGAGGTCTACTCCGGTCCGGAGTTCGACGTCCACCAGTTGCCCGGCACGCCGACCGGGTACGCCATCGTGAAGGACGGCAAGCGGCTGCTCATCGACTGCCCCGAGGGGATCACCCCGGACCTGCTGCCGAGTGCAGACCTGGTGCTGCTCACCCACAGCCACCGGGATACCGTCGCCGGGGCCGGGGCGTTCGTGGCGAAAGGCGTGCCGGTGCGGGCGAGCAAGGAGTCGGCCAAGTGGCTGAACACGGCCGACGTCAGCAGGTTCTGGGCGGAATCGATCCCCCTGCGGAACAGCAACACCGGCTACTTCGTCCACCCGACCGGTATCGACGGCATCGACTGCACCCTGGCCGACGGGGGCACGATCGAGTGGAACGGGCTGACGGTGGAAGTGATCGGCACGCCGGGGCACAGCCGGGACCACCTGGCGTTCGCGGTGAACGGGGTGGTATTCGTCGGCGACGCCATGACCGCCGACGGCAAGCTGTGGACGCCGTTCACCACCGACTGGGACCACTGGCAGGATGTGGGGCTGAAGCCGGCCGCCGAGAGCGTGAAGAAGCTCGAGGGTCGGAAGTTCGAGAAGGTGTTTTCCGGGCGGACCCACGCCCCGGTGAACCGCGAGGCTACACCGAGCGCGCCGAGGGTCGAGGAGGCGGCCTTCCTCAAGTCGTTCGAGCGGTACACCACCCGCGTCGGCGACCCGCCGAAGTACGATTTCTTGGTGCCGAAGAGCCAGGTGGGCAGTGGGGGGAAGGAGCCGTGGGCGAAGGTGTCGGACTCGCTGTGGATCACCGGCAACACCTATGTGCTCAAGTCGAAAGAAGACGGGGCGGTGATGGTGCTCGACCCGTGGGACACCCGCATCGTCCCGCAAATTGAGAAGCTCCGCGAGGCGGAGAGGCTCGGGGCGGTGGAACTGGTGATGTTCAGCCACGCCCACTACGACCACTTCGACGGCCTGTACCCGCTGCCCGAACACGGCAAGTGCAAGGTGTGGGCGCTCGACACCGTGGCCGAGCCGATCCGCGACCCGTTCCGCTACCGGGCACCGTTCCTCGACGCCCGGCCGATCAAGTTCGACAAGACGTTCAAGGACGGCGAGACCGGGACATGGCGGGAGTTCACGTTCAAGTTCCACCACCTGCCGGGGCAGACGCACTTCACCAGCGGCATCGAAGTGACCATCGACGGCAAGCGGTGCCTGTTCACGGCGGACAACTTCTTCCACTGGACGCAGTACAGCGGGAGCGGCGGGTGGATGGGGCTGAACCGCTCGTGGCCGTCGGTGTACGGCGAGAGCGCGAAGAAGGTGCTGGCCGTCGCCCCGGAGTGGGTGCTGGCCGAGCACGGCGGGCCGTACGTGTTCAACGAAGAGGACTACAAGCGGCGGGCGGCGTGGGGCGAGGCGGCCGGCAAGGCGTGCGACGCCATCTGCCCGAGCGGCAACCACCGCCGCGACTGGAACCCGCACGCGGTGAGTGTCGAGCCGTGCCTGGTGAAAGCGAAGGCCGGGGGCGAGGTGCGGGCGAAGGTGTGGGCGGAGGCGAATACCGGCGGGGCGAAGGTGAAACTCCGCGGCCGCGGAATCGTGCCCGATCAGGAGTGGAATTTCCCCGACTCACGCCAGCGGCAGGCGAGGGAGTTCACCCTGAAGCTGCCGGACGGGCTGAAACCGGGGCGGCACGTGTTCGCCGTCAGCCCGACCGCCGGGCCGGGCGAGTTCGCCGACCCGTGGCTGGCGGTGGACGTGGAGTAGGTGCCGGGTGTGCCCTGCTCGCTCCGCGAGCGGGTTGGATGACCGCTCGCGGAGCGAGCAGAGCACACCCGACGGCGCCGACTCAGCCCCACCAATAGCGGGGCGGGAGGGGTTGCGGGTTCAGGCTCACCCACCCGCCGTACGCCGGCTGGGAGACGTACACCGTCTTCGGCGGGAGCGGCTGCGGGTTCAGCAGCACCCAGGAGTACGAGCCGTACACCGCCGGGCAGTCCCGCCCTTCCAGGGTGGTCAGCCCGAGTTTGGGCGATCCGGCGGGCGGGGCGTGCGGCGACGGGGTGGGGGATTCGGTCGGGGCGAACAGCGACTTGAGGAACTGGAACACGGGTCGTCTCCGGGTCAGAGGTGTTGGGCGGTCATCGGCCACCACACTCGGCGACCCGCCGGCCGGAATGTGACAGCGTCCCGGAGGATTTTCTCTCCGCTACATTTTGCCCGCTCCTGCGGTCGCGTCTCGCTGATTAAATTGCGATACCCCGTTGTCACTTTGGGCACGGTCATGCACCCCGAAGAAGCCGCCTTCCTGACTGCCATCCGGGCCGCCGCGGCCACCGGCGACCAACTGCCGCGGCTGGTGTTCGCCGACTGGCTGGAAGACCGCGGCGACCCGCGGGCGGCCTGGGTCCGCGACCCGGAAATTTGGGAACAGATGGCCCCCGACGCCACCGACCCCGTCCGCCAGTTGATCTCCCGTCGGGAGTGGGAACTGCTCCGGCGGCTCGGCTCGACAGCCATCCCCTCGCTCGGCCGGCTGTTGACGGACGACTCGATGGAGACACGCAGGGTTGCGACGGAGGCGTTGAAGAGGTACGGGCCGGCGGTGGCGGAGGAGGTTCCCGCCCTCGTCCTCGCGATGACGGACCGCGACGTGTTGGTGCGGCGGAGGGCGGTGTACGCGGCGGGGGAACTGGGGCCGACGGCGGCGGCCGCGGTCCACGTCCTGATTGAGACCCTGAAAGAAGACGACTTGTGGCTGCCGGAATATGCGGCGGCGTCGCTCGGGAAGATCGGCCCGGCGGCGGCGGTCGCGGTGCCGGCACTGGTTGAAGCGTTGACGAACCCGGCCTTCCTGGTGCGGCGGAATGCGGCGGCGGCACTGGGGAAGATTGGCCCGGCGGCGAAGGCGGCGGTGGCAGCCCTGCGGGCGCGAATTCAGAACGACCTGGAAGTGGAAGTGAGGACTGCGGCCGTGACGGCGGTCGAGCGGATCACCGCGCGAAAGTAGGTGCCGCCCGGCAGGAGGCACCGGTCTCAGTAGTCCGTCGTGTGCAGTTCGTAGGCGGCGGCGGCCAGCGTCACCCCGGCGAACGCGGCCGACGCCGCCACGCTCGCCTCCGGGTAGAACCGCCCTTCCGCCTTCAGCACGGCCAGCTCGTCCGCCTGGGCGATCACCCCTTGCCCGCCCATCGCGTCGTAGAAGATGCCGTGCATGTCGAACGGCTTGGGCAGGAACCAGTAGCCCACCTCGAGCAGGTAGTGCGACGCCCCGCCCAACCCGCTCAGCGGGTGCGTCATCAGGGTGTGGTGGGTGATGTTCATGGCCATGCACAGCATCCAGAACAACAGCGTGCCGAAGGCGGCCGCCACCGTGCTGCGGGTGCACACCGCGATGAACGCCGACACCGAGTAGAAGACGGCGAAGTTGACCACCAGCAGCGGCACGGCCAGCCAGTACGCCGGCGTCCACACGTTGGTCGCGAACCCGGTGGCCAGCCACGTCCCGCCGACGAACAGCACCGCCTGCACCGCCACGAACCCGACCACCCCGAGGTACTTGCCGAGCAGGATGGCCCACCGCGGGGCCGGCTTGGCTAGCAGCACGGTGGCCGAGTGCGGCTCCAGGAACGTCGGCAGGAAGCCGGCCGTCCAGATGAGCGCGAGCAGCACCCCGAGCGAGTCGGCCAGCACCCCGGCCAACTGCAACTGGACGAACTTGACCGCGTCGTCCCGCGACTTGATGCTCTTGTCCGGTGGGGTTTCGATCATCCCGAAGCCGAACGAGATCCGCGTGTCCTTAATGTGGACGCCGTCACCCGTCACCTCCGCCTCGCCGCCTTCTTTGCCCGCCTCCTGCCGGGGCAGGGCGTAGGGGGTGTCGAAGGCCGGCCCGCCACTCACCCGGATGCTCGCGCAAAAGATGGTGCACAGCACCGTCACGCCCAGCATCACCCAGAACAGTTTGGTGTGCAGCGACTGGCGGAAGGTGTCCCGCACCATCCAGCGAACAGTTCGGATCGCGTCCGGCAGCGAGATCATACCGCGGTCCCCAATAATCAGGCCGAAGGCCTGAGAGTTCTCAGCCCAGGGCAACGCCCTGGGGACACATGCCGCCGAACCCGCCACCCCGAAGGGGTGGGACACCTCGCAGGCCTTCAGCCTGCGGGGTGGTTGGTGTTGCCCACCCAGGGCGTTGCCCTGGGCTGAGGACTGTCAGGCCTTCGGCCTGTGGGCGACCACTTACCCCGCCTTCGTGTACAGGTTCCGCAACGCCGCTTCCAAACCGTGCTTGCCGGCGGTCAGGTCCTTCAGCTTGCCGCGGTACACCACCGAGCCGCCCACCAGGATGGCCAGTTCGTCGCACAGCTCCTGCACCTCTTGGAGGACGTGCGACACCAGCAGCACCGTCTTGCCCGCCTTCTTGAACTCGTTCACCACGTCGCGGAGCAGTTGCCGGCCGGTCAGGTCCAACCCCTCCGTCGGCTCGTCCAGGATCAGCAGATCGGGCTCGTTGACGAGCGCCTGGGCCAACCCCAGCCGCTGCACCATCCCCTTGCTGAAGCGGCTGATCGGCTCGTGCCGCCGGTCGGCCAGCCCGACCCGCTCGAGCAGGGCGTTCACTCGTGTGGGCAACTCTTCGCTGCTCACCCCGCTCAGCCCGCCGTAGAAGGTGAGCACCTCTCCCGCGCTCAGGTAGCGTGGGAAGGCGTGGTTCTCGTGCATGTAGCCGATTTTGCCGAGGGTGTGCCGGGAACTGGCCGGTTCGCCCAGCCGCATGACGTGCCCGCTGGTCGGCCTGGCGAGCGACAGCAGCAGCTTGACGAGTGTGGTCTTCCCGGCCCGGTTCGGGCCGAGCAGGCCGAACACGCTGCCGCGGGGGATGGCGAGCGAAACGTCTTGCACGGCCGGCACTTTCGCCTTCCCGAACAGGCCGGACTTGTACGTCTTGCCCACCCTGGTGAACTCAACGGCGGCGACCACGGCACCCCTCCGGCGGGACGTATCCGATTGTGAACAGCCGAACCATAGGTCACGCCGGAGCGGAAATGCGGACCGGGGCGAAAAAAATCGTCGGGCAAGATGGGAAGGAAGACTAACCACAGAGACACAGAGAAAGCCCAAGACAGTTCTGAGACCCCACACTCGCTCTTGTCTTCTCTGTGCCTCTGTGCCTCTGTGGTTAGTCTTTGTTTTCCACCCCACCGCCTCCCGTCGCCCGAAAATCCTTCCCAAGCGCCCTACCCGACGCCCCGCGCCGGAGAACAATAACAGTACCTCTCCCATCGAGTTTCCGAGGACGACCGATCATGACCCCGCCTGCCGGTGCGACCGCCGAGCCGAAGGCCGCCCCCCGCCACGCCCCCCCCCAGGAAGTCGAAGCCATCACCATCCGCTTCGCCGGCGACAGCGGCGACGGCATGCAGTTGGCCGGCACCCAGTTCACGAACACGTCCGCCCTGATCGGCAACGACATCGCCACCTTCCCCGACTTCCCGGCCGAGATCCGTGCGCCGGTCGGCACGCTCGCCGGCGTGTCCGGGTTCCAGGTGCACTTCAGCAGTCAGGAGGTTCACACCCCCGGCGACCTGCTCGACACCCTGGTGGTGATGAACCCGGCGGCGCTCAAGACGAACCTGAAGGACCTGCAGCCGGGCGGCATCCTGGTCGTCAACTCGGACTCGTTCGAGGACAACGACCTGAAGAAGGCGAAGTACACGAGCAACCCGCTGACCGACGGCTCGCTGGCCGGGTACAAGATCATCCGCGTGCCGATCAGCAAGCTGAACCGGGAGGCGGTGAAGGAGGCCGGCCTGAGCTCGCCGAAGGAGCAGGACCGGTGCAAGAACTTCTTCGCCCTCGGGCTGGTGTACTGGATGTACGAGCGGCCGCTCGAACCCACCCTGAAGTGGATCAAGGACAAGTTCGGCAAGAAGCCGGACCTGCTGCCGGTGCTGGAGGCGAACACGCGGGCGCTGAAGGCCGGGTACAACTACGGCGAGACGGTCGAGATCATGCCCGTCCAGTACAAGGTGGCGAAGGCGAAGATCGAACCCGGCCGGTACCGCAAGATCACCGGCAACGAGGCCATCGCCCTCGGGCTGGTGGCGGCGGCCAAGAACGCCGGCAAGCCGCTGGTGTACAGCGGGTACCCGATCACCCCCGCCAGTAGCATCCTGGAGCAACTGGCCGACATGCGGCGGTGGGGGGTGAAGACGCTGCAAGCGGAGGACGAGATCGCGGCGTGCGGGGCGGCCATCGGGGCCAGCTTCGGCGGGGCCATCGGCGTCACCGGCACCAGCGGGCCGGGCATCTGCCTGAAGAGTGAAGCCATCGGGCTGGCGGTGATGACCGAACTGCCGCTGGTGATCGTGGACGTGCAACGCGGCGGGCCGAGCACCGGCCTGCCGACCAAGACCGAGCAGGCCGACCTGCTGCAAGCCATGTTCGGGCGGAACGGCGAAAGCCCGGTCTGCATCCTCGCCCCGCAGTCGCCAGTGGACTGCTTCGACATCGCGTACGAGGCGGTGCGGATCGCCACCCGGTTCATGTGCCCGGTGTTCCTGCTCAGCGACGGCTACCTGGCGAACGGGTCCGAGCCGTGGAAGATCCCGGACGCGGACAAGCTGCCGAAGGTGGAGGTGAAGAACGCCACCGAGCCGAACAGCGACGGCACCCAGTTCCACGAAGTGGCCGAAGGGCAACTGGGCAAGTACCTGCCGTACAAGCGGGACCAGTACCTGAGCCGCCCTTGGGCCGTGCCCGGCACACCGGGGCTCGAGCACCGCATCGGCGGCATCGAGAAGCAGGACGTGACCGGGAACATCAACTACGAGGCCGAGAACCACGAGCACATGGTCCGCACGCGGGCCAAGAAGATTGAGAACATCGCCGAGACGATCCCGGAACTGGCGGTCCACGGGCCGGCGGACGCCGAGTTGCTGGTGATCGGCTGGGGCGGCACTTACGGCAGCATCCGGGCGGCGGTCGAACGGTGCCAGCGGAAGGGGAAGAAGGTGGCCTACGCCCACTTCCGCTATCTGAACCCGATGCCGAAGAACACCGAGGCGGTGCTCAAGCGGTTCAAGAAGGTGCTGGTGCCCGAGTTGAACAGCGGGCAACTGCTCATGCTCCTGCGGGCCAAGTACCTGGTGCCGGCCGAGGGGCTGAACAAGGTGCAGGGCAAGCCGTTCCTGGTGAGCGAGATCGAGGCCGCTGTGGATGCGCGGGTCTGAGTCTTCGCCCCGGAGGGGCCGTCGGGTGTAGCCCAGGGCGGAAGCCCTGGGTTAACCCGACCGATCACCTCCGCCGCGAAGCGGCCGGCGTGACGACGGCTCCTCCGGAGCGTGAAGACAACAAACCACCATCCCCAGGGCTTCCGCCCTGGGCTACACCCGACGGCCGCTCCGCGGCGTTCACACCCAACACACCACCCAACCATGGCCGCTACCTCCCTCCCGACCCTCTCCTCGAAAGACCTGACGACGGACCAGGAGGTCCGCTGGTGCCCCGGCTGCGGGGACTACAGCATCCTGGCCCAGA
>CAYMHO010000227.1:0-11502 GCA_964390195.1 uncultured Fimbriiglobus sp. | reverse complement strand
CGGGCGGCACCCACTCGTCGCGGTCGAACCCGCCGTCGTCCAGGTCCCGCACGTCCGCCTCCTGCTCGCGGAGGATGTCCTTCTCGCCGTCACTGAGCGGTCGCATGGGTCAGTACTCGTCGGGCAGCAGGATGGTCGTCGCGGCCCGCAGGCCGTGGTCGTCGGTCGCCTCGGTCACCACCCACACCCGCACGCCGCTCGGCAGCTCGTAGGCGGACAGGATGCGACTGCCGTCGCGGACAGACGCGTCGTTGGCCAGCCGGTCGTCGTCGCCCACGTTCCCCCAGTCGCCGCGGGCGTGGCGGCCGAGCAGGTCGCGGGGGCTCACCCTCGCCGCGGCCAGGGCGTCGTGGGCGGCGGGGGTGCACATCAGGCGGCCGAGCGGGAAGAGCGGGGCGACCATGTCGGGCCCTAAAGGCTTGCTGGCGGGGTGTCGGTCGTGTAGAGTCAATATAGCTGAAGCTATCGACGTGTCAATAGCTCGAACTATGGGTTTCTTGGGATGAGCAGTCTAGCCTCGAAAATCAAGTACTGCCGTGAGGCCTTGAGCTTGTCTAAGGCGGAGCTGGCGCGCCGAGCGAAGGTGTCGCCCGCGTTCATCGGCAACTTGGAGAGCGGCGAAGAGAAGACGATGTCCGAGGAGCGAGCGAATGCGATTGCTTCGGCACTCGGTCTGAAGCCGATTGAGATCGTTGACCTCTTGCCGGTCAACCACCCGGCACGCCTGAAGGCCAAGTTGTCCGCGAAGGTGGAGGCGGTCGAGGCCGTCGGCCGCCACCCGGTGATCGGCACGGTCGAGGCGGGCCGCGGCATCGACGAGCATCAGGGGGGCGAGTGGGTGAACCTGCCCCAGGAGTGCGACGGGGCCGACGGGGTGTACCTGGTGAAAGGCCGGTCGATGATGGGGGCCGGCATCCTGCCGTACGACTACCTGGTCGTCCGCCGCACCGACACCCCGGCCGACGGCGACCTGGTGGTCGCGTGGACGGCGGACTTCGGGGCGGTGGTCAAGCGGGTGCGGGTGGAGGCGCCGGACTTCCACAGCCGCGGCATCGCGTACACCCTGCTCACCGAGGGGGACGACAAGGACAACCGCTACCCGTACCAGCTCGACCGGGAGGGTGGCGACCGCATTTACGCAGTCGTGGTCGCCGTGTTCCGCACTTACAAGCGGCTCGCCGCCTCGCCGCGTCCGAAGGCCAAGCCCAGCAACAAGCCGAAGAAGTGACCCGGTGCGGACGTCCGCACCTCCCCCGCCGGTGTGTCATGAGCGACCCCGACCACCCCTCCGCCGACGGCGACCTGTTCCGCGGGGCGTGGGTGCTGCTCGGCGTTGGCGGCCTTGCCGCCCTCTGCCTCGCCGCCGTCGGGCTGTACCGCTGGTACCACGCCGCTCAGCTCCGCCCACTCGACTGACCCGTGCCCTCCCCTCCCCTCACCCCCGCCACCCTGCCCGCCGGCTGGACGCCGTACACCGACGGCCACTGGCCGCCGGACGGCGGCACCGTCGACGTGATCCACCCCGATGGGTCGGTCACCGAGCGATGTCACTACCGGCACTGGGACATGGTCGAGTGGCCGAAGGGCTGGCCACTCCGGGCGGCCGTCGTTGGCTGGCGGACGTCCGCACCTCCCTTACCACTTGTCACACGTTCGCGGGCGCGTTAGTTTGAGGCCTCAAAGTCCTTGAGGGCTCGCCCATGGGCAAGCGGTGGTGGAACAAAGTCACCGGGGTGACCAAGGCGAAGCGGGCGATTGCCAAGGCCACCGGGGTGCCGACGACCCGAGGTGGCCGCCAGCGAAAGGTTGGCCGGATGATGGGCTGCTCGGTGCTGATCTCGTTCGGGCTCGCAGCCGCCGCCTCGGCCGGGCTCCTGGCCGCCACCCGACTCGCCGCGGCCGGCGACAAGCCCGCCACCGAAGACCGCAAGCCGGACCCGGCCGACAAGGCGATCGGCGACGCCGTCGCCGCTCTCAAGGTCCAGCTCGAGAACACGAAAGACGACGCCGAGCGGAAGAAGCTGGCGGCGGCTGTGGCCGGGCTCGAAGCGATCACAAAGAAGCCGCCGAGGAACGACAACCACAAGCTCCTCGACTTCGCCGACAACCCCAAGGCCTACTCCGGCCAGACCCTCACCTTCCTTGTCCGCCTGCCAGTGCTCAAGCCGGGCTCGGTGCCGCTGAACGAGGGCAATCCGTACGACTACGAGTTTCACGGCGTTGCAGGCGATCCACAGGCAAAGGTCACTCTGACGGTCTACTGTGACGCCAACGTCCTCAAAAGCGCGCCGGCGGTGGGCAGTGGCGACCCGGTGCTAATCACTTTCGTCGCGGGCGGCAAGCTTCGCGGTGGAAACAAGATGGTCGAAGTGAAGCGCCCGTAACCCCGGAGCATCGCCCGTGCTCCGCCTCGAAGGGGGCGGCACGTTCTCCACCGACGTGGTCGGCGAGTCGCGGTGAGGCGGCCGGCGGAGACTTAACAACCCGTTGCGGACGTCCGCACCTCCCTTACCACTTGTCACACGTTCGACGGCGCGTTAGTTTGAGGCCTCAAAGCATGAGGCTCACCCTTGTCCGCATACCTGGAACAGCAGGGGTACTGCAACCACTGCGAGCGGAACACCCTCGCCCGCGGGCGGGGGGTGAACCACGTCCTCCACCTGCTGCTGTCGCTCTTCTGTTGTGCAGTCTGGCCGTTCGTGTGGGGCGCTCTCTGCCTGATGCCCGTGGACTGGCGGTGCTCGCGGTGCGGCGGGCGGGTGCGGATGCCGGCCGGGCTGGTGCAGCTCCTCGGGGTCGGCCTCCTGGTCGCGGGGCTGCTGGCGGTGGCCGGGACGATCACGCTGTTCGTCGTGGCCCTCACCGCGACCTCCTTGACGCCGACGAGCGTCACCCCGCCGCCCCCGAGCACCGCCGCCGACTCACCCGCCGGTGACGACCCGCGCGCGCGAGAACCCGACGTCCCGGCGAACGACCCGGTCGCCGTCAAAGCCGTCACCGACGGCCCCATCATGGCCGAGATCGTGGCCGTCGAGGTTCGCCCCGTCAAGCTCGTTGAGGCGTTCACGAACGCCAAGAAGGAGGGGCCGGAGTGCCTGATCGTCCGGGTGCGGTTCACCAACTCGGACGACACGCTCGACGCCTCGAAGGCCGTCTTCTACAGCACCGGCGGCAGCGACGAGTTTGGCAACACCTGCGAGCCTCTCCGCCCCTCCACCTTCGAGCGGCACGACGAGCCGAACGAGTACACGGCCGCGACCCCCGACAAGCCGGCGCTACGGACCTTCGTGTTCGGCAAGCCGATCGCCAGGGCGACCCGTTTCAAGGTGACGATCCACGGCAGCGTGAAGGGGGCGAGCGAGCGGAAGTTCTCGTTCCCGTTCACGATCGCGGTGCCCAAGGAGCCGGCCAAGCCGATGCCATCGCCGAAAGACCCCGCGCCCACCCGGGCAACTGCCGCCACGACCCCGCCGCGTTCGTCTCCCCCCCCCAAGCCAGACACGCCCGCCACCAAGCCCGAACCGAAACCGGAGAAGAAGCCCGAGCCGGCGAAGTTGCCCACCGTCACCCTCACCCCGCCGAAGGGAGAGACGATCGTGCTCGCCGACTCCAAGTACGTGCTGGCCAATGCCACCAAGGATGCCTCCAGTCACCCCCGGTGGGAGAAGGCGGGGGTGCTCCGCAAGCTGGCCATGCCGACCGACGTGGAACTAGTCGGGCCGGACGACCGCAACCCCGAGTACACCAAGGTGAAGTTGGACGGGAAGGAGTGGTACATCGAGTCGCGGTGGGTGCCGGCGGAGAAGAAGTGAGCCCAACCACGGAGTAAGTCATGAGTGACCCGAAACCCCTACCCGATGGGTGGCAACGGTTCGACACCGAGACCCCACCGGCGAACGGCCAGGCGGTCGAGTACCTCGCCGTTGACGACCAGGTGATCACCGGCGGGACATACCTCGCCGGCCCGCCACCTCGCTGGACGCTCCCGACGCAAGACACTCTGTTGCGTGGCACGCGGGGCTGGCGGCCCGCACCGGCGGAGGGGAAGTGAGCCCGAGCGATGTGAGGTCTACCCTCCCAACATTTCGTACACCGCCGCCCACGGTATCATCATGAGTCGTTTGCCCCGGGTCGCCGCCGACCTCGTCCGCACGATCTACTTCCACCGCATCATCAACGACGACACCACCAACTTCCCGGTCGACTGGGACGCGGTGGCGGAGTACCTATCCGAGGCCGACCGCGAAACGCGGGAGCACCGCGTGGATGTCGGCGAGGTGGTGCGACTGCGGGTACGGAAGAGCGACGAGCCGTTCCACATCACGCTGACACGGGTGCGGAAGGTCGGGCTGCCCATGATCGAGCACGACACCGAGGAGATGGAGCCGATCGAAGTGGACGACGACGCCGGGATCAGCGAAACCACCCACGTCGTCGTGGCCAACGACGTCATCATCTCGGAGTACAACCACGATGGCCCCCGGGTGACCAACCTGCTCCGGTTCGTCCAGCGGGCGGTCAGCGGCGCCGGTGGCTCAATGGCTGGCGCCCGCGTCGGGCAGCTCATCCGCGGGGCGGTGTTCGGGTCGCTGTCCCGAGCGGGTGCGGAGGTGAAGTTGCTGCGGATCCGGGTGCCGACCGCGCTCATCGGGAAGGTGCGAGAAGCAGACGAGTCGCTCGGGGAGAGCCTGGCCGCGGTGAGCGCCATCGGCCCCGCGGACGACGTCGAGCTCATCCTGCGACGGGCTGTGTCGGAAGAACATCCGGAAGGCATGCGGGGTTTCGGCAGGCTCCTCGAGCTGGCGGCCAACCTGCTGCCATTTCGGAAGCAGTGCAAGCTGCAGGCGACGGTCAAACCGGCGGAGGGGCGGCAGGTGCCCGTCGACCTGTTCGGCGATCCCGTCCAGGTGGACACGCCATTCCCGCTGGTCAACGACCGCACCCGCCGGGTGGCCGAGGCCGCCGCGTTCGCCGCCATCGAGGCGGCGTATCGTAACAACCGTGCCGAGGTCCGTGCGGCCCGGCCGATCTGACCCGGGTGAACCATGGGCCGCGTCTACAAGTGGTGGCTGAGCACCGCCGTCGGTAGCCGATGGGAGAAGCATTTCATCGGGGCTGAGCTCATCCTCGGCATCGTTCTCGCCGTCGCCCTCGCCATCTGGTCGGAGCAGTGCGGGGGCAAAGGCGGCGTCTCGCAGGTCCTTTGGAAGGCCCGCCCCACCCTGTACCCCGCGTTCGTGTCGCTTTTCGGCTCGCTGTTCGGCTTCGTCATCACGGCCATGTCGATCATCGTCACGTGGGTGGGCCGCAAGGAGTTCGACGACCTGCGGGCCAGACCCGGCTACCGCCAACTCTGGCCGGCGTTCTCGTCGGCCATCCTCTGGCTCGCGCTCGCCTCCATCGCCTCACTGGTGGCAATGTGCCTGGACAAGGAGAAGGACGGGGAGAATGGGCAGGACCTACAGCAACCGTGGGTGTGGTACCCCCTGTTCGGCGTCGTGCTGATCGCCTGCTTCCGGCTCGCGCGGTGTGTGTGGGCACTGAACGCGCTCATCCACCTGATCGCTCCGGCGATCACCAAGAGCGACAGAGAAGAGGGCGAGCAGCCCCCGCCACCCGAGCCAACGAGACCACCGCCCCCACCACCGGCACCGAACCTGCCGAGCAATCCGAGGAATCCGGGTAACCACCAGGGCAAGAAGAAGCGCTGACCGCCCCTCACCCCATCTCCGCCGCCACCGCCGCGACGGTCACCCCGCGGACCTTGGGCCATTAGAAAGCCGGGGGCAGCCGCCGCTTGTCGCGTACAGGGCGGAAAGTACCATCCTCTTTACACGGTCAGGGGGTGACACCTTCGCCGTGCGTGCGGTCCCCGCTGAGGCGGGGGTTGCACGCCCCGCCTTACGCGAAGAGGTTCACCGCCTGTGCTACCTGTCAGGAAAATGGTGAGTGCGGCCCCGGCCGCCCCGGCCGCCCCGGCCGCCCCGGCCGCCCCGGCCGCCCCGGCGGCGCAGCCAGTCGACCCGGCGAAGGTGTATCAGAGTCAGGTCATCCGCCAGACGGTCACCGCCGGCAAGACGCTGAAGACGTACACCTACATCGGTTTCCTGCAGACGGAGCCGTTCAGAGACAAGCAGCTGTTCAAGTTCGATGAGAAGTACTCAGTCGTCACGATCACCGGCACGGACGGGCTCCCTACCGACAAGAAGCCGGACGGCTGGTGGGATTTCGTCATTTCCCTCGCCACCCCGCACGTCATCCACGTGCGGAGGTCGCGGGGCAGCGCCGAGGCGAGGAAGCGGGAGAAGTACAAGGGCCAGCCCGACGTGCAGAAGCAAAAGAGGCAAGACGTGGCGGGGCGAGGTCACTCGTCGATCGCCCAAGGCGGGGCGGTCCTTTTCGCCGGCAAGATCCAGTTCGGCGAGGGCGACGACGCGGGCACGCTGCTCGCCTGGTCGAACGATTCGGGGCACTACCAAGTCGGCGTCAAACTGCGAGGCGAAACGTTGCAGGCGTTCGTCGCAACCCAAACCGGCACCGTGGTCGACGGCGACGGGGAGCGGCTTCTCCCCATGCACCTGTTCCAACCCTGGGATGGTGGCATGTAGACCGTCCGGGGCGGCCGGCGAGCCGGCGGGATGGGCCCCGGTCACCCCAACTCGAACGCCACCCGCTCGGCGGTCACCCAGTCGTGCCCGCTGTACCCGCTGGTCACCCCGCGGATCTTGTGGCCGAGGAACGCCTGGGCGGCCAGCCACCCCGCTCCGGGCACCAGCCCGGAGTAATGGGCCTGCACCCGTTCGGCCGCCCCGTGGCGGAGCTGGTACACGCTCCACGCCTCCGCCTTCGGCCCGCCCTTCCGCCGCCCCGCCCCCCGCTTCCCCTTCTCGGCCCCGCACGCCCGGCGGATGGTCTGCGTCAGCAGCTTGTGCCCGAACGCCCCGCCCCGCGCCGTCACGAACAGCGGCTCGGACGGCTCGCGGCCCTTGAGGTACGGGCCGACGATCGCCTGGCACCGCGGGCCGAGGAACAGGCACCGCTCCTCGCCCGTCTTGCTGTCGCGGCCGAAGTGGATCGCCCAGCACCGCCCGAGCTGCACCGGCTCGCCCTTCTCCGGCCGCATCTGGCCGGCCTTGAGCACCATGCCCACTGTCGCCCGGTTGAGTTCCGACGGGCGGGCCCCGCTCAGCCAGAGGACCTGCAGCACGTCGGCCGTCGCCTTGCTCCTCAACTTCCCGCACACAGCCTCGACCCGCTCCCAGTTCACCCCCGCCCGCTTCGCCGGCGGGCGGGCGGCGTGCTCGGGCGGCGGGGGCACGTCGGCCAGGCTGGCGGCGTGGCCGCGGTCCACCTTGCCGGCGGCCACGGCCCACTTGAAGCACCGCCGCACCAGCGACACGTACTCGTTCACCGTCGTCCTGGCCAGCCGCACCTGGCCGTCGGCCCGCTTCAGCCCGCACAGCCAGTCCTGCCAGGCGAGCAGCTCGGGCGGGCCGAAGTCCGACGCCCGCGTGGTCAGGTGCGCCCCCGGATCCGCGTCGGTGCCGAACAGCAGCTTCTCGGCCCGCACCAGCTCGCCGCGGCGGTCGGGCGGGGCGTGCGGGCTGGCCCGCCAGTCGGCCCACACCTCGACCAGCAGCGGGTCGTCGGCCCGCACCAGCCCGGCCGTCGGGTCCACCCGCCACAGCGCCTTCAGCTTGGCCAGCTTCTCCTCGGCCTGGTCGCTCGGCTGGTCGCGGCGGGCGTCCCACGGGCCGAGGGGCCAGTCCTTCCCCCTCCACCAGACGTAGGCCGAGTTCTTTTTCCGGACGGGCTTCAGCTCGTGCAGCTTGCGGGCGTGGCGTCCCATGGGGGCTCCGGGCCGGGTTCGCAGAACGGTTCTGCGAATTTGACGGGGAACCGGGGCGGTCGCCATGTCCGTAGGAAATGACGGAAGCCCTGGAAAATCCAGGGCTTCCGCGGGATGGGCGCTACTGGGCTCGAACCAGTGACCCCCACAATGTCAATGTGGTACTCTAGCCAACTGAGCTAAGCGCCCGTGCCACTAGTTTTAGGGTGCCGCACGCTCCGGTCAAGGCGAATCACCGCCCGAGTGCGAGTGTCCGGCGGTCGGGCTTGTCAGTTGCCCCGGAATGGGTTCCAATCTCGCGCTGCACGGATGCACCCGCCGCGACCCGCCCCATGATGGCCCCTCTGCCGCCGCCGCCACACACACCGGCCGACGCCGACCGTCCGCCCGAGGTGCGGCTCGACGTCCGCGTCGGCACCGGCCGGGCCGTCGGGTACGACCTGACCCGCGGCGAGTTCCTCGTCGGCGGGGCCGACGGGTGCGACGTGCGGCTGCCCGGCTCTCACCTGCCGCCGGTCATCGCCCAGTTCGGACGCACGGCGGACGGGGTGTTCGTCCGCCGCCTGTCGCCCGCGCTTCCCATCCTGCTGAACGGAGCCCCGCTCGCCGGCTCCGACCCCGTCTGGGTACACAGTTCCGACCGCATCGCCATCGGTTCCGCCGACATCGTGGTGAACGTGAACGGTCGCGGTCACCTGCGACCCACCTTTCACGAGGTGGGGGCGGAGGCGAAGCAAGCACCCGCCGCAGCACCCGTCGATCCACGAGAACGCGCCGCACTCGACGCCTACCGCGACCAACTCGCCCAGCAGGCGAAAGAGTTGGAAGCCGACCGCGTGGCGTGGTACCGCCGGCGTCAGGAGATCGAGGCCGAGGTGCGGCAGATTCAGGAGTCGGTGACGGCCGGCACCCGACTGGCCGACCGCGAGGCGTGGCTGACCAAGCGGGAGCAGGAGGTGATCGCCCGCGAGGAGGAGAACGCCCGCGTGCGGGCCGAGATGGCCGACATCCGCCAGTCCCTGTTCGCCCAGTACCGCGAGCGGCGGGAGCAGATCGAGCAGATGCAGCAGGTGGTGCAAGGGGCGACCAGTTCGTTCCAGGAGCGGCAGACCAGCACCGAGGCGGAACTGGCCCGGCGGCGGGCGGAGTTGGACGCGGAGAGCCAGCGGTTGCAGGGGTACGTGACGGCCGAGGTGGAGCGGCGGGTGGCGGCGGTGGAAGCCGACTTCCGCCGGCGGCGGATGGAGCTGGAGGCGCACCACGAGACGCGGTTGCGGGAACAAGAGGCCGAAGCGGCGTCGCGGCGGGCGCGGTTCGAGGACGAGCTGCGGAACCTCGAGCCGCGGCTGGCGGACCTGCACGCCCAGCGGGAGCAGGTGAACGCGGCGTTCCGCGAACTGGAGGTTCAGCGGCAGCAGACGACCGCCATGCGGGAGGAACTGGCCCGCGAGCGGCAGGCCGTCGACGCCGAGCGGCGGTGGAACGACGAACGCCGGGCCGAGGCGGAGGCACTCCAGGCGGCCCAGGAAGGGGAACTCCAGCGTCAGCGAGAGTTGCTCGACCACGACCGGCAAGAACTCGAAGTGGATCGACAACGGCACGGGGCCGACCTGTTGCGGCTGGACCGGTGGCAGGCGGCGGTGGAGGAGCGGCAACTTCACCTCGACCACCGGGCGGCCGAGATCGACGAGCGGGTGCAGCAACTGACCCGCGACGCGATCGAGCTGGAAGAGCACGTCCGCCGGACCGACGCCGAGCAAGAACGACTGGCCCGCGAGGCGGAGCAACTGGCCGAGACGAGGCGTCAGCAGGAGCAGCGGGCGGTACAACTGTCGGAGCGGTCGGCGCAGCTCGAAGCCCAGCAGGCGAGCCTGGCCGTGCTGCGGGTTCGCCTGGATCGTCACGAGGAAGAGTTGCACCGCGAGGCGGCCGCCCTCACCGCCGACCGCCTGCGACTGGATTCCGTGCAACGTGATCTCGACGACCGGCTGAAGGACGCCGAGCACCTGCGGGCGTCGCTCGGCGAGTTCCACAGCACGAACGCCGAGGCCGAGCGGGTGCTGGCCGAACAGCGGGAGTGGGTGGAGTTGACCCAACAGGAGCTGCGGCAGCAGCGGGACCAACTGGCGGCCGAGCAGGAGCGGCTGAACCTGCGGGAGCAGGAGTTGGACCGGCGTTCGGCGGACATGGCCGAGCAGACCGCCGTGCTGAAGGCGAAGACGGCCCAGGTGATCGACCTGCAACAGCGGCTGGAAGCCGACCGCACGGCCGTCCACAGCCGCGAGTCCACGCTCTCCGAAGCGGACTCGACGCGGGTGCAGTTCCAGGAGCAGTTGCGGAAGCGGGGCGAGGAGTTGTCCGCACGGGCGAAAGAGCTGGATGCGGCGGCGCTCAAGCTGACCGACGACCGGCTGGCGGTGGAGAAACTGCGTGCGGAACTGGCCGGCGAGCGGGAGAAGGCGGAACAGACGGTCGCCACCGCCCGCCAGCAGTTGCACGACCGCGAGGCCGAGTTGCAACGGCAAACGCAACTGCTGGCCGAACGGGAAGCCGCACTCGAACGGCAGGTGGACCGCCTGCGGGAGTCCGGGCGGAACGTGGCCAACGGGCGGAAGGAGCTGTTCGCCTCGCGGCAGCGGTGGCAGACCGAACAGGCGACGCTGGTGGACCGCACCATCGAGGCCCAGAAGGAACTCGAACGCTTCCGCACGGACGCGCTCGCCGAGATCGAACGGCTGAAGACGCAGGCGCCGAGCCTGGAAGACCAGGCCGACGGCACGCTCCAGAAGCTGACCGCCGCCCGCGAGGTGTTGCGGGGGCAGTTGGCCGAACTGCACACCTACGCCAACCAGACCCGCGACACCCTGGAGAGCCTGCGGAACGACCTGCGGGTGGAGACCGAGCGCATCCGCTACCGCGAGACGGAACTGGAGCGGGCACGCGGGGAACACCGGTTGGCCGTGAGCGAGTTCCGCGCCCAGGTCCACGACTGGCAGGCGAAGGTGAACGACCTGAAAGGGGCGATGGCCAAAAGCGAGACCCGCATCGACCAGAAGCAGGCGGAACTCGAAGCGGCGTCGAAGAAGAGCGACGACACCGCCCTGGAGTTGGCCCGCAGGATGGAGCAACTGCGGCTGGATCAGGACTCCCTGGCCGAGAAGCGGGTGCAGGTGGAACGACACCTGGGCGACATGCGGGAGTGGTACCGCAAGAAGCTCCGCGACCTGGCGGCCGAGAAACAAGCGACCCCCACCCCCCTGCCCCGCATCGCCCCGACCGAGCCGGACGCGGACCTGGAACCCGGCGACCGACACCTGGGCGAACTGCTCCGCTCGCTGGAGTTGATCGATCCGACCGCGCTCGACACCCTGTGGGGCGAAGCCCGCCGCCAGCGGCGCACCCTGCGGCAAGTGCTGCTCGCCAGCGGGGCGATCACGCTGTACCAGCTCGCGCTCATCGAAGCCGGCAACCTGGACGCCCTGATGATCGGCCGCTTCCGGGTGGTCGATCGCGTCCGCGTCACCCCCCGCGAGGCGGTCTACCGCGTGTTCGACCCGCACGCCGGCGGGGTGCGGGTCCTCCGCGTGCTCGGCGACGCCGAGATGCACGACGCCACCCACCCGGACGAGTACCGCCAGCGGTTCGCCACCGCC
>CAYMHO010000226.1:0-11504 GCA_964390195.1 uncultured Fimbriiglobus sp. | reverse complement strand
AGGATGTGGGTGGCCAGGCGGTCGAGGAACCAGCGGTCGTGGCTGATGACCACCGCACAGCCGGCGAAGTTCTCCAGCGCGTTCTCCAGCGCCCGCAGGGTGTCCACGTCCAGGTCGTTGGTCGGTTCGTCGAGCAACAGCAGGTTGCCGCCGCTCCGCAGCAGCTTCGCCAGGTGGATGCGGTTCCGCTCCCCGCCGGAGCAGTTGCCGACGATCTTCTGCTGGTCCGGCCCCTTGAAGTTGAACCGGGCCACGTACCCGCGGCTGGCCACCTTCTGCTTGCCGAGCATGATGTAGTCCGTCCCGCCGGTGATCTCCTCGAAGATGGTGTTCTCCGGGTTGAGGCTTTCGCGGGACTGGTCCACATACGCCGGGTTGACCGTCGGGCCGACGGTCAGGGTGCCGCCGTCCGGCTTCTCCTGGCCGACGATCATGCGGAACAGGGTCGTCTTGCCCGCCCCGTTCGGCCCGATGATGCCGACGATGCCCCCTTTGGGCAAGTTGAACGTCAGGTTGTCGAACAGCACGTTGTCGCCGAACGCCTTCTTCAGCCCCTCGGCGCGGATGACCAGATCGCCCAGCGGGGCGCCCGGCGGGATCTGGATGGACAGTTCTTCGTCCCGCTCGTCCATGTCTTGCGCCTGCATCTTTTCGATGGACGCCAGGCGGGCCTTGCTCTTGGCCATGCGGGCCTTCGGCGAACTCTTCGCCCACTCCAGTTCGCGGGCCAGGTGCTTCTGCCGGGCCGACTCCTGCTTCTCTTCCACCTGCAGCCGCTTCCGCTTCTGCTCCATCCACGAGCTGTAGTTCCCCTCCCACGGGATGCCGCGGGCGCGGTCCAGTTCGAGAATCCACTGGGCCACGTTGTCCAGGAAGTAGCGGTCGTGGGTGACGGCCACCACCGCCCCCTTGTACTGCTGGAGGTGGCGTTCGAGCCAGTACACGCTCTCGGCGTCGAGGTGGTTGGTCGGTTCGTCGAGCAACAACAGGTCGTGGTTCTGCAGAAGGGTCTTGCACAGGTAGACGCGGCGCTTCTCGCCGCCGCTCAGGCGGTCCACCAGGGCGTCCGGCGGCGGCAGCCGCATGGCGTCCATCGCCATCTCAAGCTGGCGGTCGATGTTGTAAGCGTCGGCCGCGTCGATCTTCGCCTGCAACGCCTCCATCTGGTTCGACAGCTTCTCGAAGTCGGCGTCCTCGTCGGCGAACTTCTCGCTCACCGCGTTGTAGTCGTCGATCAGCTTGCGGATCGGGGCGACGGCCTGTTCCACGTTCTGCAACACGGTGGTGCCGGCCGGCAGGTACGGCTCCTGGGGCACATACCCGACGCTGGCGCCTTGTTCCGCCCACGCCTCGCCCATGAACTCCTTGTCCACCCCCGCCATGATCTTCAGCAGCGTGGACTTGCCGGCGCCGTTGCTGCCGAGCACCCCGATCTTCGCCCCGGGGTAGAATGACAGGTAAACGTCCTTCAGCACTTCCTTCTTGCCGAACTGCTTGGTCAGGTTCCGCATGTTGAAGATGTAGCGCTCGCCCATTGCTGCCTCGTGGAGTGAACCCGGCGGTCGAACCGCCATGATAAAGTGGGGGGGCGGCGGCGGGGAGGCCAAGTGAGCCGCGGATGAGGTAGACTGAGGGAGGATTCAGCGCCGAAGGCGACCAGAGAACGGTGGCCAACTTCGGACTGCACACTCTGAGATACGACAGATGAATCGCAACCGCCGTCGCCTCTATTGGGCTCTTGGGGCCGCGGTGGTCGCACTGGTGAGCGCCACCTCAGCGACGACGGTGGCGTACAGCAAGTGGTGGGTCGGCCAGACGACCCTCGCCTCGGAACACACTGCCATCACGCTGGTCGAAGAGCGTGAGGAGATTCGCGACGGCAAGGCGAAGTACATCTTCGTGTTCGACATCGTCTTCCCAGAAGACTGCGAGTTCAACTTGGTGAGTCACGAGAGTAGCGTTCACGAAGACAGGTGGCTGGGGAGCAGCGAACAACCGGGCCGCAACCCGCACAGGAATGTCCGGCTCACCGTCACGCACTTTTACGATCACGAAACAGCAACAACGGGAACCACCCAAGAAATGGTGGCGAATGGTGGCACGAAGAAGTTGGTGTTCAAATCCGCCGGAACCAACGAGCACCGCCTCCGTTCGGGGAACTTTGTTGTAACGGCCTACAAGCCCAAAGTAGTGTTGCTCCCCACAAAACCAGAGGTATTCCCGGCCGACATGTTGGTGATCTCGACCCAAAGTGCGCCACCGGGGGCGGTGGCTGCCCATCAACTGGTGACGTTGATCCGCATCTCCGGCCCCGGCGGGTCGGTTCCCGATGTGGGCGAGGCCGAACTCGACGTGATCGCACGGGAGTATCGGGCGGGTGGAGCGAAGAACAACCAATGAGCGTGCCCTGTTGATCCCCTCCCGGATTGCCCAAAATCCCCGACCCCGGCCAGCGAATAAGTGCCCTGAAACCCGTATCCCCCGCCGCGGGTATACCTTCCCGACCGAGGACGGCTCGTGACCGACGACCGCGAACTGGTCCGGCGGTGCCTCCGCGACGACCCGTCCGCGGTGCGGGAACTGGTTGACCGGTTTCAGACCGACGTGTATGCCCTGTGCGTGCGGTTGCTCCGGCACCGGCATGACGCCGAGGACGTGGCCCAGGAGGTGTTCCTGCGGATCGTCCGCAGTCTGCACCGCTGGGACACCGCCCGCCCGCTCCGCCCGTGGGTGCTCGGCATCACGGTCAACCGCTGCCGGACGGCGATGGCCAAACGCGGCAAACGCCCGCCGACCGCCGACTATTTAGCAGATATGCCCGACCGCGAGCCGCCGAGCGAAGGGGGCGAGTTGGCCGCCGCCATCGCCGAGTGCGTGGGCGAGCTGCGGGCCGAATACCGCGAAGTGTTCGTCCTGTTCCACGAGACCGGCCGCAGTTACGAGGAGATTGCCGACATCGTCGGCCGGCCGGTCGGCACCGTGAAAACCTGGCTGCACCGCGCCCGCCAGATGTTACTCGACCAACTGAAAGCCCGCGGGCTGATGCCCTCTGACGAGCCGCGACCGCCAGGGAGCGGAGAACCGACACCCCGCTCCCTGGCGGTCGCGGCTCGTAAAGAACCGACATGAACACCCCGCCCCCAGACCCGTTCGACCGAGCGCTCGCGGCGTACTCCGCCCGCGAGCAGGCTCGGGTCATTCCCCCGCCGGCAGGGTTTGCCGAGCGTGCGACCGCATCCGTGCTGGCCCGTCCGCGGTGGCCGTGGAAGCTGATGACCGCCGGCCTGTTCACGCTGGTGATCGGACTGGTGGGTGTTGGGTACGTCGCTTGGCCGAAGCCGGTGCCCGTGACGGCGCCACCGCCCGAACCGCCGCCGCTGGTCGTCACCCCCGAGCCGTCGCCGTCTGACACCCCGAACTTCGGCGACACCCTGTCCGGGGCTGGGAGTGCGTTCGCCAAGCTGACCCGCAACACCGCCGAGAAGGCCACCCCGCGGACGCTCTTACCCGAAACGGCCAAGGCCGCCGACCCGTTGCCGGTGCCGCCCGACGCCCAGCCGGGCGCCGAAGCCATCGCCGCCATGCCGGCCGCCGCCAAGTCCGGCCTGGAGCCGATGACCGGCAGCACCCGCCGGGCGATCAGCGCCTTCTTGCGGGACACCGGGCTGAAGGCAAACTAGGGGACCTCACCCCCCGTCCCCCTCTCCATTTATGGAGAGGGGGTGTTCAACCTGCCAACGTTCCCGAAGCACCGCACCGGCACCCGTTATGGCAAGCGGACGACACAACACCGCACCCGCTTTGAACACCCCCTCTCCATTCATGGAGAGGGGGACGGGGGGTGAGGTCCCGAGGAGCCACATGCCCCGTCTGCTCGCACTCCTTCTGCTCCCCCTTCTCGCCTCCCCGCTCTTGGCCGGGCCGACCGCCGACGTCATGCGGTTGGTGCCGCCGAAGACGACCGTCTGCTTCGTCCTGCAAGACCTCCGTGGGAATGCCGCCCGGTTGAGCGAGTCGCCGTTCGCCGCCAAGTTCGCCGAGTCCAAGCTGGGCAAGGGGTTGCTCGGCTCGGACGAGATGAAGCAACTGCTCGCGGCCGACAAGGTGCTGCACGACCACCTGGGGGTGACGGCCGCCGACCTGCTCGACCAGGTGTTCGGCGACGTGGTGGTGTACGCCTACCAGCCGCCGCCGGACGGGAAGGACGACCACGACACCGGCGTGGTACTGGGCAAGGCGGCCAAACCGGACGCCCTGGCCAAGTTGGCGGCCAAGTTGAACGCCGCCCAGATCAAGTCGAAAGAACTCAAGGGCACCGCGGACAAGAAGCACAACGGCGTCGGGTACGTCGAGCGGCAGAAGGCCGACGGCCGCACGGAATACTACCTGCTCCGTGAGGACGGCCTGTTCGCTTATACGGTGCAAGAGGGCGTGCTGAAGCAGGTGATCGACCGCCTGAGTGGGGCCGACAAGACGGCTTCCCCGTTGGCCGGGGCGATCGACACTCTCGGCGTGACCGACGCGGTCGTCGTCCTGCTGTTCGAGCCGAAGGCGTTCGCCGCCGACCTGGCCGCCGGCGAGAGGAAGACCGACGACGCCAACCAGAAAGCGTTCCTGAAGCAGTTCGGCAAACTCTGGACGGCGGCCGAAGCGGTGGGCGTGTCGCTCACCCTGGACACCGGCGCCACGCTGGCCGTGACGGTGGTGGCCAGCCCGGACAAAGTGCCGGCCGAGTTGCGGGGGCTGTTCAAGCCGGACGCCACGCCGTCGGCGGTGTGGGCGGTGGTCCCGTCGGACGCCCTGCTGGTGATCGGCGGCAAGTTCGAGTGGGAGAAGGTCACCGCCCTGGTCGGCTCGTTCCTGGCGGACGACGGCAAGGCCGGGTTGAAGGCCCTGTCCGACGACCTGCTCGGCCCGGCGGTGGGCAAGGACGCACTGCCGAAGGTGAAGGCCGGCATCGGGCCGGACTGGGCGGTGTGGCTGACCGCCCCGGCCAAGGGCGACACCGGCGTGCTGCCGGCGGCCACCTTCGCCGTGCGGGTGCGGCCGCCCGGCAGCGACGACGACACCGTCGGGCAGGCCATCGTCGGGGCGTTCGACGCCGTCCTGCACTTCTTCCGGGTGGACTACAACCGCACGCACGCCGACCAGTTCACCCTGAGCGAGGAGAAGGCCGACGGCGGGGCCATCCGTTATTTGAAGAACGACACCGCCCTGCCGACGGGAGTGCGGCCGGCGTACGGGCTGCGGGGCGACTACTTCGTGTTCGGGTCGAGCGTGGCGGCGGTGAAGCGTTTCACCCCTCCGAAGTCGGACGCGGCGGTGAAGGACGCCCCGCTGGCACGGCTGAACGCGACCAAATTGGCCGAGTACCTGACCGCCCACGGGGACAAACTGTCCGAGGCGCTGGCCGGCTGGACCGGGACGACGGCGGACAAGGCGAAGACCGACCTGACCGACTTCGCCGTCGTGCTGGATCTGTTCGACGCGATCGAACTGCACCACACCGGCGACGGCAAGAAGATGACGCTGGCGATCAGAGCGAAGACGGCCAAGCCGCTGCGGAAGTAGGAGTCGGTCTCTCGACCCGTGTCGGGTCTGGGGTCGAGGCTGCCGCTCGCCCTCTATATAGGTGGCACGACTGCGGAAGTTGGGTGAAATACACCATTTGTTTTGACAGTGTCAGTCCGGGGGGTTACAGGATGGGCCGCGGACCTTCGCCCAACCCCCTCAGGTTCTTTCCATGTCGTTCGCCCCGGCCGGCCGGCCCCGCTTCCTGTTCGGCTTCGAGCGGTTGGAGTCGCGGTTCACCCCCGACGTCACCCCCACGCCCGTCCCGCCGATGCTGTTCGTGCCCGACTGGTCCGGCGGGTACCAGAGCTACACCCCGACCCTGATCCCGGCGTTCGAGAACGCGGTAGACACCTTCCCCGGCGGGGTGCTCGACTTCAGCACCGTCTCCGTCGTCACCTCCCCGGTCCGCGGGCAGGTGAGCGTGGATCCGACCACCGGCGTCATCCAGTACGTCCCCAACTACCTGCTGCCTAACGGTCTGCCGCCCGGCCAGCCGCCCGGCCAGGTGCTGCCGGAGTCGTTCCAGTACACCGTCCGCGACAACCTGGGGAACGTGTCGAACATCGCCACCGCCACCTTCACCGGCGGGATCGCCCCGGTGAAGGCCGGCCCGCTCGTCGCCCGCGACGGCGGGCTCGTCACCACCACCCTGCGATCCGGGTCGATCAACCTGTACGACTACCTCGACACCGACCCGGGCGTGGTGGCCGACCTGAACTCGGTGTCGTTCACCAAACCGCCATCACACGGCACCGTCGAGGTGAACCCGGCGACCGGCGTGCTCACCTACACCCCCGAGTTCGGGTACACCGGGTTCGACGAGTTCCGGTACTTCATCCAGGACACCACCGGCCAGTGGAGGAGCGAGTCGGACAACTTCGTCATGGTGAACACCGCCGCCCCGCGGCTCCAGGCCGACCCGCTCGGCGGGCAGATGCTGGTGGTCGACGGCACGTCCGGCGACGACACCGTCGTCGTCTCCCCCGGCCGGCGGGGCGAGGTGTCGGTCACCCTGAACGGCGTCACCTCGGGGCCGTTCCGCCCGACCGGGCGGGTGGTGGTGCTCGGGTACGGCGGGGCCGACCGCGTGCAGGTGGCCGGCACGGTGGCGGTGCCGACGTGGCTGGCCGGCGGGAACGGCCACGACACCCTCATCGCCGGCGGTGGGCCGGCGGTGCTGCTCGGCGGGCCGGGGAACGACCTGCTCGCCGCCGGCCGCGCACGGGACGTGGTGATCGGCGGCACCGGCACCGACACCCTGACCGGCACCGGGAACGACGTGCTGATCCCCGGCACCACCGCCTTCGACCTGAACCAACAGGCCCTGAACGCCATCCGCCGCGAGTGGGACTCGAACCACGCCCACGGCCAGCGGGTGCTCAACCTGACCGGCCAGTTCACCCGCCGGTTCGCCGACCGGCTGAACGGCGACACGTTCCTCACCGGCGGGACGGTGGCGAACGACGGGCAGGCCGACACCGTCTCGCCCGGCGGGTTTGAGAGTCTCATGTTCCCGGCCGCCCCGGACGTGGTGATCGAACCCACCCCGCCGGCCCGCCGGTCGTTCCCCCGCCTGCCGGCGTGGTTCCGCCTGCCGGGTTTCAGCCTGCCCGCGTTCGGCCACCACGGCGGGCTGCTGTTCGCCGGTGTGCGGCAAGCCCTCGACGGGTACGCCGACCGCATCTCGACGGGGCGGGGGTGAGTGGGCGGGATCCCGTGTCTTCGCCGCGACCGAAGGGGGCGCTGACGGCGTCGCCCCCGTCGGTCGCGGCGAAGACACGGGGTGAGAGAAGTGTGAGACGGTTGACGATCGGGCCGGCCGGTTCGCACAATTCCTACATCTTCCCCACTTCCCTTCCTCGCCCGGTCCGACCTCATGAAGACCCGCACCCTGTTCGCCGTGGTCGCGGCGGCCGCGCTGCCCGCCGCCGCGTTCGCCCAGGACCGCCCGGCGGTCGACGACAAACCGGTCCGCGTGACCGGGGCCAACTACCCGCTCGCCCAGAAGTTCAACGCCGAGTTCGTCGCCCAGCACGTGCAGACGGCGAACGTCAGCCCGCGGTGGGTCGGCACCACCGACGTGTTCTGGTACGCGGCCGCCACCCCCACCGGCACCCGCTACTGGAAGGTGGACCCGGCGAAGAAGGAGAAGGTGCCGCTGTTCGACCACGTGACCCTGGCGGCCAAGCTGTCCGAGGCGTCCAAGAAGCCGACCGACGCCGAGACCCTGCGGCTGAGCAACCCGGCCCTGGCCGACGACGGGAAGAAGCTGACGTTCGCGTTCGCCGAGTACCGCTACGAGTACGACCTGACGGCCAACGCCCTCAAGCAGACCGGCAAGCTGCCGCTCAACCCGACCGGCCCGCTGACGCCCGAGCGGATCGAGCAGATGCGGCAGCAGTTCGGCAACGAGCGGGTGGACGAGATGCTACGGCAGTTGCAGCAGGGGGGCGGCGGGTTCGGCGGCGGTGGTGGGCAGCGGCGGGAAGACCAGCAGGACCAACAGCAACAACAGCAGGACCAGCAGCAACAGGGCGGCGGCACCCAACCGCCGACGGGCGGGCCGGGCGGCGGCCGCGAGGGCGGGTACAAGAGCCTCTCCCCGGACAAGAAGTGGTACGTGTACGCGTACAAGCACAACCTGTACCTGGGTGAAGAAGGCCAGCCGGAAGACAAGGCGGTGCAACTGACCACCGACGGGGCGGAGGAGTACTCGTTCAACGGCGGCGGCGGGTTCGGCGGCGGCCGCGGGTTCGGCACCGGAACGGGAACTGGTGGCACCCAAACGACCGGCACCGGCGGCACGCAGACGACCGGCACCGGCGAGACGCAGACGCAGGGCGGCGGCACCACCGGCGGCGGCACCGGCGGCGGCACCACCGCCACCGCCACCCCGACCCCGGCGGCCGAGCGGAAGACCCGCCCGAGCGTGACGTGGTCGTCGGACTCGAAGTTCTTCTACGTCAGCCGGAACGACACCCGCGGGCTGAAGGAGTTGTGGCTGGTGGACTCCATCGCCCAGCCGCGGCCGGCGCTCATCAAGTACCCGTACCCGATGCCCGGTGAGGACACCGTCCGCAAGTCGGAGCTGTGGTACGGGGACGTGGCCAAGAAGGCGACGGCGAAGGTGCCGCAGAAGTGGAAGGACGAGCGGTACTCGGACGTGCGGTGGGGCAAGGGGGCGAACGAGCTGCGGTTCATCCGCCGCGACCGCCTGCAACGCAACCTGGAGATCTGCGCGCTCGACGCGGCCACCGGCAAGACGGAGAGCCTGGTGGCCGAGGGGTACGAGGCGGCCAACCTGGCCGTCCGGCCCGGCAACCCGCGGTACGTCGAGGAGACGGACGAGATGATCTGGTGGTCGGAGCGGAGCGGGTGGGGCCACTTCTACCTGTACGGCCGCGACGGCAAGCTGAAGAACGCCATCACCAGCGGGGCGTGGCGGGCCAGCTCGATCGCCGAGGTGGACGCCAAGAACAAGGTGCTGTACGTCGTCGGCAACGGGCGTGAGGCGGGCGAGAACGTGTACCACCAGCACCTGTACCGGGTGAAGTTCGACGGCACCGGGCTGACCCTGCTCGACCCGAGCGTGACCCCCGACGGCAAGCCGACGCCCGGCGGGTTCAACCAGGTGTCGCAAACGGGCGGGCCGGGCGGCGGGTTCGGCGGCCAGGGACGCGGGCCAGGGACGCCGCCGGGCTACCAGTTCCTGTCGCCCAGCAAGAAGTTCCTGGTGGTGAACAGCACCCGCACCGACTACGCCCCGTTCGCCACCGTCCGGGACGAGGCCGGTGGGGTGGTCATGACCTTGGAGCAGACCGACCTGAGCCGGCTGGAGAAGACCGGCTGGAAGCACGCCGAGACGTTCGTGGTGAAGGCGGCCGACGGCATGACCGACCTGTACGGGAACATGTGGAAGCCGTTCGACTTCGACCCGAAGAAGAAGTACCCGATCATCGCCTACGTGTACCCCGGCCCGCAGCAGGAGGGGGTGACGCACCGGTTCACCGCGTTCAGCAGCTACATGCAACTGGCCCAACTCGGGTTCGTCGTGATCCAAGTCGGCCACCGCGGGGGCAGCCCGGAGCGGAGCAAGGCGTACCACAGCTTCGGCTACTTCAACCTCCGCGACTACGGGCTGGTGGACAAGAAGGCGGCCATCGAGGCCCTGGCCGCCCGGCACACCTTCATCGACATCGAGCGGGTGGGCATCTACGGGCACAGCGGGGGCGGGTTCATGTCCGCCGCGGCGGTGCTCCAGAAGCCGTACAACGACTTCTTCAAGGCGGCGGTGGCGAGCGCCGGCAACCACGACAACAACATCTACAACGACAACTGGTCGGAGCAGTACCACGGGCTGAAAGAGGTGCCGGTGACGACGGACAAGAAGGACGGCACCGCGACCGGCACCGGTGGGACGGGAACCGGCACCGGCGGCGGCAGGGGTACCGGGACCGGCGGCCGACGCCCGCCGGCCGAGGAGATCGAGGCCGACCTGATCGAGCTGCTGGAGGCCACCGACCCGGACGGCAGCGGCCAGCAGTCGGTCGAGGAGCTGAAGAAGAAGATGGAGGAGCTGAAGAAGAAGATGGAGGCGCTGGAGAAGGAGGTGGCGGCGGAGAAGAAGGCCGACACCAAGACGGACACGAAGGCGACCGACACGAAGACGGGGACCGAGACGAAGGCCGCCCCGGCCACCAAGTTCGAGATCAAGGTGCCGACGAACGCCGAGCTGGCGGCCAACCTGAAAGGGCACCTGATGCTGGTGCACGGGGAGGTGGACAACAACGTCCACCCGGCGAACACCATGCGGCTGGTGGACGCGCTCATCAAGGCGAACAAGCGGTTCGACCTGCTCATCATCCCCGGCGCCCAGCACTCGTTCGGGGCGGCCACCCCGTACTTCACCCAGAAGATGTGGGACTTCTTCGCCGAGCACCTGCTGGACGACCGGCAGACGGGCGCGGACATCAACGACAAGGCGGTGAAGCGGAAGTAGGTGTGGTCTGCTCGCTCCGCGAGCGGTTGTGGTCTGCTCGCTCCGCGAGCGGTTGTGGTCTGCTCGCTCCGCGAGCGGTTTCAAACCAGCCGCTCGCGGAGCGAGCAGACCACGGGTGTCCGGAAAGTGGGGAATTTCGGGCGGGTGGTGAAATCCGCGGGTGTCGGACGGCGTACTCCTCGCGTTCGTCACCACGGGCGGTCGTAGCCCCAAGTGGTGGGGTCGGCCTGGGGTAGTCCGGCCACGCCCGCTACGACCGCCCTTCCCCTCGCCCCCCGCCAGTCGGGGTTGTCGGCCCCTTCCCGCTTCACTACATTCTCTGTTCTTCGCAGCCGGTGCCGGCCGCACCCGACCGCCCGAAGTCAGGACTGACGGAACCCGCCGCCATGCGGTTCAACCTGATCGACCGGATCGACGCCCACCAGCCGGGCAAGTTCCTCCGCGGGTGCAAGTTCCTCGCCCTCGGGGAAGAGTACCTGGCCGACCACTTCCCGCGGTTCCCGGTCATGCCGGGGGTGCTGATGCTGCAAGCGCTGACGGAGGCGGCCGCCTGGCTGTGGCGGGCGACCACCGGCTACCGCCACCCGGTGATCGTCTTGCGGGAGGCGAGAAACGTCAAATACGGCACGTTCATGCAACCCGGCCGGCGGATGGACGTGTCCGTCGAGTTGGTCAAGCAAGACGGCCCGTGGGCGACGTTCAAGGGGAAGGGGGCGGACGACGACGGCCAGCAGACGGTGTCGGCGCAACTCGTGCTGCACGGGTACAGCCTGGCCGACAAAGGCCCGGCCGGGGCGGCCGCCGACGCGAAGCTGCTCGAACACTGGAAGGCCCGCTGGGCGGTGCTGACGGGCGAACTGCGGTGACAACGGGTTGTTGTAGCCGGGGTCTGTGACCCCGGTCCGGACCGGGGTCACAGACCCCGGCTACA
>CAYMHO010000225.1:0-11564 GCA_964390195.1 uncultured Fimbriiglobus sp. | reverse complement strand
GTGGACGCCGGGCCGATGCTCATGGGCACCAAGAACCACCTGGTGAGCTACTACGACGCGGCACCGGACAAGCCGACGGTCATCGAGTTCACCGACTTCTTCGAGGCCCGCAGCCACATCCGCATCTCGCCCTACGGGCTGGCCGGCGCGAACGTGGTGTCGAAGATCGGGGCCGACAAGTACGACGGGCCGGGGCTGGCGGTGCAGTGGGTGGAGGTGGAAGGGCCGCTGCACGATGCGTGGCCGCCGGACAGCCACCGCCGCATCTTCGGCGACCTGGAACAGAAACCGTCGCCGGTGTTCAACAACAGCAAGCGGGTGGAGGTAGTGTCGAAGAACCCCGAAGCCGACGCGGAGAAGGTCCTCCGCGACTTCTCACGCCGGGCCTTCCGCCGCAACGTGACCGACGACGACGTCAAGCCGTTCCTCGCGCTCGTAATGGCGAAGCTGGACGCCAAGCAGTCGTTCGAGAAGGCCGTGCGAGTGGGGCTGACCGCCATCCTGGTGTCGCCCGACTTCCTCTTCCTACGGGAGAAGCCGGGCAAACTTGACGACTTCGCCCTCGCCTCGCGGCTGTCGTACTTCCTCTGGAGCACGACACCCGACGCCGAGCTGCTGGCGCTCGCCGAGAAGGGCAAGCTGGCCGACTCGCTTCCCGCCCAGGTGGAGCGGATGCTGAAGCACCCGAAAGCGGCGGCGTTCACCGAGCACTTCGTCGCCCAGTGGCTGAACCTTCGCGACATCGACGCCACCGAACCGAGCTTCCTGCTCTACCCCGAGTACGACGCCATGCTGCGAGTGTCGATGGTGAAGGAGGCCGAACTGTTCTTCGCCGAGGTGCTGAAGGACGACCTGAGCGTGACGAATTTCATCGCGTCCGATTTCACGATGCTGAACGGCCGGCTGGCGAAGCACTACGGCATTCCGGGCGTGGACGGCTACGCCTTCCAGAAGGTGAAACTGCCGGCCGACAGCCACCGCGGGGGCGTGCTGACGATGGCGGCGACGCTCAAGGTGTCGGCCAACGGCACCACCACCTCGCCGGTCGTCCGCGGGGCGTGGGTGCTGGATCGCGTCCTCGCTTCGCCTCCGCCGAAGCCGCCGGCCGACATCCCGGCCATCGAGCCGGACATCCGCGGGGCGACCAGCATCCGCGAGCAGTTGGCGAAGCACCGGGCGGTGGCTTCGTGCGCGACGTGCCACGTGAGCATCGACCCGCCGGGGTTCGCGCTCGAGAGCTTCGACGTGATCGGCGGGTGGCGGACGAACTACCGCACCACCGGCAACGGCAAAGAGGTGAAGGTGGACGGGCGACGGATGCCGTATCACGAGGGGAAGGCGGTGGACCCGGCGGACGTATTCGAGGGGGAGAAGTTCGCCGACATCGACGGGTTCAAGAAACTGCTGCTGAAGGACAAGGACCGCATCGCCCGTGCGATGGCGATGAAGTTGGTGACGTATTCGACCGGGGCGGCCCCGACTGATGTGGACAAACCGGCCGTGGATGAGATCGTGAAGCGGAGCAAGGAGAAGGATTACGGCCTGCGGACGATGGTGCATGAAGTGGTGCGGAGCGAGTTGTTCCGGGAGAAGTGAAGTCGTGCGTGTGTGGGGGGAAATGGTGAAACTGAAACTCACTCCAACCGACGAGGCATCGCCATGAAACTCACCCGCCGCACGTTCCTCCGGGCCGCGGGGGTGTCGCTTGCCCTGCCGGCGTTCGCGTCCGCCGCCGAACCGAAGAAGGCCAAGGTGCCGCGGCGGATGGTGTGCATCAACACCCCACTCGGGTTGCACCCGGCCGCGTTCTTCCCCACCACCGCCGGCAAGGACTACAAGCCGTCACCTTATCTGGAACTGCTGAAGGATCTGCGGGACGACTTCACCGTCGTCTCGGGTCTCACGCACCCGGACGTCGGGCCGAGCCACGACTCCAACTTCAGCTTCCTGACCGGCGCCCCGCACCCGGAGCAGCGGGCCGGGTTCAAGAACAGCATCTCGGTCGATCAGTTCGCCGCCGAACACCTCCGCGGGCAGACGCGGTTCGCCAGCCTGCCGTTGTCGTGCGAGGGGTTCACCCTGTCGTGGACCCACAGCGGGGCGATGGTGCCGTCCGAGTCGTGGCCGTCGAGCGTGTTTGCCAAGCTGTTCATTGAAGGCCGACCGGACGAAGTCGAGGCCCAGAAGCGGCGGCTGCAAGACGGGCAGAGCATTCTCGACGCGGTGCGGGGTCAGGCGAAATCGCTGAAGGCCGACCTGGGCACCGCCGACCGCGAGAAGCTGGACGAGTACTTCACCAGTGTGCGGGAACTCGAGCAGGCGCTTGCGCAGTCCGAGGAGTGGGCGAAGAAGCCGAAGCCGAAGGTGGACGCGAAGAAGCCGGCCGACGTCGCCAACCCGACGGATTTGGTGGCCAAGACGAAGCTGTGGTTCGACCTGATTCACCTGGCGTTGCAGACGGATTCGACGCGGCTGGTGACGCTCCAACTGCTCGGCACCAGCGGCGTGCCACCGGTCGAGGGCGTGCAACTCGGCCACCACGACCTGTCCCACCACGGCAAAGACGCGACCAAGATCGACCAGTTGAAGAAGATCGAGCTCGCCAAGATGAAGGCACTCGGCGAGTTCCTCACCAAGATGAAGGCGACGAAGGAAGACGGCAGCAAGCTGCTCGACCGCACCAGCGTGTTCTTCAGCAGCAACCTGGGCGACGCCAGCACGCACGCGGTGAAGAACATGCCGGTGCTGCTCGCCGGCGGCGGGTTCAAGCACGGCCAGCACCTGGCGTTCGACAAGAACCCGCCGCCGCTGTGCAACGTGTTCGTGTCCATGCTCCAACGGCTCGGCATCGAAGCCGACAAGTTCGCCAGCGGCACCGGCACCCTCACGGGGCTGGAGATGGTGGGGTGATCGCGCGTCACGTTCTTCGTTGGCTTCGCCGCGGGCGGTCGGCTACCATTCACGCTCCGCCGGTTTCCCCTCCCCATTCGAGACCCGCCTCATGCGCCGCCTCTCGCTCCTCGCCGTCCCGTTGCTCGCCCTCATCGCCGCCCCGGCGCCCGCCGCCGATCCCACCTTCCCCCTGAAAGATGGGGACATCTGGGTGATGGCCGGCGACAGCATCACCGCCCAGCACCTGCACTCCAACTACTTCGAAGCGTTCTGCTACGCCCGCTACCCCAAGTTCAAGTTCGCCTTCCGCAACTCGGGCGTCGGCGGGCACACCATCCCGTCCACCTTGGATCGATTCGAGTACGACATCGCCGCGTGGAAGCCGACGGTGGTGTCGGTCGAGTTGGGCATGAACGACAGCGGCGGCACCGCCACCGATAAGTTCGTCGCCAACATGGGCACCATGACCGAGCGGATTCGCAAGGCCGGAGCGCGGCCGGTCATCTTCGCCCCCAGTCCGGTGAACGACGGCACGCTCTCCAGCAAGCTGGCCGGCCGCAACCAGCGGTTGGACGAGTACGCCACCGCCCTGAAGGCGTTCTGCGAGAAGGAGAAGCTGCCCTACGCCGACCAGTTCCACGCCTGCCTCGACCCGTGGGGCAAGAACAAGCCGCGGGAGAAGATGATGGTCACCATCGCCGACGTGAAGGCGCTCGCGGCCGACGACACCATCGCCGGGGCCGAACACCTGAAGGCCTTCCTGGCGGCTCAGGAGAAGTCTCCGGCGAAGGGAGTGAATCTGACCGGTGACCCGGTACACCCCGGCGCTCCGGGGCAACTGATGATGGCGGCCGTGTTGCTCAAGGGGTTGGGGGCGGAGAAGTTCGTGAGCAGCGTGACGATCTCCGGCGGGAAGGCGGAGGCGAAGGGGTGTGCGGTGACGGACGTGAAGGAAGCGAACAGCGGGGTGGCGTTCGACCGACTGGACGAGACGCTGCCGTTCCCGATCGCCGACAACGCCCGCGCGGTGATGGCCATCTCCCCCGAGGTGGCCGAGATGAGCCAGTACACGCTGGCAGTGAAGGGACTGGCCGAAGGCAGCTACGAGCTGAAGGTGGGCGGGGTGTCGAGCGGCAAGTTCACCGCCAAGCAACTGGCCGACGGCATCAACCTGACCGACCTGGCTCCGGTGCCGGGTGCCAAAGAGGTGAATCCGATCCTCGGTCAGATGCGGGCGGTTCTGAAGGCTGTGGAAGATAAGGAAGCGGTGGTCGGCCAGTGGCGGAACTTGTCGCGGCAAGTGCACGCGAAAGGCGCCGACGCGAAGTTGAAAGACGACCTGGCGGCCCTCACCAAGAAGGTGGAAGACGCCGATCAGAAGATCCGCGACGCGGCCAAGCCGACGAAACTGCACTTCGAAGTGATGCCGGCGAAGTAGGGCGAGGAGAGTCGCCGCACGCTCCGCGGGCGGTCTTCCGTCCAGCCCGCGGAGCGTGCGGCGACTCTCAGCGGCTCACCCCTCCTTGACGAGCGGGTTCACCTTCTGCCACCAGCCCCAGGCTTTCGCCATCAGCCCGCCGGCGGATGACACCAGCGCACCCACCACCCGCTGGAACACCCGCCCCACGCCCGGCGGCAGGTCCTTCTTCGCACACGCCCCGGCCGCCGCCTTCAGGTCCGCCTTCGCGTCGGCGAACGCCTTCCCCTTGTCCGCCGCCGTCCGCACCGACACGACCACCGACGCCAACGTCCGCAGCAGGGCGGCCGCGTCTGGAAGGCCCGTCGGGGGAATGTTGTCCAGCCGCTCGCGGGCTTCGTCCACCTCTCCGGCGAGTGCGAAGTCGAGGGCCAGCCACGCGGTCATCTCCGGCGGCAGCGGTTCGTCGGCGTCGTCGGCCATGTCCTCGGCGGCGAGCAACACCTCGTGGGCGGCGGTGTCGTCGCCGGTCGCGCGGCGGGCGTCGGCCAGCGGGCGGAGGGTCCACGGGTCCACCCGCTCGCGGCCCTTCCAGTCGGCCAGCCACGCGGCGGTCAGGCCCCACTCCTTCGCCTCGGCCAGTGTCGCCCCGGCCCGGCTCCACGAGTCGTCCGACGCCCGCAACAGGTCGGCGAACCGTTGAACCGTCGCCACCGCCGTCTTCTGTTGGCCCGTGACGGCCATCGCCCAGGCGTACACCAGCACCGCCTCGCGGCCGGCCTCGGCGTTCCGTTCGGCCAACTCCCGCAGGCGGTCGGCCACCTGCCACCCCTTGTCGGCGGTGATCAGCCGCTCGGCCCACACGCCGGCGGCCGACGCGGTCGGCAACTCGCCGCCCACCGCAGCGGCCAGTTCCTCGTCCGCTTCGGCGGTCCAGGTCTGTTCGTCGAAGGCGACGGTGGCGTCGCGGAGCATCGCCCGCGGCACGTCCGGGTCGGCGGCCATCGCCCGCAGGGCGGCCTTGGCCTGTTGCAGGTTCCGCTGGCGGGCGGCCAGTTGCACCGTCCGCAGGTGCAGGAGCGGCCCGTCCGCCTGCTCCTTCATCGCCTCGAGCGTTTTCGCCGCCCCACTCAGGTCGTCGGTGGCCAGTTGTTCGGTGATCAACTGGTGCCCGGCGGCGTCGAACTGCGGGTCGAGTTCGTACGCCCGCTGGTAGTCGTCCTTCGCCCCGCGGTGGTCTCCCAGGATCCGCTTCGCCTCCCCGCGGATGCCGTACGCGTAGGCGTCGTGCGGGGCCAGCCGCACCAGGTGGTCGGCCGCATCCAGGCAGTCGCGGGGCCGCCCCAGTTCGTCGTACCAGTGGGCCAACTGCCGCCACCCCCAGATGTACTCCGGGTCGTCGGCCAGGCACTCGGTCATCAGCCGGACGGCCGCCTCCTTCTCCCCGCGGAGGGCCTCCACCCACGCCGCCCGCCCGCGGAGGGTGATGGGTGGCGGGCTGATGCCGTGAGCGGTACAGGCCGTGCGGGCGTCGTCGAACCGGCCGGTGCGGGCGAGTTGTTCGGCCTTTCGGTCGTGGGCGGGGATGAACCGCGGGTACTCGCGGATGACGGCGTCGCACGCGGCCAGGCGGTCGGCCGGGGTGCCGTCGTCGCCGGCCGGGGTGTCCACCCAGAACAGCCCGGCCCACGGGTTGAACTTTTCCCCGCTCCGCCAGGCCTCGGCCATCGCGTCGATCGCCCGGTCCTCCAGTTCGGCCTTCCGCATCTCGTTCAACGCCTGCTGCATGGCCGACGGCGGGCCTTCCCCGTCGGACGTGCAGATCTCGGCGAACGCGCGGGCGGCGGCGTCGGTGTCGTTCGTGTGCAGGGCGAACCCGAGCTGCTTGACCAGCACCTCCGGCCCGGTCATGTGCTCCTGGAGCACCGACAGCGCGGTGCGGGCGTCCTTCAACTCGTCGTCTTCCAGGCAGGCGTCGAACAGGATGGCGGCCGCCGGCGAATACCCCGGGGCCAACTTCAACGCCTCCCGCAGGTCGGCCTTGCCGCCCTCGCGGTCGTCGGTTTGCAGCCGGGCCTCGCCCCGCATGGTGAGCGGGGTCGGGTGGTCCGGCCGCAGCTTGATGAGCTCTTCGGCGGCTTCCAGGTACGCCTCCGACTTGCCCGTCTGGTTGTACCACTCGGCCAGTTGCGACCACCCCCAGTAGTACCCCGGATCGACCGACACCAGCGCCTGCATCATCGGGATGGCCCGGCCGAAGTTGCCGCGGCGGGACTCCACCCACGCCGCCCGCCCCTGCAGGATGAGGGGCACGTCGTCGCCCAACTGCGGCGGGTTGGCGGCCGCCACCGCCTCGTCGTACCGCCCCACGTCGGCGAGCCGCTCCGCCTTCAGGTCGTGCGGTTCGGGGTTCTTCGGGTCGAGCGCGATGGCCCGGTCGAGCGCCGCCAGGGCCTCGTCCGTCTGGTCGTATCGGTACAGGTAGCGGGCCAGCTTCATGAACACCCGCGGGTCGCCGGCCCGGTCTTCGGCCAGACTGCGGGCCAGGTCCACCGACGCCTCCGGGCGGTCCATCCGCTCGCCCCAGTTGGCCACCGCCTGCCACGCCCAGTCGTACCCCGGCTCGTGCCGCACCGCCGCCTCGGCGTGCCGGATGGCCTCCTCCCCGCGGTCCGAGTTCCACAGCCGTTCGGCCAGGAAGCCGTGCGCGAGCGGGTCCATCGGAGTGCGGGTCAGGTTGGCTTGCAAGACGTTGACGGCCTCCTCGAACTCCTCCTGTTCGGCCAGCGTCTCGGACAGCTCGCGGGCGGCCGGCGTCCACCCGGGGGCGCATTTGAGGGCCGTCCGGATGGCCTCGATCCGCTCGTCGGTGCGGTTGGTGAACCGGCTGGCGTCGGCCACGTCCATCCACAGTCGGGCCAACAAGGGGAAGCGGCCGACCGCCTCCTTCGCCAGCGAGTACGCCTCCTCGGCCCGCTGCATCTGGAGCAACTGCTGCACCACCAGCGACCACGACTGCCACAGGTCGGGCCGTTCGTCCAGGAACTGCTCCAGGTCGGCGAGCAGGGTTTCCAGGTCTTCCGGCTCGGTCACCAGTTGCATCGCCTGGTCGCGGTAGGCCAGCAGCCCCTCACCGTTGCACGGCTGCGATCGCAGTTGTTCGAGCACGAACCGCAAGACCGCCCGCTTCTCCTTCTGCCCGCGGGCGGTGCGGACCAGCTCGGCGATGGCCAGTTCGTGATCGACGTACTTCTCCAACCCCTCCTCGAACGCGGCGACGGCCTCGTCGGTGCGGTCGGCCCGGCGAAGGACGTTCGCCTTCACCGCGAAGAGCGACGGGTGATCCGGCTCGAACGCGGCCGCCTGCTCCACCGCCGCCTCCGCCTCTTCCAGCCGCCGGCGGTCGCCGAGCACCAGCGCTAACTGGCGGTGCGCCCAGGCGTCGGCCGGACACAGCTCGAGCATCCGCCGGGTGGCCGTCTCGGCCGCGTCGTCCGGCTCGGGGGCGAAGAACTCCGCCCGCAGCCGTAACGCCGGGTAGTAGTCGGGGAACCGGCCGCACAGGTCGTTCAGGTACGCGCGGGCCGAATCCCGCCCCTCGGCGTCTTGGAGCAGGCCGGCGTACAGCCGCTCCGCCTCGGCGTTCAGCGGGTCGCGGTCGAGCAGTTCCTTGAGCAGGGCGAGGGCGGCGCGGAAGTCCGGCCGGGTGCGGGCCACCTTCGCGGCGGCGCGGAGCCAAGTCACCGGCGGGGCGTCCGACTTGGCCGCGGCCAACTCCGCCTCCGCCTCGTCGTACCGCCCGTGGTTGGCCAGCAGCTCGGATTTGAACAGGCGGAGGTCGGCCGCTCTCGCTCCTGATTCCCCCTCACCCCCAGCCCCTCCCCCCCCGGCGGAGAGGGGGGCGGCGTCCAACTTCTCGATCGCCTTGTCCAGGGCCGTCCAGGCGAAGTCGGGTTCGCCGCGGTCGAGCAGGCCGTAGTACAGCGACCGCACCGCCGCCGGGGCCGGCGCTTCCGCCCGCCGCACCCGCTGTTGCAGCAGCCGCACGGCGTCGGGCAACTGTCCGGTCGCCCGCGCCACCCGCACGTAGGCTTCGGCGAACTGCTCCTCGCGGTCGTCCAGGCAGCAGGCCACGCGGTGCAACTCCACCGACTCGGCGAACTGCTGGTGCTCCCAGCGGTGGGCGCTCAGCAGGAAGTACCCGGCCGGGGCGTGAGGACGGGATCGCACCGACAGCCGCAGCAGGCGGTCCACCTCCAACTGTTCCCGCGGGTGGGTGAGCACCGCCTGGGCGTAGGACTGCACCAGCACCGGGTCGGCGTCCTCCCGCTCGGCCTGGGCTTTCAGGAAGGCGGTCCGCTCGTCCATCCGCCCCCGCTCGCGGAGCACGTTCGACTTGGCCAGGGCGAAGGTGGAGTCGTGCGGGTGGTCGGCGAGCAGGTCGTTGATCGCGTCCAGCATGAACACCGGGTGAGCCGTGGCCCGTGCCCACGCGAGGGCGGCTAGCTTCGTCACGCGGTGGCCGGGGTGGGTCGTGGTCAGCCGTTCCAGTTCCCGCTTGGCGTCGCTCAGTTTGAAGTCGGTGACGTTCGACAGCAGGCGGAACAGGGCGTCGTGCAGGTCGCTCTCCGGCAGCGTCAGCCCGGCCAGTTTGTCCGCGTCGGCAGCAGGCACGGCCGCCAGCGCCCGCGGGCCGTGGGCGGCGAACCGCTCCAGCATCAGGGCCATCGGCGCTTCCACCGGCCGCCGCTCGCCCGGTTCGGCCAGGAACGCCGACTCGCGGACCAGGTCGAACCCGGCCACCACCCGCGGCTGACCGTACCCGGTCTCGAACAGGGTCACAACAAACGGCACCCCGCGGCGGATCAACTCGGCGGCGGTCGGCAGCGTCATCGTGAACTCGCGGCACACCCACCCGGCCGCCTCGAACCGCCGGCGGTCGGCCGGGTCGGGGATGCCGTCCAGTGACGGCGGGGTGTCGGTGGCCGGCGGGAGCGGGCTGCCCCAGAAGCGGGCGATCAGTTCGGCCGGCGACGGCTGTGAGCTGTCGGCAGTCAGGCCCATCTCCAGAATCTGCCGTTCACCGTCCGCCGTCTTCCGCCCCTCCAGGTTCGCCGCGAAGCGGGGATAAAACTTGTCGTCGGCGGGCACCTGTTTCGCCTGACGGCTCGCCTCGGCGAAGTCGCCCAGGTGGTAGGCCAGGTCCGACCGGCGGGCGGCCAGCCACTCGGTCACGTCCTTCGCCATGAGCGGCGACAGGTGGGCGAAGCGGTCCAGACTGGCGACGGAGTCGGCGTACCGCTTCAGGTCGGACTGGAGGGCGGCCAGTTGGGCCATCACGAGCCCGCTCTCGATCCGCCCGGCCGCGTCGGTCAGGAACTCCAACGCCTCGTCGTCCTTCCCCTGCCGCACCAGCAGGTGGCCGATGGCCTGCACCGCCGGACGGAACCACGGCTGGAGGGCGTGGGCCTTCCGCGCGGCCGCGAGCGCCTCGTCCAACTTGTCCTGCTGTTCCATCACGCTCGACCGCTCGACGTGGTGCCACGGGCGGTCCGGGCAGACGCTCTCGGACTGGGCGAGGAACTTCTCGGCGCGGTCGAAGTCGCGGAACCGGGCGGCCACGAACGCCTGCAGCGCGATCCAGTCGGCCCGCAACTCCGGCGACGCCTCGGCCCAGTCGGTGTGCGCCTGCATGAACCGCCAGCAGCCGAACGGCCCGAACCGTTCCAGCCGGTAGCGGGCCATGTAGTAGACGGCTTCCGGGTAGGCGGGGCTTTCGCGGAAGGCGACGGCGTGCAACCGCCGGCCGAGTTGCGGGGCGCCGAGTTGCATGGCCAGCCGGCCGGCGATCAACCGGGCGGGCGGGCCGGACCACCCGCGGAGCGGGCCGAACCCAGCGCCCAAGTCGTAGGCGGCGCGGTACTTCCCGGCCAGGTACAGCTCTTTGATCCGGGCCAACTCGGCCGGCGGGATCGAAACGGGCGGCGTCTGCGGTTCCCGCGGCACGGCAAATCCTGGGGCAACGGGGAGGGGTGAAGCAACCGGCATTATAGAAGTGAAGCCAACTCACTCACCCCGTTCACGCACCCGGCCCGCGCCGGGCGGGTTCGGCGCCGGCCGGGAGTGGTGGAGGGACGAAGAATCAGTGTGTGATGTCGCACTTGGGCAGTGCTTTCTGGAGTTCCTTCGCCCCTGTGTCCGTCACCTTCGTCCTATACAAGCCCAGGCGGGTGAGAGACTTGAGGGCGGCCAGTTCCTTCGCCCCGGCGTCCCCCACCTGGGTCTCACCCAGGTCGAGGGTGGTGAGGCTCTTGAGAGTGGCCAGTTCCTTCGCCCCAACATCTCCGACCGCCGTGTGGCGCAGAGCGAGATCAGTCAGGTTCTTGAGTCCGGCCAACTCCTTCGCCCCGGCATCTCCCACTTTCGTGAAGTTCAGTTCGAGTATGGTCAGGTTCTTGAGGGTGGCCAACTCCTTCGCCCCGGCGTCGCCCACCTGCGTGAAGTGCAGATTGAGTACGGTGAGATTCTTGAGTGCGGTTAGCTCCTTCACCCCGGCGTCCCCCACCGCCGTGCCGCGCAGATTGAGGCTGGTGAGGTTCGTAAGGGAGGCTAGTTCCTTTGCCCCGGCATCCCCCACCGCCGTTCGACCCAGGTCGAGGGTGGTGAGGTGCTTGAGTGCGGCCATTTCCTTCGCCCCGGCATCTCCCACTGTCGTGTGGTTCAGGTTGAGTTCCGTCAGGTTCGTAAGTGCAGCCAGTTCCTTCGCCTCAACGTCTCCGACCGGCGTGTCAGCCAGGATGAGTTCGGTGAGGTTCTTGAGGGCGGCCAGTTCCTTCAACCCGGCGGCCGTCACCGACACGCCAGCGAGGTTGAGTCTGGTCAGGTTCTTGAGGGCGGCCAACTCCTTCAGGTCGGTGGCCGTCACCGTCGTGTCAGCGAGGTTGAGTCTGGTGAGCGCTTTCAGCGCGGCCAGTTCCTTCAGGTCGGTAGCCATCACCTTTTTTCTGGCCAAGTGTACACTGCAAACCGGTTTGCCCTCCTTCGTCTCGTCGCGGGTGACAGTTCCACCGAGTTTCTCCACCACCTCCACCGCATTGTCCTCGGCGTCGTCGGCCCGCGCCACACCGCACGCCAGCACCAGCACCCCGACCAGCACACAGCGGCTCATGGCGAACCCTCCGGGACGAAGTGGGATAGGATCCTCGGGGTAGGGCGGGCGAGCCGACGTCAGGTCGGCGACCCCCGCCGCGATTCC
>CAYMHO010000224.1:0-11574 GCA_964390195.1 uncultured Fimbriiglobus sp. | reverse complement strand
GCGAGTAGTAGAACAGCTCGTCCCGCACGAACTTCATGTCGAACAGGTCGGGCTGTTCTTCGGTCTCCATGTACGCCAGCTGCGAGTGCAGCAGGCTCTCGATGCTCCCTTTGGTGCTAATGGACGTGTACCCGCCGACGGGGTACTGGTCCTCGTCGAGCACCCGGGTGGGCACCTCACGGCGGCCGACGAGCGGGCGGATCGGGCGGCTCGGCAGGCGGGTTTCGAATCGTGCGGTCGCTTGCAGGATCTGCCGGTGGGCGACGTACTCGCCCATGTCGGCCAGTGCGGTCCGCTGTTCCAGGGCGATCACGTCTTCCGGGTCGAGGATCTCGGCCGTGCGGCGGGCGGCCTTCACCAACTCCTCGTACTGGGCGACGAGCAGCGGGTTCGGGCCGTCGCGGGTGAACAGCTCGTACCCCTGGTTCAGCAGGTCGTCCGGGTTGGCGCTCAGCAGCGACCGCAACACCGCCGGCGACAGCGACACCCCGCCCACCTTCCCCCGGCTGCGGAACTGCCGGATGACGTAGGCCAGCCCCTTCCCCTGGTCGGCCTCGGAGTACCGCCGCAACGCATCCGAGGCCCGCTCGAACGTCCAGTCGGCGTACAGCTTGCCGAGCAGGTGGTCTTCGTACCCGCGGGTGAGGGTGTGCGGCCAGCCGGGGATTTCCGGGTGCTGCTTGGTCCACTTCCCGCCGTCGGTGCCGAACGCCACCGCCGCCACGTCGGCCACGAACCCGAGAGGCGGGAGCGGCTGGTCCCCGCTGGCGATGTGCAGGGCATAGTTGAGCGCCGCCTTCACCGTGCCGGCGGTCGGCTTGAGCACCCGTTGCAGCCACAGGCTCTGCACCAGGTACTCGCGGGCGGCGTCCAGGTCTCGCAGTTCGACGACGGTCATAGCCCCTCCTGGTGAACCGGCGGCTCCCCCCCAAATTCCCCCGTTCGGGGCGCCAGATTCGTCAAGTTCGGCACCGCCGGCAGCCGATTCAACCCACGGGGAGTGTTCCGGGTTCACCCGGACCCGTCGGTCCGCTTGCCGAGGCACCGGATGATCGCCAATCGCATTCTTGCGTCCGTCGCGTGTGTGCCGCTGCTGGCGGCCGTGGCCGTCGGTCAGTCGTTGATCGCCCCGCCGCCGCCGACCACCGCCGGCAACTCGCAGCCGTTCGGGAGCAACTGGCCGCCGCCCACCTCCCTGCTGCCCGGCAAGCCGGCCGTCCGGCCGGCGTCGGCCACCGAGTTGCCGCCCGTCACCGCCCCGCCGCCGCCGACCGCGGTTGACACCCTCGTCGGGCCGGGGGGGACGACCATGCCGGGCGTGCCGCCGGTGCCGAACCCGGTGCCGGGGGCGGTGTACAGCCCGTGGGTGGGCGACAGCCCGGCCGGCGGGTGCTGCGGGCCGGTCGGGGCGAACGGGCCGATCACCTACGAGCCGTACTTCCGCACCGGGCCGTCGCTGATGGCCGGCGGCGGGCGGCTGGCGGCCGTCTCGCAGGTGTTCGGGTGGAACGTGCAGGGCGGTGCCCGCTCCCTGTTCTTCAACCCGGCCGGCGACGCCGCGTGGGTGCTCGACCTGGGCTTCGGGTACTCGGTGAACGAGGGCCGCGGGGCCGAGCGGCCGCTGAACATCGAGGTCGGGGCGGTCAAGTTCGGGGGCGGGCTGAACAAGCAGTTGTTCGGCGTCGCCCTGACCGAACTCCGCCGCACCAGCTTCAACTTCGGGTTCGGCCGCGACTACTTCCTGAACGGGCCGGGGGCGGTCGGGCTGGCACCCGAGTACAGCAACTTCCGCGTCGGCTGGGACGTGGGCGGGCGGTGGGGGACTGGCAGCGTCCACCTGGAGCCGTTCGGCGACCCGGGCGGGTACCGCCGCCGGCAGGGGGTGTTCCACTCGGTCTACGGGGCCGGTCAGGCCACCTGGGAACAGCCGATGGGGTCGTGGACGTTCTTCCTCGGCGGGCGGGTCGAGTGGGCGTACAACTGGACCAACCTGATCCCGCCGAACGACGGCGACTTCCGCGACCTGAACCTGCTGCTCACCACCGGCGTGCGGTTCTGACGCCGGGCGGGGGCCGTCTCCGGGTTGCCGCGAGGCGGAGACGAGCGGGCCACATGCCCGCTCGTCTCCGCCTCGCGGCAACCCTCTTTTCGTGCCGGCCGAACACTCCCGTGCTGGACATTTCCGGACCGAGCGGCCACCATCTCCAACTTCCCCCGGAGGGTTCGCCCGTGTCGTCCGATCCGACCGAACATTACGCCCGGCTGGACGAGTTCCGCCAGCGCGCCCGTGACGCCCTCACCCCGGTGCGGGCCGAACTGGCCGCGTGGTACGACGACTTCTTCCGCCGCCGCCGCGGGCCGCGTTCGACCACGCACATGGTTTTGACGCTCGTCTCGTCGGGCGACAGCCCTCACCCGCGGTGGGAGTTCGACTGGTTCCCCGGCATGCACAGCCGCCTGCTACTGTTCACCCCCGTCGCCCCCGTCCCGGAGTTCGTCGCCCCCGGCGACCCCGCGGTGGTCGGACTGCCGCCCGCCGACACGTTTTCACTCCGCCAGCTCGCCTTTCAAGATGTGGCGGCGGAGGCGTGGGGCGAGGCCGGAGGGTCTGCCTTCCCCAAGCAGTTGCTCATCTTGTACTGGGAGATCGAACCGCCCGACGCCCCACCGCGGTGGGTGCAGGTGGTGCGGGAGCAGATCCGCCGGCACGTCTCCGGCGAGGTGCCGCTGGGGGCGCGGTGGGGGCTGGGGCCGCCCGAACCGCTCGGGTTGCCGACCGTTTCAACGGAACTGATCGACGCCGTGCGGAATGGGGAAGAGCACGCCATCACCGCCTGGGCGGACGCGGTGGCGCGGTCCGGTGCGACGGAAGCGGCCGAACTGCTCCGCTGGGTGCCGCGGTTTCACGCGATGATCGCCGAGGATGTGCGGGCGGTGTCGCCGCAGTTCGGGTTCGCCGTCATCCTGAACGGTTCCCGCAGAGGCACCGCATGGTGGTGGATCGGGGACTGCGGCAGCGAAGCGGACAACGACGACGCCCGCACGCTCGGCCGGCTGATGGCGGCGTGGAACGAGACGCACCCGGCGATCGAGTGGCTGCTCCGGCGGCTGAACTTCCCGCACGCGAACGTCGAGCCGCTCGGGTACGCCACCGACCGGCTGCTCGAACCGCGGGCGTACAACCTGTCTGCTGGCGAACACCTGGAGCCCGTGCCCGCAGACGCCCGCGTGCTGAAGCTGGACGTGCCGGGGTGGGAGCCGATCGAGGGCGACATCGGGTGACCCTTGGAGGGCGGGTCGAGCGGGGCCCACGACGACGGTTTCGAACTTCGGGCGGTGTGGGAGCAGAAGAGGCCGCGCTGACCCGCCGGAACTTCTCACGGCGGGTCAGCGCGGCCTGTTCTCCAAAAGGCATCCGCCGCCCACACTACTTCTTCCGCGTCAGTCGCAGGTGGGCGTCGTAGGCCTCGGCGACCGCCGGGCGGTCGTTCGCGGCGGTGCCGAGTTCCTTGATGAGGTCGGCCGCGTCCTTCGACCCGCCGGCCGCCAACACCTCCAACACCTCCACCGCCCGTGCCACCCGCAGTGCGCCAGGCGAGCGGTACCCCGAGTTGGGCGGCGGTGCCGGCTTGTTCAACTCCGTTACCACCTCGTCGGTGAATTTCGTCTTCTTCATCGCCGCCCGCAGGGGCAGTTGCGCCGCCGCCCCCAGGCCGTCCAGTTCGGCGAGGGCACTCCTCCGCACCGCCGCGTCCGCGCTGCTCAGGTCCGCGATCAGTGCCGGGATGCGTTTGGCGTCGCCGGCCGGCGACAACTTCTCCCGCAGGAACGGCACGCTCTTCGTCGGGTCGCCGATGAGCGCCGCGATCGCCTGGCCCGGCCTCTCGCTCTCCAGCGCGGTCATGCGGCCCGGCACGGGAGGTTCCAACCCGGCCAATTTCTCCCAGGCCTCCTTCAGCTTCGCGTCATCGAGTCCAGTTCCCTCCGCCGCCTTCTTACGCACGGCGACCAAGTCCCACACCAGGGCGACTCCATCGGCCGCGCCGCTCACCAGCTTCGACCCGTCCGGGCTGAACGCCAGCGCGGTGATCTCGCCGGTGTGCCCGGTGAACGTGGCCAGTTCGGCGTTCCCGTACACGGCCCACACCCGCACGCCGCGCTCCGGGGTACCGAACGCCAACAGTCGGCCGTCGGGGGAGAACACGAGCGGCGGCAGGTGCGTGTACTGCAGGTAGTCCGGGGTGAACATCGCCGACGGCGGCAGGTTCTCGTTCGCCGGCGTGGTCAGCTTCACCACCGCCCGCAGCCGGCCGGTGCCGAACTCGGAGATGGCGACCCCCTCTTCGAACTTGGCCGGCGGTGCCGCCGGGCGGGGTGGGCGCCCCGGTTGCACCGGCTGGAGGTCGGGCTGGCCGCCGCCGCCGGGGTTCGGGCGGACCGGGGGCGGGGCCGGGACGAAGGTGGGCAGTTGGCCGGCGCGGATGGAACTGGCCACCAGCCGCTGGTCGGGCGACCAGGCCAGGTTGCGGCCGTAGGTGACGCGGTGGGAAGAGTAGATCACCCGCTCGGCCGCCGGCTCCCACGTGCTGAATGCCTCGGCCCCGATGACCGCGACGAGGATCGACTCCGAGTCCGGGCTGACGGCGAACGGGATTTGCCCCATGCTGTACCCGCTCGGCGACGTGCCGAACTGCCGGTTGTAGTCCGCCCCCACCTTTGACACCTGCTTGCCGGTCGCCGTGTCGAACACCCGGCACGCCCCCTCCCGCTGGTTCAGCACGAAGAACTTCGAGTCCGGGGTGAAGAACACGTTCGCCCGCCGGGCGGCGTGCTTTGCTGAGAGTCCAGGCAATTCCACCTTTCTTGACAGATACCTTTGCATTTGCTAGTATAACCGTTTGTCTATTCGACTGGTGTTGTGAGCCGATTCATTCTGCGTTGGAATCGAGCTGTTGTTCTCACTGATCTGGCCACGGGGCATACTCAGAAGAGGGACTTTCCGAATGAGTGGGTCAAACAGAGAGGACTTTTCCCCCATAGTACGTCTGACGCTCGGCCAGCGGGTGAATTACCTCTGCTCGAACCCTGCTTGCCACGAGTTCACCAGCGGTCCCCACTCTGACGACGACAAGCCGCTTCTCCGAGGCATCGCAGCTCACATCTGTGCAGCCTCGCCTGGTGGACCCAGATACGATTCAGCCCAAACAACCGAGGAGCGAAAGAGTATTACAAACGGTATCTGGCTGTGTGATCGTCATGCCCGAGAGGTTGATAACGATCCAGAAAGATTTCCTGCGCCTCTCCTCCGGGAGTGGAAAGAAAGCACCGAATCTTTCGTCGCTGGAGGAAATCCGGCACCTTGCCTCCCACAGGTATGCTGGCGAACGATTCAGGGCCACCGTTTGATCCTTGGTAGACCCATCACCGCTGCCAACCAGCACCTTTACAGAGATCACGAACTCGTCATCGAGAATCCCTCGCGACTGGAACTACGAGATGTCCTGATCAGAATTCAATTTCCCGAAAACCTGTTTGAGTTCGCTTGTGGGCCTGATCTTCCTTTCTCGACTTCCATCTCAGTGAGGGTACCACAGGTCACGGTTACGAGCATCCCATTCGATGGTCCCGATGGACCAGGCACACCTTGGAACCTTGTTCCTCATGACCCCGCTACTCCAAGGCCGATCCGTCAACTCGACATGATGTCCGTCACAATTTCGAGATTGCCCGCTCTCCAACGTATCGAGCTTACCTTTGTCTCCGTCCCATCACCGAACCCAGATACGCTTGAGGCGATGATCGAAAAGAACCTGGAGAAACGGTACTGGTACTGCATCCGGGGAAGTTTCGCTTTTGACTGGAACAAGGAAGTGCGGCATCTGAATACTTGGACCCACCTGAAATACGATCCGCAAACGAGACGAGCGCTGTCAAGCGCGACGCTCGACTCGATCCCTGAAGGGAACCACGTTCATCGAGGCGGAGGGTTCTTCGGAGGGCCGGAAATCGCCGGGGCAGTCAGTAAGCTCAGCGGTTAACTGTTACAGCGGCAGGCTCTTAAACCGCTTCACGCAGTCGGTGATGGCCACCTCCGTCGGCAGGCGTTCGATGCTGCTCGCGCCGAAGAAGCCGACCACCCCTTTCGTGTGCTCGAGCACGTACGCCACGTCGTCCGGCTCGGCGATCGGCCCGCCGTGGCACAGCACCAGCACGTCCGGGTTCACCCGCCTCGCCGCGTCGGCCATCGCCTGCACCCGCTTCGCACTCTCTTCCAGCGTGACCGCCGTCTTCGCGCCGATGGCCCCTTTGGTGGTCAGCCCGAGGTGCGGGATGAGCACGTCCGCACCGGCGGCCGTCATCCGCTCCGCCTCCTGCGGGTTGAACACGTACGGGCAGGTGAGCAGCCCCATGTCGCTCGCCGCCGCGATCATCTCCACTTCCTTGTCGTACCCCATGCCCGTCTCTTCCAGGTTCTGGCGGAAGGTGCCGTCGATCAGCCCGACGGTGGGGAAGTTCTGCACCCCGCTGAACCCGGCGTCCCGCACGTCCATCAGGAACCGTTTCATCACCCGGAACGGGTCGGTGCCGCACACCCCGGCGAGTACCGGCGTGTGTTCGACGACCGGCAGCACCTCGCGGGCCATGTCCATGACGATGGCGTTGGCGTCCCCGTAGGGCATCATGCCGGCCAGGCTGCCGCGGCCGGCCATGCGGTAGCGGCCGGAGTTGTAGATGATGATCAGGTCCAGCCCGCCGGCCTCGCCGCACTTGGCGGACAGGCCGGTGCCGGCCCCGCCGCCGACGATCGGGCGGCCGGATTCGACTTGCGCCCGCAGGCGGGCGAGGATTTGGTCGCGGGGGATCATGGCAGGTTGTTGTAGCCGGGGTCTGTGACCCCGGTCCGACCGGCCTCACAGAGGCCGGCGACAGCAAACCACCGACGCCACAGGGGTCATACCGGCTGTTCTAGGTCTTCGGCGGCCAGGGCGGGCGGAAAAGTGTGCAGCGGCAGGTCGTCGTCGGGCGACAACTCGGGCGGGAGCGGTGTGTCGGTGAACGGGGGGGATTCGGCGGGCGGCCGCGGGTCGGGCACCGGCACCGCCCGCGACCGCTCGGCCTCCTCCGCCTGTTCGAGCAGTTGCAGGAGCAACTTCTCGGCGTCGGCCTCCGGGGTCGGTGCGGCCGCCGGTGTCGTTGCCTGTGACGCCGGCGCCCACAGGTGGCGGAAGAATTCGACCACGAGCGTGAACCCCGCGCCCCAGAAGGCCATGGCGAACGGCACCCGCCAGGCGAGGGCGTCCCGAAGGGTGCGGCCGTCGTCCCGCTCGTCCGCCACGTAGGCCCCGGCGGCCACCGCGTACAGGTACCCGGCCGCCCCGCAGATCAGGCCGACGGGCAGGACGGTCTTCAGTAGTCGCGGCCAGAACCGGGGCATGACGCTCACGCGGGGAAACGTCGGGCATCCAGAGCTTAGCACACGAATGTGGCGGTGCGACGGTGCACGAATCCCGCGGGCCGGCGCGAACGGGTGCGACGCATTCGCCCGCCACCCGAGCCGGTTCGCGGGGGATTGAGGGCGGGGACGAGTGACAGGCCGAGCGGGGCGATTCTGGCGGTCGTACAAATTGGCGGAAAATCGCACCGGAAAACACTTCGCCCGGCGTCCGTCGGATGTCCCGACAGTGCCGGCGCTGTATGGTCCAGTGCCTGCCTCACCCTCGGCTTGCTGCCCGCGTCCGGGGCCACCGCCCATGCTCTGCGTCATGTGCCTGTTCGCCAACCCGGCGGGGGTCACCCGCTGCCTCCGCTGCGGCCGCGCCGCGACCTCAGTCGTCTGCGCGGATGAGGACGGGCGGGTGACGCTGGAACCCGAGTTGCGGATCGTGGTGGACGACGACACCGAACTGCAGCGGACCGAGAACTGCGAGACGCTCGACCTCCAAGTCAGCGGGCCCGGCCGGTGGGCCGACCCGCCCGACCCGGAGCGGCCGATCGGGTGAGCTAAAAGATCTGCTTCACCACCTGCCCGCGGGTGACCGGGCTGGGCCGGCCGAAGGGGTCGCTCACTTCGGCGTCCGGCGGGATGCCGAGGGTGTGGTAGACGGTCGCCGTCAGGTCGTCGGGGCGAACGCGGCCGTCGATCGGGTGGCCGGCAATCTTGTCCGACGAGCCGTGGACCACCCCGCCCTTCACCCCGCCGCCGGCCAAGGCCACGCTGAACACCTGCCCCCAGTGGTCCCGCCCGCCGGCCCCGTTCAGCTTCGGGGTGCGGCCCATCTCGCCCATCCAAATCACCAGCGTGTCGTCCAGCATCCCGCGGTCGGCCAGGTCGTCCAGAAGGGCGGTGTACGCGGCGTCCAGGATGGGCATGAGCGCCTTCACCCCGGCGGTGTTGCTGCTGTGCGTGTCCCAGTGCCCGTTGTTCGGCGCCTTCTCCACCCGCGTCCAGTTCACCCGCACCAGCCGCACCCCGGCCTCCACCAGCCGGCGGGCGAGCAGGCAACTCTGGCCGAACCGCGTGCGGCCGTAGCGGTCCCGCAATTTCGGCGACTCCTTTCCCAAATCGAACGCCTGCTTCGCCGCCGAGGAGCCGATCAGGTCGATCGCCTGCTGGGTGCGGGCGGTGTGCGCCGACGCCTGGGAGTCGTACTTGGCGAAGGCGGTGTCGAAGCGGGCGAGCAGCGCCTGCCGGTCGGCGAAGCGGTCGGGCGGCATGTCCGGCCGCGGGGTCATCCCTTCGGGCTGGAACTGGCTCGCGGCCGGGTCGCCGGCGAGCAGCCACGGGTCGAACTTGCGGCCGAGGTAGCCGGCGTCCTGACCCGGCCAGGTGATGTTCCCGTCGTTCGCCGCCTGATCGGGGAGCGTCACGGCCGACGGCATCCCGCCGGCGTCGGGCAGGAACTTCCGCACCACCCCGCCCATGCACGGGGCGTCGTTCGGGGCGGCCGGCTTGACGTTCTCCACGCTCATCGGGGCGTGCGGTACCCCCGTGCTGGTGTAGTACCCGCTGCTGCTGTGCGCGTTGTCCTTCGTCTCGACCGCCCGCAGCACGGCGATGCGGTCGGTCATCGTGGCCGTGCGGGTCATCGTCTCGCCGATCCGGAGGCCGGGCGTGACGGTGGGGATCGTTTTCAGGTCGCCGCGAACTTCGGCCGGTGCGTCGGGTTTCGGGTCCCAGGTCTCGTGCTGCGGCGGCCCGCCGAGCAGGAACAGGAGGATGACGTTCTTCGCCTTCTTCGGCCGGGGCGTCTCCGCCCGCAGCAGGCCGGGGAGCGTCAGCCCGAAGGCGCCGAGGCCGCCGACGGTCAGCCAGTCGCGGCGGGTGAGGCCGTCGCACAGGCGGGCCGGGCGGTGCGGAAGTGTGAGCACGGGGAGATGCTCGGGTGGGGTGGGAAGGCGAGTGTACCACCCGGAAGGGGTCCGGGGCCAGGGGTCACGGGGTAGAAAAGACGAAGGCGGGAGACCGGCAACTGGCCGACGTCTCTCGCCTTCGCTGGTCACCGGCGACTGGTCACTGGCCACTCTTCGGAGTCGCCGCCAACTCGAAGCACATCGCCTTCTTGTCGCTCCGCACGTACAGCTTGCCGCGGGCGTAGGCGGCGTGGTTCCACATCTTGCCGGGGACGGTCGGGGCGCGGGCCACCTCCTCGTACTCGGCCGGGTTGCACTTCACCAGGAACATCTTGCCGTACTCGGACGTGACCAGCAGTTGCCCGGCGTCGGCGAACAGCAGCACCTGCCCGTTCCCGTGCACCGCCCCCTCGTCCCACTTCAGTTTGCCGGTGGCCACATCGACGCAGATGAAGTTCTTCCCGCTGAACCCGTAGAAGTGCCCGCCGTGGATGACGCCGTCGTTGTAGTACGGGGAGAACTTGGCCCCGACCTCCCACGCCACCGCGTCCGCCTTCCAGGTGTCGCCCGCCTTCGTCACCTTCACCCGCCGCGTGCCCATCACCGTGCCGACGCCGCTGCCGATCAGGAACTCGCCCTCGCCGACCGCCGTCGGCTGGAGCGAGCGGCTGCCGCCGGGCATCGGCCAGGGGTGCTCCCACAGCACCTTACCGGTGTCGATGTCGAACCCCTCCAGCCCGTGGTTGCTGAGCATGAGCACCTGTTCGGCGCCGGCGATGGTGGCCAGTTGGGCGGAACTGTACCCGTGGGTCGCCTTGCCGGCCTTCCACTTCAGTTCCCCGTTCTCCGCCGTGAACGCCGCGGTGCCCTGGTCCGGCACGCACACGATGACCAGCCCGCGGGTGACGAGGGGGGACGAGGCGTACCCCCACCACGGGTTCGGCGGGGTGGCGGCGGCCGCCTCCCGCGCGTCGACCTGCCACACCTTCTCCCCGGTCTTCGCGTCCAGGCAACTGAGCATGCCCGTCGCCCCGAACGTGTACACCCTGCCGTCCTTCACCGTCGGCGTGGATCGCGGCCCGGCCCCTGAAATCTTCTCCTTGAAGAAGGCGGGGTACTTGAACGGCTCCTTCCAGGCCAGTTTGCCGGTGGCCGCGTCCAGGCAGACGACCGCCTCCTCGTTCCCCTGCTGCTCCATCGTGTACAGGCGGTCGCCGACGACCGCGAACGACCCCCACCCCGGCCCGACGTCGATCGGTTTCTCCCACACCCCCTTCGGCGGGCTGGCGGTCCAGTCGGCGAGCGTCACCCCGCGGACGACGTTGTCGCGGTTCGGCCCGCGGAACTCGGCCCAGTCGCCGTTCGTCACCTCCGCCCCGCTCGTCAGGTTGACCGTCTCCCGTTTGATGTCTTTGGCCGCGTCCTCAGGCTTCTTGTTCCACCGCCAGGTGAGTTCGGGCACGAGCGAGCCGGTGGTGCCCTCAATGCGAACGAGGCCGAACCCTACCCACCCGAGGCACAGGCCGAGGTACAGGAGGGTGCGGCGGGCGGGCGGGAAGGGCAGCCCGACCATCAGCCCGAGAACCCAGCAGAGGAACACGAACGGCACCCCGTACACCATCACGCCCATCGGCGGCTGGCCGGGGGCGTCGAGCACCTCTTCCGCCGCGAACCCGCCGGCCGGCACGAGGAAGAGGAACAGGGCGAGGCCGCGATCGACAGCCGGGACGCGGGAGAAGCCCATCCACCACAGCATCCCGCCGGCGACGGCCAGCATCGGGGCCATCATCATGAGCATGAACTGGAGCTGGCTCCGCTCGATGACGAACGGCGGGACGAGCAGCATGGCCAGCACGACGAGCAGGATGAGTACCCCCGGCCACACCCGCGGGCGGAAGGTGGGGTCGACCGGCGGCTTCGGGACGTACGGGTTGTCGGACATGACGGGGCATCCGGGAGATGGGGCGAACAAGAACCGCATACCGGGCGATGTGGGCAACCTTACACCCCGAGTCTTCGCCGCGATCTCACGAGCCGCGACCGCCAGGGAGCGGGTGATCCTAACCCGCTCCCTGGCGGTCGCGGCTCGTCAGTCAGTACGTCGCCCGACCGCCCGAGATGTCGAAGCAGAAACCGGTGGTGAAACTGCACTCCGAACTGCTCAGGAAGTGCACGAGGGCCGCCACCTCGTCCGGCTTGCCGGTGCGGCCGAGCGGGATCTTG
>CAYMHO010000223.1:0-11580 GCA_964390195.1 uncultured Fimbriiglobus sp. | reverse complement strand
ATCCCGCATTGGTCGCCGCCCCCCCCCGCCTCGCGCGTCCCGCCCTCCTCGCGCTCGCCTGCGGCTCGCGGCTACATCACCGCCACCACGTTCGGCGTCTTGCCGGGCGAGCGGGTGACGGTGTACCCCATCGCTTCCAGCATCCGCTCGGCTTCCACGTTGCGTTCCAGAATCACCACGGGTTTGTCCCGCGTCAGCAGCTTCGTCATACCCGCCAGCACCTTCGGCTCGTACCCCTCGGCGTCGATCTTCACCAGCCGCACCGGGCCGGGCAGGTTCAGCGAATCGACCGACACCACCAGGCACTTCAACTCCGCCGCCGGATCGACCCGGGCCAGATAACTGCCGTCCGCCCCGGTCGGCACGCTCATGCCCACAAATCCCACCGCCTCGCCCACCGCCGCGTTCAGCAGGGTGACGTTGGCGAACGGGAACGCCTTGCCGTTGGCGGCGAGGGCGGCGAACGTGGCCGGCACCGGCTCGAACGCGATCACCCGCCCGCCGGCCCCGACGATCTGGCTCATCCGACAGGCGTAGTGGCCGACGTTCGCCCCCACGTCGAGGGCGGTGTCGCCGGGCCGCAGCCATTCGATCAGGCGGTCCCATTCGGGTTCGGGCGAACGGAATTTCCCCCGGCTCATCTGCCGGCGGTGGTGCCACGCCCGCAGCGACGTGCGGAACGATCCGGGCAACAGGGACACGAGATTGCGGACCACGGCCCACCTCCGTACGGGACGGGAAAATGGTACCGCCCCCCGCCGGACGACTGGAAGGTCAACTGGCGTGTGTGTGGGGGGAAGTGGTGAAACTGAAACTCATTCACCCGCCCCCGTCTCCCGTCTCCCTTGCCGGTCGCCAGCCACACCCTTATGATGTGAGTCTTTCGATCCTGGCATCCGGGCCGACGGCGTCGGTCCCGAGGAGTTCGACCGATGGCGACACGGCGACGCGGCACCGGACGGCGGAAGGTGGGTCGGAAGAAGCGGCGGATGCGGGCGAAGATCCGCCACCGCAAGTAAGTCTTGGCCAGTGTACCTTTTACAAACCCCGGCAGGTCGCCGGGGTTTGTTCGTTTCCGCACACCCGGCCGGCAATTCCGCCCAATCCACTCAAGCCGGACATCCGCCACGCCCGATACAGACGACACAGTTGGAAGACACCCACGCCCGCACCCGACCGGCGCTGACAGCTCCGGGGGGAAGACTGTCGGCGGTTGGGCGGGGTCAACCAGACGGGCCGGGTCGCCGGCCGGGAGAGGGGACGACATGGGGACCGCGAAACGAGTTCTGCTCCGCGGCCTGTTGGGGGTCGCCGCCGTCGGGGCCGTCATGGGCACGGGTTGCCAGACCCGCTTGGGCGGGGTGCCGTACCCCACCCCGCACTACCTGCAACACTACCCGACGTACTTCGCGCCGGACCCGCCGTTCAGCCACCAGCGGGAACGGGACTCGATGCTCGACCCGACCGGCGAGATCCGCCGCGGGGCGGCCGTCGCCCCGGCCATCGGCGCCCCGCCCGAGGGCGGGGTGGCCGCCCCGGCCCCGGCCGTGCCGCCGGCTCCCCGCTGAGCCGACCGACAGTTCGACCGCCGTCACCCGCCGTCGGTTCGCCCGACGCGCGGGTGACGGGCGATCACCACCGCTAGCAACTCGTCCACGGTCGTAGTCCGCTTCACGGCGTCGAAGTGGGCGAACGTGCCGCACGCGGCGGCGACGCGGAGCCACTGCTTCAACCTCTTGAGCGTGCCCGTTGGGGTTCGGTCGCAGGCAGGCGTGTGGGCGATCAGTTGTGGCAGGAGGGTCGGCCAGTGGGGCGGGGAAGAGACCTCACCCCCCGACCCCCTCTCTGCGTCGGAGAGGGGGAGTAAGTCCGCCACCTGCCCGGCCAGCCCCGGATCGGCCACCGCTCCGCGGCCCAGCATGAAGTGAACACACCCGGTGATCTCGCGGCAGCGGCGGAAGTCGGCCAGTGAGTGCATGTCGCCGTTCGCCACCACCGGCACCTGCAACCGTTCGCGCACTTTTCCGATCAGTTCCCAGTTCACCGGCGGGGCGTACCCCTGCGTCCGCGTGCGGGCGTGGATGGTAATCCAACTGGCACCGCCCTCGGCCGCCATCGCCGACGTCTCGAAGATGGTGTCGGTGCGGTCCCAGCCCAGACGCATCTTCGCTGACACCGGGATGTCGGTGGGCACGGCGTCCCGCACCGCCCGCACCACCGCCCGCACCCGCGGCGGGTCTTTCAGCAGCGTCGCCCCGCCGTCGTGCCGGTTCACCGTCGGGGCGGGGCAGCCGAAGTTGATGTCGATGGCGGTCGCCCCGGCCGCCACGGCGTTCACCGCACTCTCGGCCATACGGCCCGGATCGCCGCCCAGGATTTGCACCTGAACCGGCAGGCCCGACGGCGTGCGGGCACCACACACCAACTCCGGCACCCGCTTGCGGAACACGTTCGCCCCGAGCACCGTGTGACTCACCCGCACGAACTCGGACACGCAGAAGGTGAACCCGCCGGCGGCCGACAGCACCGCCCGCATGGGGGCGTCGGTCAGCCCTTCCATCGGGGCCAGGATCACGGCGGGAAGCGACAGCGACAGCATGAAGAGAATTGTACCGTGGGTGTGCTCTGCTCGCTCCGCGAGCGGTCTCTTCCAACCCGCTCGCGGAGCGAGCAGAGCACACCGGCCGGACCTACTTGTTCTTGACGAACGTGTACACCGCGTACCGCCCGGTCGGGCTGACCAGCGGGGGGCCGTCGGCGAGCGGGGCCAGTTCCGCCTCCACCCACGGTCGGCGGTCCGGGTAGCCGTAGCGGTCCACCCACACGGCCGAGAACCCGGCGTCGGTGATCGCCGTCACGAACTCGCCCGTCGGCAGCTTGCTCACCCGCTCCTGCCAGTCGGCCGTCGGCCGCCCCTTCATCGCCCCGTAGCTCCACCGCAGGCGGTCGGAGTGCAGGTACCCCCGCATCGGGTCGTAGTCGATCATCTCGCCCGGCGGCACCGTCTCCGGGAAGGTGAAGTACGGCAACTGGAACACCGCCGCGGCCGGCGGCAGGCTGCTCTCGACGCCCCGGACGAACTCGCGGTCGGCGGCGAACTCGGCGGCCACGGCGGCGGTCGACGGGTACTCCGGCCGCGGCGTCTGGTCGCACAGGCCGAGGGCGATCAGCCCGGCGGCGACCGCCACCCCTGCCCACTTCCGCCACCCGCCCGAGGTCGGCGGGAACGCCTTGTCGAACAGCCGCACCAGGGTGGCCAGGGCGCAGAAGCCGATGAACACGCACAGCCGGTGGTAGCAGCGGATCCAGGTGGTGAGGGCGAAGTTGAACAGCGGGCCGAACCCGCCCGGCCCGGCGACAATCAATGCCGCGACGGTCAGGCGGGTGAACGCCGGCTGGTGCCCCTCGCCCGGCCCGTCCTTGCGGAACAGTGCGAGCAGGGCGGCCAGCAGGCCGAGCGACGGGATCACCCCGAGCCGGACGTAGGTGGCGCACTCGGCGTTGGCGGTGAACGAGAACACCTTGTCGTACTTCGCCGAGACGGCGGCCAGCCGCGGCTCGCGGTGCAGGGTGGACGGGAGGACCAGTTCGGCCGGCCGTAGCGCCCAGTAGTTACCCTCGAACTCGTACCGCCGGAGGGCGTCGTTCCCCCCGTGCTGGCGGTGGTACGCCAGCGCCGGGGCCAGGTTGGCGGCCAGCGAGCCGCACACCAGGGCGATGCACACCGCCGCCGGGAGGCCGGCTTTCAGCTTCCACCCCCGCACCACGCCCGCCACCCCGGCGAACAGCAGGAACATGCAGGCGAACACGGCATAGTACCCGCCGGTCGAACCCATCAGCGCGCACACCGCCACCGCCCCCCACCCCCGGCCGCTCAGGTACGGTGCACGCACCCGGCCGGTCGGCTGGTCGCGGGCCAGCCACCGCAGCTCGCCTTCGTACACCCGCACCACCAGCCACACCGCCAGCGGGATGGGGAAGTACGCCCCGAGGAACACGTGCTGGCTGATCATCACCATCGCGTGGTGCGGCAGGTACGCGAACAGCACCCCGCCGAGCACCGCCGCCGGCACCCCCGCCCCGAACCGCCGCAGCACCCAGCACCCGCTCACCGCGGCCGCCGGGAACTGCACCACGATGAACAGGTTGTACGCCACGGCCCAGTCGTTCCCGCTCAGCTTGCCGCACGCCCACAGGAACAGGAAGTGGAACCCCTCGGGCATGGGGTGGTCGTAGATGTTCCCCCCGTCCGGGGCGGCCAGCCGCGGGTTGGTCCAGTGCGAGCCGCCCTCGAGCATGCTCTTGATCGGCCCCTGGTACAGGATGGCGTCGCCCCGGTACCCGAACGGCACCCGCCAGTCGGTCGGCCACGGGTCGAGGATGGTGCCGAGGGCGGCGGTGGCGATGACGGCGGCCAGCCCGCACGCCAGCCGGGTGCCCGCAGCGGACCCCCGCCGCGGGGCGGGGGTATGGGGTGGGGTCGAAGACATGAGGCGAATTCTATCGCCGGCGGGCGGGCGAATCCCGCCGGCGGATGACCGGACCGGCCCGCGGTGTGCAGAATGACCGGGAGTGGTTCCCCGCGGAGGACGGCCGATGGACCTTTATGCGGACGTGTCGGAGTACATCAGCGGGCACTGGGCGAACCTGATCCACAACAGCCCGCCGGTGCCGTCCGACAGCGACACCCTCATCGGCCTGCCCCGCCCGTACCTGATCCCCAGTCGCCGCGAGTTCGCGGAGATGTACTACTGGGACTCGTACTTCCTCGCCCTCGGGGTGGTCGGCACCCCGCACGAGCAACTGGCCCTCGACATCGTCGAGAACTGCGCCTACCTGATCGAGCGGTTCGGGTACATCCCGAACGCCAACCGCTACTACCTCACCTCCCGCAGCCAGCCGCCGTTCTTCACCCGCATGATGCACCTGGGGTACGAGATCCTGACCGCCCGCGGGGACGACACCGCCAAGGACTTCCTCGACCGCATGCGGAAGCTGGCGGCGAAGGAGCACGACACCGCCTGGATGGGGCAGACGTTCCGCCACGAGCGGCTGGCGTACCGCGGGCTGTCCCGGTACCGGGACGTGAACGCCAACGACTTCAACGCCTCGTGCGAGAGCGGGTGGGACCACAGCACCCGGTGCGACGGCCTGCGGACCGACCGCGAGAGCGGGCGGTGGCAGAGCTTCCTGCCGGTCTGCCTGAACAGCATCCTGTACCGTCGGGAGCGAGATCTGGAGTGGGCGGCGACCGAGCTGGGCGACGCGGCCGAGGCGGAGCGGTGGAAGGAGCGGGCCGAGGACCGGGCCGACGCCATGACCGAGCTGATGTGGACCGACGAGCGGAAGTTCTATTACGACTACGAGTACACCGCCGACCCACCGCGGATCGAGCGGCACGAGACGCTCGCCGGCTTTTACCCGCTGTGGGCGGGCTTGGCCACCCGCGCCCAGGCCCAGGCGGTGGTGCGGCACTGGCTGCCCAAGTTCCTGTTCCCCGGCGGGCTGGTCACGTCGCTCCCGCACCCGGACATGCCGACGGGCCTGAAGACCCGCCAGTGGGCGTACCCGAACGGGTGGGCGCCGCTCCAGTGGATCGTGGTGAGCGGGCTGGAGCGGTACGGGTTCCGGAGCGAAGCACAGGTGGTCCGCCGCTGGTGGTGCGACAACTGCGCGCACGTGTTCCGCAGCGGCACGGGCACGGACGGCTTCGGGCGGGGGACGCTGTTGGAGAAGTACAACGTGGTGAACGTCGGCCACCTGCCGGTGGCCGGGCTGTACGGCACGGGTATCGGGTTCGGCTGGTCGAACGCGGTGTTCGCCGACTTTGCGAAAGCGGTGGCAGCGGGGTAGGGCGATTCCCCCCACCCCCCTACCTTGCATCCAGCGGGTTCGCCCGGACGCGGGAAGCGAACCTGCCGCCGACGAACTTCGCCGCGAGGCAGTTCGGCTTGCGGGCCGCTTGCCGCTCGAAGTTCTCGATCATCTCCTCCGCGAACCCGAGTCGCGGGTACCGCTCCAGCACCTCGGCCCGCAGCTCCGGCGGGATGTCGTCGGTCTGCCGGCCTGACGTGTCCATGCCGGTGGACAACTCCAGCAGGTGCCCTTCCGGGTCGGTCGTCACGTCCACCGCGTCCCACATGTGGCGGATGATGATTTCACTCGCCCGCTGACGGCGTGCGACCGGCCACCCGGCGGCGGCCCCAAACACCCACGCCAGGTGCCCGCCCGCCTCCTCGAACGGCAGCGAGTAGTTGTCGAAGGCCGGCACCAGCGACAGGTCGTGCAACATGGCCGCGACGTACAGCAACTCGGCGTCGAACGCGATGCCACGGGTGACAGCGTACCCGGCCGCCCAGAAGTACGACCGCACGGAGTGGTTCAGCAGTGACGGCGTGGCGTAGACGGTCGCCACCTCCAACGCCGCCCGACACGCGGGGGTGTCGGGGGCGGAAAGGTCGATCAGTCGCATGGGGGTGGCTCGTCGGGAGTTCTTGGACGCACGGCACCGTACCAGGGTGGGGCGTGGAATGCCAGTGCCGAACCACCTTTGCGAATGGCCGGACAGCGAAGCGCGACCAGCCACCAGTTCCGTTGCGGACAGGCGGTCGCGTTCACAGGACCTCCCCCCCCCGGCCCCCTCTCCATCAATGGAGAGGGGGTGTTCAACACCACAGGCACCTCAATTTCGCCGCGAGCTTGCGAGCGTGCGGAAGCCGTGGCGCTCGCAAGTTCGCGGCGAAGACGTGGAACGATACCCCCTTGAACACCCCCTCTCCATGACATGGAGAGGGGGCCGGGGGGGGGAGGTCCGGTCCGGGAGACCCACCACCTCCGGCCCGACGCGGGCTGGCCCCTCGCTCGCCAACATATTGCAAGCGTGCCGTAAGTTGTTATCCTGGAACGGTGTTCCGCTACGGAAACACCTGAAATCGCTGGGGGAAGTCGGCTTCGAGCGGGTTGCCCGGTCGAACACGACGGATACCTCTACCCCACCGCGAGTTGCGGCACCCTTGCAATCCGTTGGCGCGCGTCGGGCTAACAGGTGCGGGGAGGGTGCGACGCTCCGAGTGGACGGATGCCGTCTCGGACTCGACCGGCCTGAAGGGCCGGGTTCGGTCAGCCCAGGTCGAAGCGAGCCGCAGGCGAGCGGAGGCCTGGGTACCCATGCGAAAAGGGAGCCGCCCTGAACGGGCGGGTTCTGGGGTGACCCCGCCCCTTCAGGGCAGATGTAATTGGGATCGCTTAACCAGGGCTACGTTCGCTCCGCTCACTCCGCCCTGGGCTGACGGAACCCGGCCCTTCAGGCCGACTACAACGAATCTCGGCCGTGCGATTCCACAATCCGCACGATGTACGACCCGAACTCACGCCACGATCGGATTTCGTCCGACACCGACACATACTCTTCGAACGGGTACTCGTGGCAATAGCTGTCGAAATTCGCAGGGCCGGGGCGGTCCAGACAGAAGCCCATCATGTCGCCCATCGACCGGTGCTCGCCGACGAAACAGAACCGCTCGACGTCAGGCCGGGCGGCAGCCCATTCCCGCGATGTCTCGATAACCTGTTGCGGGTGGTAGAAGTGCGACCCGCCGCCGCGCGGCGACCAGCCGAACAACGAAGACTCACCGACGACCGCCATGAATTCGAAGTATGTCTGGGGCAGATCGCAACCCAACTCGACTTCGATCGCCCGGACGGCCACCTCGTCGAACGTGCCCCGCGACTGGAACGGACCGGACACGCCGGGGGCGATCTCGATCACCTCACCCCGGCTTCGGTCACACCACGCATGCAGTTGGGCCAGTGCTTCCGTAAGCGTCACTTGCCCCTCCAGGGCAACCGATTTGAAGAGTTACCAACTACCCTCTCACCCCCGGTCGATGTACGCCTGCTCGCTCTTGTACAGTTCCACCCGCTGCTTGTACGGCCCGCGTTCGTCCGGGGGCACCAGTCCGGCCGCCTTCGTTCCCCACTTCACGGCGTGTTCCCACCGGCCGAGCGCCGCGCACGCCGCCGCCAAAGTGTCCAGATACCCCGCCTCCTGGTGGCCGGTGTTGCCGTTCAGCCGCAGGGCCAAATCGTAGGCCTCCTGCGGGTTGCGGTACTGTTCGTCCGGGCAGGTGGCCTTCACCCACGCGGCGGCGTTCAAAGCCGTGGCGTCGTTCTCGTCGGTCGCCAGCACCGCGGCGAAGTCGGCCAAGGCGCCGGCGTAGTCGTGGGCGGCCAGGCGGATCGACCCGCGGAGGTTGAGCGCGGCCGTCGATTCTGGGGCCAACTCGACCGCCTTGTCGGCATCCGCCACCGCCGTCGGGTCGTCCATCAGCCGCCGCACCGTGGCCCGCGCGAAATACCCCCGCACGCCGGTCGGTTCCAGTTCGATCACTTTGTTGAAGTCCGCCACCGCCCGCCCGTAGTCGAGCAACTGCTGGTGGGCGTACCCCCGTTGCAGGTGGGCGTCGGGGCTGTCCGGTTGCAGGGCGAGAACGGCGGTGAAGTCGGCGACGGCCGACTCGTGGTTGTTCGAGCGGGCGTGTGCCAGCCCGCGGTTGTATAGCGGGTCGGGGTCGCCGGGGCTGAGGGCGGCGGCGTGGTTGAAGTCGGCGATCGCTTTGGCGAACCAGCCGAGTTCGGCGTAGGCCGCCCCCCGCTGGTTCAGCGCGTCCACGTCCTTCGGCGTCTGCCGCAACACCCAGTCGAAGTCGGAGGCGGCTTTCGCATGGAAGCCCAGGTCGGCGTGAATCCGCCCGCGATGCCGGGCGGCGTCGGTGGACCGCGAGTTCAGCCGCAACGCCGAACCGAGGTCGGCGAGCGCGCCGTCGATGTCGCCCAGTTGCTCGCGGCTGACCGCCCGCTGCACGTACCCCTTCACCGCCCGCGGGGCCAGCTCGAGGACCTTGTCGAAGTCGGCGATGGCCGCCGCGTGGTCGCCGCGGGCGGCCTGCACCTGCCCGCGGAGGAAGTGCCCCCGCACCCCCCGCGGGGCCAATTCGATCGCCTTCTGCAAGTCGGTCATGGCGGCGTCCAGTTGGCCCAGCCGGCGGTACACGTCCCCGCGGCCGTTCAGCGGGTCTGGGTCTTCGGGGGCGGCGGCGATGGCGGCGGTGAAGTCGGCGATGGCGGCGTCGTACTCGCCCAGTTCGGCCCGGGCGGTGCCGCGGTTGTGCAGCCCGGCCACGTGGTCCGGCTCGTGCGTGAGCAGTTCGGTGAAGTCGGCGACGGCGTCGGCGTACCGGCTGAGGGAGATGTACGCGTTCCCGCGGGAGTACAGGGTGCCCACGTCGGTCGGGGCCAGGTCGAGGGCGCCGGTGAACATCTCGACGGCCCGGTCGAACTCGTGCCGGCGGGCGTAGGCGCGGCCGCGGCGGGTCAGCTCGCGGGCGTCCGGGGCGGTGGGGGTCATAATGGGCAGTATAGATGACGTGGGGCGAGAGTTCGGACGCCCGCCCGGCTAACGGGCCGGTTTGGTGGGGGTTGGCGGCGGCGCGACCGGCCGCAGCCACCCCCACGCCCCCACGCCGGTGGCGACGAAGGCGTACAGGGTGAGGGCGATGAGCACCGGCCACACCCACTTGGGGGTTCGGGCGGGCGGCTGGGGGGCGGGTTCGGGGCGGCGGTCGCGGGGCTTGTCCTTCGCCTTCTGGGGCGGGTTGACCGGCTCGGCCGGCGGGGGGAGCGGTGAGGCCCTCCGCTTCGAGCTGGGCGGGCCGGACAGTTGGGCGAACGGGTTGTCGGGCGGGTCGGGCGGGCGGTCGCCGACCGGCGGGGGTGTGTAGATGACTGGCGGGGGGACGACCGCGGTCGTCTTGCTGGTGACGGTGGGCGGGGCCGGGCGGCGGGCGGTAGACTGGCCGAGCGCGCTCTCCCCGTCCTCGGTGTCTTCGGCCACCAAGATGTCGTCGTCCGGTTCCGGCTGGTTCCGCAGGTAGGAGAAGTCCGGGGCGTTCTCGTCCACCAGCGTGGCGTTCGAGTCGGCCGGGACGGAGACGGCGGCCCGGCAGTGCGGGCACGGGAGCGACCGCCCGGCCGCCTCGGGCGGGGCGGCCAGCCGGTGCTTACAACCGGGGCAACGGATGGAGATGGCGGACATCGGGAGAGTCTCAGTCAGCCGTCACGGGCTGCCTTACAGTCTAGCGTAGGTTCGGGCGCCGGGCGGGAAAAGGCGGCTGCCGAAGAGACCTCACTCCCGGCCCCCCTTTCCGTCGCCGAGAGGGGGCCGGGGGTGAGGCCCTCGACCGCCAATCTCCGCCGCCAGGAAATCGGCCGCCCGTTCGACCGCCCCCGGCACCGCCACCTTCGCCTTCAGGTCCGCCAGTTTCCGCACCACCGCCTCCAGGCTGGCCGGGTCGGTCAGCCAGCCGAGCACCCTGTCCGCGATCTCGGCCGAGGCGTCGTGAGACACCGCGAACTCGGGGAACACCCGCTCGCCGGCCAGCAGGTTCACCAGGCTGATGTCGTCCACCCGCGACAGCGCCCGCGCCACCTTGTGGAACACCTTCCCCATGCGGTACACCACCACCGTCGGCGTCGTTCGCGCCAGCAACTCCAGCCCGACCGACCCGGACACGGCCACGCACGCGTCGCACGCCTCGATCACCTCCGGCGTGCGGCCGGTGTGAACCTCGACCGACAGCCCGCTGCCGGCGAGCAGTTCGCGGGCGAACTCGGCGTGCTTCGGCCTGTACGCCGCCACCGCGAACCGCACCCCCGGCCGGGCGGCCGCGATCCGCTTCGCCGCCGCCAGCATCATCGGGAAGTTGTTCGTCACCTCCTGGGTGCGGCTGCCGGGCAGCAGGGCGACCAGTTCACCGCCCTTCGCTTCCATCTCGTAAATGAAGTTACCATCCAGTTCCTGGGCGGCGATCTCGTCGAAGTACGGGTGCCCGACGTAGTGCGTCCGCACCCCGCGGTCGGCGTACCACTTGTCCTCGAACGGCATGGCCGACAGCACGGCGGTGAAGTCGCGTTTCACCTTCTTCACCCGCCAACCCGCCCACGCCCACAGTTGCGGCGGCACGAAGTAGTACACCGGCACCCCGTAGCGGTGCGCCCGCTGAGCCAGGTGCCAGTGGAAGCCGGGATAGTCGATGAGAACCAGTGCGGCCGGGCGGCGGGTGCGGAAGAAGGATTCCGCCTTCGCCCCGAGGTGGAAAAAGGTGGGCAGGTGCTGGAGCACCCGGCCGAACCACATGACGGCCAGGTCGGTGAGCGGGTAGAGGAGGTTGACGCCGGCGGCGGCCATGCGGTCGCCGCCGAACCCGACCAACTCAGCGTTCGGCAGGCGGTGGCGGAGGGCGGCGGCCAGATTGGCCCCGTGCAGGTCGCCACTCGGTTCGCCCGCGCTCAGGAAGATGTTCAAGGTGCTCTGCTCGCTCCGCGAGCGGGTTCAGGAGGACCGCTCGCGGAGCGAGCAGAGCACATCTTACACCGCCGCCGGCACCTGCGGCTTCTTCGCGCCGGGCAGGTCGGTCGGCGGGGCCACCTTGCGGTAGCCCATCGCCCGCAGCACCTCCAGCACCTCACTCCAGGTGGGGAACGGGCGGCGGTTGTCCCGCTTGTACCGGTCCATCGCCTTCA
>CAYMHO010000222.1:3371-11594 GCA_964390195.1 uncultured Fimbriiglobus sp. | reverse complement strand
CGATAGTCGGGCCTCACGTCCCGGCGGGACGTTTCGACCGCGACCGACAGGGTGGTCTACAGCCCGGCCTTCACCACGGCCGGTTTCAGCCCTTTCAGTTCGGGGTACTCGTCGGCCGGCAGGGCGATGCGGAAGCCGATGGTGTCCCGGTCGGTCAGCCACCAGATGCTCCGCGGGCGGTTCGGGTCCTTGTCCATCCAGTCGGGTTCGGACACCAGCCGGCGGGCGGCCCGACAGCCGGCCGCGTCGTCCGCCCACGACCCGCCCTTCACCACGTGCCCCCACTTGACGTCCTTCGGGTGGGTGAAGGCGAGCGCCTTGGCCGGGTCCTTCGCGCGGGCGGCGTACAGGGTCGGGTCGAACAGGTCGAGCGTCCACTCGGCCACGTTCCCGTGCAGGTCGTGCAGGCCGAAGGCGTTCGCCTTCTTCTCGCCCGGCTTGTGGGTGGTGCCGTCGGGCATGTCCTCGGTCTTGCTGTTCCCCTTGAACCAGGCGTGGTCTTCCAACTTCTCCTTGCTCGCGTCGAACCCGTAGGCCCCCTTGCTGCCGGCGCGGGCGGCGTACTCCCACTCGGCCTCGGTCGGCAGGCGGTACGGCTTGCCCGTCTTCAGCCGCACCCAGTGACAGAACACCATCGCGCTGTGGTGGCTCATGCAGAGGGCCGGCTTGCCCTCCCGGTCGTGCCCGTAGGTGTCGTCCACGTACGGGTTGGTCGGGCGGGTGATGGCGTCGGGCACCAGGTCCTTGCCCGGGTTCTCGGCCTCGAACGCGCCGACCGCCTCGTCCCGCTTGGGCAGGCCGGCGTTCCGGTACCACACGTCGAACACGTCCCAGGTGACCTCGTACTTGGCCAGCCAGTAGTCCCGCACGGTGACGCCGTTCACCGGCCCCTCGTTCGCCTGCCGGCCGGCTTCCCCCTCCGGGCTGCCCATCTCGAACTTGCCGCCGGGCACGTACACCATCTCGAACGTGACCGTCACCTCCTTGTCGGCGAACTCCTGCGGCTTGCCCTTCTTCTTCTTCAGCGGGACCCGGATCTTCTCGGTGAACTTCTCGGTGAACGACTTCCTCTCCTGCTTGAAGGCGTAATCCACCTTCGGCTCGGGCGGCACCGGGGCGATGACCGACGCGGCCGGGCCGTCCGGCTTGGTCTCCGGCTTCTTGTCGTCTTGGGCAACCGCGACGACGACGGCCAGGGCGACCACGGAGACGGCAGCGAGGAGGGCAACGCGCGGTTTCATACGAGTAGAATCTCCGATGGGCGACCGGCTGTCAAACACCCAATCCGGCGAACCGCGCGCGGTGTCAGCCCGCGGGTGCTCGGAACCCAGGCGGCGTACGCCGTCGGTTCACAAGGAGAACCCCATGCGTTCGCTCGCCGTTCATCTTATCCTGCTGGCCACCGTCGCCCATGCGGAACCCCCAAAGCGGTTCGAGGCCAAGTCCGTCCACATGGGCACCGAGTGGAAGGTGGTGCTGTACGCGGCGGACGCGAAGGCGGCGGACGAGGCGACCGAAGCGGCGTTCAAGCGGGTGGCGGAACTGGACGCCGTCATGAGCGACTACAACCCGAAGTCGGAACTCATGAAACTGTGTGCCGCCAACGACGCCGATCCCGGCAGGCCGGTGGTGGTGTCCGACGATCTGCTGCGGGTGCTGACCCTGGCCCGGCAGGTGTCCGAGCAGACCGACGGGGCGTTCGACTGCACCGTCGGGCCGGTGGTGAAGCTGTGGCGGACCGCCCGCAAGACGAAGCAACTGCCGAAGGCGGACGAGTTGAAAGCCGCGCGGGAACTGGTCGGGTACAAGATGCTCACGCTGGACGCGACGGGGAAGACGGCCACGCTGGCGAAGGGGAACATGCGGATCGACCTGGGCGGCATCGGCAAGGGGTTCGCCGCCGACGAGGCGATGGCGGCACTGAAAAACAATGGCGTCACGTCGGCCCTGATCGCGGCCAGCGGCGACATCACCGTGAGCAACGCCCCTCCGGACAAGGAGGCGTGGGTGGTGGACATCGCCCCGCTGACGCAGGGCGGCCCGCGGCGGTCACTCAAGCTGGTGAACGCCAGCGTGTCCACCTCCGGGGATTTGTTCCAGCACGTGGAGATCGAGGGTGTGCGGTACTCGCACGTGCTCGACCCGAAGACCGGCGTCGGGCTGACCGGCCGGCGGAGTGCGACCGTCATCGCCCCGCACGGCTGGCAGGCGGACGCCCTCACGAAGGGGGCCAGCCTGCTGCCGGCGGACAAACTGGTGAAGCTGATCGACGGCATCGACGGGGCGGCCGCCTTCGTAGGGGTGAAAGAGACCGAGGACTCGAAGGAGGTGGTGAGGCGGTCGAAGCGGTTCGAACAGTTCGAGGCGAAGTGACCATCACCCGACTGTGGCGCCCCGCCCACCCGCCCCGTACAACACCGGCATGGCCGTCAACCTCGCCCAGATCCCGCAACTTGCCCGCAACGGCAACCGCCTGGCCGAGATCGCCGGCGTGATGGTCAAGTACGGGCTGGCCGACTGGCTCGCCCGCCTGGACATGCGGTTCATCACCCGCCTGATGCGGAAGACGCCGATTCGGCCGATCACCGACGCCAGCCGCGAGGCCCGCGTGCGGCTGGCCCTGACCGAACTGGGCACCACGTTCATCAAACTCGGGCAGATGCTGTCCACCCGCCGGGACCTCATCGGCCCGGAGCAGGCGGACGAACTGGCCAAGCTGCAGAACAACGCCCCGGCCGACCCGTTCGAGGCGACGAAGGCGACCGTCGAGGCCGAGTTGCGGAAGCCGCTCGGCGAACTGTTCGCCTCGTTCGAGGAGACCCCGCTGGCGTCGGCGTCCATCGGGCAGGTGCACCGGGCCACCCTGCCCGACGGGCGGGCGGTGGTGGTGAAGGTGCAGCACCCGGACATCGGCCCGAAGATCCAGTCCGACCTGTCCATCTTGACGGCCCTGGCGGACGTGGCCGAGAAGTACCTGGCCGAGGTGCGGCCGTACAAGCCGACCGCCGTGGTGGCCGAGTTCGGCAAGCTGCTCTCCCGCGAACTCGACTTCCGCCGCGAGCTGCGGCACCTGCAGGTGTTCGCCCGCAACTTCGCCAAGGACGACACGGTCACGTTCCCCGCCCCGATCGCCTCCCACTCGTCCGCCCGCGTGCTGACCATGGAGCGGTTGGACGGCGTCCCCCTGTCCGCCCAACTGCCGGCGGAGGTGGAGCACGGGGTGCGGGCCGAACTGGCCCGCCGCGGCGCCCGCGTGTTCCTGGACATGATCTTCCGCGACGGCTTCTTCCACGCCGACCCGCACCCCGGCAACGTGCTCATCCTGCCCGGCGGGGTGATCGGCCTGCTCGACGCCGGCATGGTCGGGCGGGTGGACGACACCCTGCGGGGGAACATCGAGAAGGGGATGATCGCGGTCATGACCCGCGACGCCGCCGCCCTGACCGACCTGGTGATGACCGTCGGCCAGTGCCCGCCCGACCTGGACGCCACCGCCCTGCAGGCCGAGGTGGCCGACCAGCTCACCTTCTACTGGGGGATGCCGCTCGACCAGTTCGAGCTGAGCGTGGCGCTCGACGAGTTGACCGAGGCGGTGCGGCGGTTCCAGATCGTGCTGCCGCCGTCGGTCAGTCTGCTGGTGAAGGTGCTGGTCATGCTGGAGGGCACCGCCCGCCTGCTCGACCCGGCGTTCAACCTGACGACGGTGATCGAGCAGTACCGCGGGCGGTTCACCCGCCGCCGGCTGTCGCCCAAGCGGATGATGCAGAAGGTGATGAGCGGGTTGCGGGACTGGGAGGAGGTGATCGGGTCGATGCCGCGGATGGTGCGGGACGTGATGCGGTTCGCCCGCGAGAAGAAGTTCGCCGTGCAGTTGCAGCACCAGCACCTCGAACCGTCCGTCAACCGGCTGGTGTTCGGGCTGCTGACCAGTGCGCTGTTCGTCGGGTCGGCGCTGCTGTGGGCGAACAAGGCGCCGCCGCTGCTGTGGGACGTGAGCGTGATCGGCGTGATCGGGGTGAGCGTCAGCGCGGTGCTGGGGTCACGGCTGCTGTGGGCCATCCAGAAGAGCGGCAAGCTGGAAGACTGACGCGCAGCGACGGTTGGGGCGACGTCTCCGGGTGGCCGCTCTGTACACTGACACCGGCCGTCCGTCCGGGCCGACCACCGACAAGGGAACCGATGAGCGACGTCTTCACGTTCGAGACGCGGACCGACCCCTCGGGGGCGGTGTGTGTGGTGGAACTGGTGGGAAAGCTCGACCCGGAGGGGTCGGAGCTGTTGGGACCGGGGCTGACCGGGCTGTTCGACGCCGGCCACCGGCGGTTCGTACTCGACCTCAGCCGGCTGGGGTACGTCGGCAGTTTGGGGCTGCGGGTGTTCCTGACGCTCCACAACAAGCTGAAATCGCTCGGCGGGGCGGTGGCGCTGGCCGCCGTGTCCGCGCCGGTGGCGCAGATCCTCGAACTGACGCGGGTGAACCTCCTCCTGCGGCGGTATCCGACGGTGGGCGAGGCGGTCGACGCCGTCCGGTCGGCGTGACCCGGCCGGCGTCAGTGCCCTTCCTTCACCAGGTTCTTGTTCCACGCCGGGATGGTCACCTTCACGTCGGCGGTGCCGTCCGGCACGCACTGGCAACTGAGCCGCGACTCGGGGGTGACGGCCCGCGCGGTGTCGAGCATGTCTTCTTCGTTCTCGGTGGCCGCCGGGCAGGTGTTCAGCCCGTCGGTCACATAGACGTGACAGGTGGCGCACGCGCACACCCCGCCGCACGAGTGCTCGACGTCCACCCCGGCCGCCTCGGCCAAGTCCATGATGCTGCCCGGCTCCCCGGTGCGGCCGTAAGGGATCTTCGCCGGGTCGATGGTCGCTTCCTTCGTCTCGCCCGTCTCCTCAATGCGGAACGTGATCTTGAACGGCCGGGTGGGCAGGCTGACTCTCGCCTTCGTGATGTAGGGGTTCTGACCCGCCATCGGGGTGGACCTCGGTGCGAAGCAAAAACCGCGGGCGGGTCCGCCGGTGGTGGCGACCCGCCCGCGGCGGTGGACACGAAGTCATTGTAGCCGGGGTCACAGGCCCCGGTTACGATTCCGGGGCCTGTGACCCCGGCTACAAAGTTCACGGCGACGGCGGCTTCGGGAACTCCAGTTCGTTCTTCACGCCTTTCACCCCCGGCGTGAGCATGATGACGCCCTCCACCAGCCGGGCCTCGTCCTCGTCGGCCACCTTCCCGCGGACGACCACCAGCCCGCCGTCGGCCACCGTCGTCTGCAGGCCGTTCACGCCGCTCAGGGTGGGCGAGGTGCTCACCAGGGCGTTGATGTCGGTCTGCAGTTGCGGGGTGGTGATGGGCGGGACGCCGAACTTGAGCGTCTGGGTGTAGGCCACCTGGCGGCCGGTGCTCAGTTGCTGGGCGGTGCTGTTCGCCCCGCCGCCCAGGCCGGTGTTGCCAAGCCCGCCCGCCCGCCCGGTGGCGCCCAACCCGCCGGTGCGGCCGGCGGCGCCGGTGGTGCCGCCTTGCAGCCCGCCGGTGCTGCCGCCCAGACCGGCCGTCGGACTGCCCAGAGTGGACCCGCCCTGAAGGCCGCCGGTGCGGCCGGCCGTGCCGGTGGTCCCGCTCTGAAGGCCGCCGGTGGTGCCGGTCGCCCGGTTGGCGGTGCCGCCGCTGTTGGTCGCCCGCGCGCCGGCGGTGGTCGCCCGCCCGCCGGTGCCGCCCGCGGCCGTGCCGGTGCCGCCGAACAGCGGCGACCCGAACCCGCCGGGGCCGGTCACGGTCGCGCCGGTGGCCGACGACGACGGCACCCCCTGGAACAGCGGGCTGGCGAAGTACGGGCCGATGATGTTCGACGGCTGGACGACGCTCTGCGAGAACCCGCCGGTCGTGCTGGTGATCTCCGCCGCCTGGACGGCGTTCGTGTTCTGCGGGGTGCTACTGCCCGGCAGGCCGGTGACGGTACTCCCGCCGGTGCCGCCGGTCGTGGTGGTGGGGGTGGTCGTGCCCGTCGTCTGGGCGGTCGCCGCCCCGGCCGCAACCGCCGCGATCACCGCCGCCCACACGCACCGTTTCAGGTAGGTCATTGGCTTTCTCCGGACGTCGGGACGCGGGACAGACCCGGCAGTATCTTCGGATTGTATCGTCCCCCCGTCGGCCCCGCTTCAGAAAGAACGATGAGAAGTTGAACATGCACACCCTGTCAGCGGCGGTGGTCGGCACCGGGTTCATCGGGCCGGTTCACGTCGAGGCGATCCGCCGGCTCGGGCACCGGGTGACCGGTATCCTCGGTTCGAGTGCGGAGAAGTCGCGGGCGGCGGCGGCGGCGCTGGGGATTCCCACCGGGTACGCCACCTTCGAGCAACTGCTCGCCGACCCGGCCGTGGACGTGGTTCACCTGGCGTCGCCGAACCGCCTGCACTTCGACCAGTGCAAGGCCGCCGTCGCCGCCGGCAAACACGTCGTCTGCGAGAAGCCGCTGGCGATGACCACCGCCGAGACGGCCGAACTGGTGACGCTGGCGGCCGCGGCGGAGGTGGTCACGGCGGTGAACTACAACGTGCGGTTTTACCCGTGCGTGCTGGAGTTGCGGGAGCGGGTGAAGAGCGGATCGCTCGGCAACGTGCTGCACGTGACCGGGTCGTACCTGCAAGATTGGCTGCTGTACGACACCGACTTCAACTGGCGGGTGCTGGCCGAGGACGGGGGCGACCTGCGGGCGGTGGCCGACATCGGCACCCACTGGGTGGACACGGTGTGTTTCGCCACCGGCCTGGAAGTCGAGGCGGTACTCGCCGACCTGAGTACCGTTCACCCGACCCGCCAGCGGCCGACCGGCGGGAGCGAGACGTTCACCGCCAGCGGCGGGGGCGAGCGGCCGGGCGTGCCGGTGGCCGTCACCACCGAGGACTACGGGTCGATTCTGTTGCGGTTCAAGGGTGGGGCGAAAGGCAGCTTCAGCGTGTCGCAGGTCGCGGCCGGGCGGAAGAACTGCCTGCGGTTCGACGTGGCCGGCAGTGCGGCGTCGGCCGGTTGGGACAGCGAGGAGCCGAACACTCTACTGCTCGGCTACCGCGACCGGCCGAACGAGCGGCTGACCCGCGACCCGTCGCTGATGGCCGGCGGGGTGCGGCCGTACGCGGACTACCCCGGCGGGCACGCGGAGGGGTTCCCGGACACGTTCAAGCAGCTCTACAAGGCGGTGTACGCGGCGATTCTGGCGGGCCGACCCGCCCAGCCCCTGTACGCCACCTTCGCCGACGGGCACAATGAGGTCCGCTTGTGCGAGGCGGTGCTGCGGAGCCACCGTGAGCAGCGGTGGGTTTCCATTTAACCGGGGGTCGTCATGTCGAGCGTGGGACAGAAGACGTCGGTCATCGTGTTCCCGTTCGACCTGTTCGGGAACGCCGGCACCGGGGCCGGGGCGGAGCGGCTGGGCGACTTCGTCGGCGAACTGCTGGCCGACAACCGCCAAGAGACCAGACCGACCCGGTGCGACGCCTACCGCGGGCTGGTGAAGGTGAAGGAGTTCGCGTTCGACACGCCGAAGGCGGTGCAGGGGTGGCGGATGATCGGCCGGCAGACGGCCCGCCAGTGCCTCCGCAACGGCGAGCGGGTGGTGTGGCTGGGCGGCAACCACCTGAGCGTGCTGCCGGTGTACGAGGAGTTGGGGGCGGACACCCTGGTGTTCCAGTTCGACGCCCACTTCGACATCTACCGGTTGCACAACGTCACCTCCAACCTGGCGAACGGCAACTTCCTCCTGCACGCCGAGACCGACCTGCCGCCGATCATCAACGTCGGCCACCGCGACCTGTTCCTGACGCCCGGCGAGATCAACGCCAACTTCGCCGCGGCGTACAGCAGCTTGGACATCGCCAACGACATCGAGAAGTTCACCAAGGAGGTGCGGAAGCGGGCGGCCGGGGCGAAGCGGGTGTGGGTCGACATCGACGCGGACGTGTTCGACCCGGCGAACGTGCCGGCGGTCCACCACCCGCTGCCGTTCGGCCTGTCGCCCCTTCTGGCGCTCAAGCTGCTCGACGCGGCGTTCGACGGGAACGTGGTGGGCGTGTCGGTGAGCGAGTTCGACCCGTGGCGGGACACGAACGACGCCGGGCTGAACGTGCTCGGCTGGCTGATCGAGTGGGTGCTGCTGCGGTGGTACGAGGGGTAGTCACGGCCACTCGTCCGCTCGTGGCGAACAGGTGTGGTCTTCGCCGCGAGCGTGCGAG
>CAYMHO010000222.1:0-3361 GCA_964390195.1 uncultured Fimbriiglobus sp. | reverse complement strand
GTGGGGGGCCCCCGGGCGGGCGCCCCCGCCCCCCCTGGCGGTGGCCCGGCGGGGCCGCCCGGCAGCGAGCCTGGGACACCACTCACACCCGCCCCTTCCACGCCGCCACCTGCCGTTTCACTTCGGCTGGGGCGGTGCTGCCGTAGCTCTTGAACGCCGCCACCGCATTCGCCACCCCGAGCTTCGCCCGCACCCCGCTCGCCCCCGGTGCCGCCTTCTCGAACTCCTCGGCCGGCAGGTCCACCAGCCGGCACTTCCGCCGCTCGCACTCCTTCACCAGCGTGCCGACCGCCTCGTGCGCCGACCGCATCGGCACCCCGGCGGCGATGAGCGCCTCCATCAGAGTGGTGGCGTCCAGGAACCCGTCCTCGATCCGGGATGCGATCACCTCCCGCCGCAGTTTCGTCTGCTCCACCAGCGGGGCGGCCACCGCTAGGCACCCGACCACCGTATCGAAGGCGTCGAACAGTGCGGCTTTGTCCTCCTGCAGGTCGCGGTTGTACGCCAGCGGCAGCGCCTTCACCAGAATCAGCAACTGGTTGAGCGTGCCGATCACGCGGCCCGACTTCCCTCGGATCAACTCCAGCACGTCCGGGTTCTTCTTGTGCGGCATGATGCTGGAGCCGGTGCAGAAGGCGTCCGGCAGTTCCAGGAAGTTGAACTCGGTGGTGCTCCAGATGATCCACTCCTCCGCCCACCCGCTCAGGTGGACGGCGATCAGCGACAGGTCGAACACGAACTCCAACAGGAAGTCGCGGTCGGACGACACGTCCAGGCTGTTCGCCGCGACGCTGTCGAACTCCAGCTTCCGGCGTACGCTCTCGCGGTCGATGGGGAGCGAGCTGCCGGCCAGCGCGGCCGCCCCGAGTGGCAACACGTTCACCCGCTTGCGGGCGTCGGCCAGCCGCTCCCGGTCCCGCTGGAACTTCTCGGCGTAGGCCAGGTAGTAGTGGGCGGCCAGCACCGGCTGGGCGCGCTGCAGGTGCGTGTACCCCGGCAGGATGACCCCGTCTTCACGCCCCGCGCTCACCACGAACGCCCGCTGGAGTTCCTTCAGCCGGTCGTCCAGTTCGTCGATCGCGTCCCGCACCCACAACTTCACGTCGGTCACCACCTGGTCGTTCCGGCTGCGGCCGGTGTGCAACTTTCGGCCCACGTCGCCGAGCTTCGCGATGAGCGCCTTCTCGATGTGCGTGTGGATGTCTTCGAGCGACACCTTGTACTCCATCCGCCCGGCCTCGATGTCCGCCGCGATGCCGTCGAGCGTCGAGCAGATGGCCTCGGCCTCGTCCGCCGTGATCAGCCCCACCTCGGCCAGCATGCGGGCATGCGCCTGACTGGCGCGGATGTCGTGCCGGTACAGCCGGCGGTCCACGGAGATGCTCTCGGTGAACTGTTCCACCCGCTCGTCCGTCGCCCCGCTGAACCGCCCGCCCCACGTCTTCTGGCTCATCGCGCTGCTCCTGGGAACAGGGCGTGTTTTAGGGAAAGGGTGAGGTCTCACCACACCCGAAACCTGCCAGCCCCCGGCGGGGTACACCTGTCACAATTCCACATCCGAGGGCACGGCGATGACGCGGTTCGTGTGGGCGGTGGTGGCGGCGGTCGGGCTGGCGGCGGCGGTGCAGGCCGAGCCGCTCAAGCCGGCGGTGGAGGTGCGGCTGCTCGGGGCGTCCGACCTCGTGCCGGTGATCGAGTACGTGGGCGGGCTGGTCGGGCAGAAGGACCAGTTCGAGCAGATCGGCGGGCTGGTGAAGACGTTCGCCGAGAACGAGAAGGGGCTGGAGGGGCTCGACCTGAAGCGGCCGCTCGGCGCGTACGCGGTCGTCACCGAGAAGGTGGAGGAGAGCACCGTCGTGCTGATGATCCCGGTGGCCGACGCCGACGCGGTCGTCGCCCTGATGAGCGGCAAGCTGAGCCTCGACCCGAAGAAGGACGAGAAGACCGGCACCTACAGCGTGGAGGTGCCCAACTTCCCGGCCACCGTCTACTTCCGGTTCAATGACGGGTACATGTACGCCACCCTGCGGTCCGCCGACGGGGTGGACAAGGCTAAGCTGATCGCCCCGAAGACGTTCTTCGCCGACAAGATGCCCGGCGTCATCGCCGCCAAAGTCCACTTCGACCGCATCCCGGCCGACCTGCGGAAGGCGGTGTACGGGCAACTCGAACTGCAACTGAAAGAGGGGGCGAAGAACAACGCCGACCCGGCCCAGAAGCGGATCAACGAGTTCCTGATCGACGCCGGGGTGGACGCGGTGAAGACCCTGCTGACCGAGGGCGACACGCTGACCGCCGCCATCGACGTCGAGCCGAAGTCCGACGACATCAAGCTGGCCGTTACCATCACCCCGAAGGGCGGCAGCACCCTGAGCAAGACGTTCGCCTCGTTCGCCGACCGCGACAGCGGCGTCACCGCCGCCGTGGCCGCCGTCAAGAACCCGGTGCTGGCCCTCGGCCTGAACTTCACCCTGCCGCCCGAGACGAAGAAGAAGTTCGCCGCCTTGGTCGACGGGCTGGCGAAGGACGCGGTGGACAACGCCAAGGGGGACGAGAAAGCGGCGCTCGAGATGGTGACCAACTCGGTGCTGCCGACGCTGCGGGCCGGCGACCTGCAACTCGGGCTGGTGACGACCGACGCGGGTAAGGGGAAGGTCGGGCTGACGGCGGCGGTGAAGACGGTGGACGGCAAGGAGATCGAGAAGACGGCCAAGTTCTTCGGCCAGTTCCTGCCGGCCGATCAGGCCGAGTTCACCGGCGACGTGGAGAAGGCGGGCGAGCGGAACGTTCACAAGCTGAAGTTCGCCAAGGGCGAGGGCGTGCCGTTCGGGTCCGACACCCTGTGGGTGCTGACCGGCGACGACCTGCTGGCGGTGCAGACGGCCGACAAGGCGGACGGGGTGAAGGCGATCGGCGCGACCAAGCCGGCCAAGACGCCGATGCTCGCCTTCGAGGTGTCGCTGGTGCGGTTCGCCGGGCTGGTCAACTCGGCCAACGCGGACACCATCAAGAACGTGGTGAACAGCGTGTTCGAGGGGGGCAAGACGGACGGCCTGGACACGCTCAGAGTGACCGCCACCGGCGGCAAGGAGTTCACCCTGACGACCACCATCAAGGGCAAGGGGCTGGTCTTCATCACCGGCGTCAACCAGAAGTGACGGTCGTGCGTGGTGGCGCGGGCCGGTCCGCCCTCGCCACCACGCCCCGAAGCCAGCCGACATTGCGGGATGTGCCGGGTGTGGCGTACCCTTCCCACATGCACACGCTCACCCCCGAACCTGCTGCACTCCCCACGAGCACCAGCCCGCAACTGTTCGTGGACGTGGTGTTCGACCGCCCGCTCGACCACGCCTACACGTAC
>CAYMHO010000221.1:0-11601 GCA_964390195.1 uncultured Fimbriiglobus sp. | reverse complement strand
CCAGGTGTCCCGCCGCGGCATCGTGGTGCTCATCTCGGACTGCTTCGACGACCCGGAGAAGCTGCTCGCCGGCCTGCGGCAGGTGCGGTTCCGCGGGCACGAGGTGTGCCTCATGCACGTCCTGCACCGGGACGAGATCGACTTCCCGCTCGACGGCAACATCCGGTTCACCAACCTGGAAGGGGCGGACTACCTGCTCGCCCGCCCGCACCTGCTCCGCCCGGCGTACAAGCGGGCGGTGGACGAGTTCATGAGCGAGCTGCAGCGGGGGTGCGAGGGCAGCCGGATTGACTACGTGCTGATGCGGACCGACCGCAACCCGGTCCACGCGCTCGGCGAGTACCTGGTGCGGCGGCTGCAGCAGGCGAAACGCTAAACGAGCCGCGACCGCGAGGGAGTGGGTAATTGAGTACCCGCTCCCTCGCGGTCGCGGCTCGTCGGAATCGACTATGACCCCGACGTTCCCACTCCTGTTGCTCGGCGGGCTGGCGGTCGCCCTGCCCATCGCCCTGCACTTCCTGTTCAAGGCGTGGTTCCGCCCGCTCCCGTGGGCGGCCATGGAGTTCCTCCGCAAGAGCATCGAGCAGACGGCCAAGCGGATCAAGTTCCGCGAGCTGATCCTGCTCATCATCCGGTGCGTCGCCCTGCTGGTGCTGGCCCTGGCGCTGGCCCGGTTCGCCGACGTGTCCGGCCTGTGGGGCGGGAGCGGGTCGAGCGTGGACGCCGTGCTGGTCGTCGACACGTCGTACAGCATGGGCGCCCAGGACGGCGACATGACGCGGTTCGCGCGGGCCAAAAAGGCCGCCCTCGACGTCGTCGACAAACTGCCCCCCGGCTCGACCGTCCAGGTCATCACCTGCTCGGACCGCGCCGCCAGCGTCCCGTTCACCCCGTCCAACCTGGACCAGGCGCGGGCGGTCATCAACGGCCTCACCCTCACCAGCCAGGCCGGCGATCTGGCTCCGGGGTTGGTTGAGGCGAAAGTCGCCCTCGACCGAGTCAACACCGGCAACCGGTCGGAAGTGTACCTGTTCTCCGACTTCCAGCGGAGCGGGCTGGAGGGGGCGGCCGCCGCCAAGTCCGCCGACCTGCGGCAGCGGGCCAGCCTGACCGCCCTGCGGTGCGGCTCCGCCGCCACGCGAGAGAAGAACGGGGTGGTGACGCAGCCGAAGACCAAAAACGTGGCCGTGACGGACATCACCTTCCCGGACGCCATCCCGCACAGCGGCACCCGCCTGCCGTTCACCGTGCTGCTGAAGAACACCGGCCGCGAGAAGGTGACGAACGTGGCGGTCAGTCTGACGGTGGACGGATCCGACAACGGCATCGACAGCGGGCTGGCGCCGGAGATCGAACCGGGGGCGACGTTCCCGGTGACGATGACGGCGGCACTCGGCGAGGCCGGCACCCGTCTGCTCACCGCCCGCGTCGGCGAACCCCGCACCGAGGTGGGCGGAAAGATGGTGGCCACCGCCGCCCAACCGGACGACCTGCCCGGCGACAACCGCTTCGACAAGCTCATCCTGGTTCGCAAGACGATCGGCGTGCTGGTGGTGGACGGCCGGCCCGACCCCCGCGACCCCCGCGAGTCGGCCGCCCACTACGTCGCCCAGGCCGTCACCCCGGTGTCGGACACCCTGCGGGACGACTACTTCATCAAGGTGAAGGTGCTGCCGGCCGACCTGGCCGCGAACGAGCGGCTGAGCGACTACCAGATCGTCGTGCTGGCCGACGTGCCGGCCGACCCGAACGACAAGTCGGGCATCCCCGCCCTCACCCCGGCGTTCGTGGGCGGCCTGACCAAGTTCGTGAATGACGGCGGCGGGCTGGTCGTCGGGGTCGGGCCGTTCACCATCCCGGAGAGCTACAACCGCGTGCTCGGCTCCGGCGGGGCGAAGTTGCTGCCGTTCGACCTGACGAAGAAGGTGGAGACCACCCCGGAAGCGCCGTTCAAGCCGGCCCCGGACTCGGTCGCCCCGCTGTCCATGCTCGCCCGCCTGAAGTCCGAGCCGTTCAGCACCGCCACCGCCGACGTGGACGTGGGCACGGCGTTCGCGGTGAACAAGGACCCGGCTTCGCTCGGCCGGGTGCTGCTGGAGTTGGACAACCGCACCCCGCTGGTGTCGAGCAAGCCGGTCGGCGCGGGTGAGGTGGTGTTCTTCCACACCTCGCTCGACGGCGCCTGGACGAACTGGCCGGCGAAGGCGGTCTCGTATGTGTCCACGATCCGGTTCATCCTGTCGCACCTGACGGGCAAGGCCGGGAAGGGGGGCAACCTGCTCGCCGGCGAGCCGGTCGTGTGGGTCGCCCCGCCGCCCGGCTCGAAGGACGCCGACGACCCGCGGGACGACCTCGCCACCGTCATCCAGAAGCGGTACCCCGAGTACGAGATCGTGCGGCCGGACGGCACGCGGGTGCGGGTGGGCAAGCCGGCCGCGGTGGGCGACAAGCCGACCGTGCGGTACGCCGAGACGGCCGAGGCCGGGGATTATCGCATTCAACCCGTCGGCCTGGAACTGGACGACCCGCCCCGATTCGCCGTCAACCCGGTGCTGAAGGAGTCGGAGAGTCTGGACGTCGTCACCGACGACGACGGGGAGGCGGAGTTGGGGGTGCGTCCGCGGCTGGTGTCCAACACCGACCCGGACTCGCTGGTGAACCGCCCCGACCGCGAGTGGCCGACGGTGGCGCTGCTGCTGTTGCTGTTCGCGTTCGTGTGCGGGGAGGCGGTGTGGGCGTGGTTCTGCGGGCGTGCGGCGTGAGGAGCGAGGACTAACCACAGAGGCACAGAGACACAGAGAAGACAGGAGACAGAGTTCTGACTTCACACTGTATTTGGTTCTCTCTGTGTCTCTGTGCCTCTGTGGTTAGCTCTTCTGTGGTGAATTCGGAACCCATTGGGACTGAATGAGATGCTGACCGTGCCGTTCGCCGCGATCACCTTCCGCAGTTGGTTCCCGTGGTGGGCCGCGGTGCTGCTGTTCGTCTTGGCGGCCGGCGGGGTCCTCGCGCTGTACCTGTTCGAGTCCGGGCGGGTGAAGTTGATCTGGCGGCTGCTGCTGGCCGGGTTGCGGGTGGCGCTCGCCGGGTTCGTCCTGTTCCTCGCCCTCCGCCCGGTGTGGCAGGACGAGACCCGCGGGGAGCGGGCGAAATCGGTCGCCCTGCTGATCGACGCCAGCCAGAGCATGGCCGCCGAGGACCCGCGGCCGAACACCATCGACCGCTGGCGGGTGGCCGTCGCGTACGACCTGGTGCCGCCGAACCAGCCCGTCCTCGACATGCCCAGCGCCGAGACCATCCCGGCCGCCCCCAACGAGAAACTCACCCGGTTCGCGGTGGCCAAAGCCGCCCTCAAGAACCGCCGGCTGGATCTGGTGAAGCGGCTCGGCAAGGTGGGGCCGGTGGACGCCGCCGCGTTCGGCGTGTCCCGCGACGGCCTCGACCCGGCCGACGCCGCCTGGCTCGACACCCTCAAGCCCGACCGCCCCGGCACGGCCATCGCCGACACCACCTTCGACCTGCTCAAGCGGGACGACAACCAGCGGCCGGCGGCGGTCGTCCTCGTCACCGACGGGCGGCAGAACAGCGGCGGCAAGAGCCTGTCGGATCTGGCCCTGGAGTGCCAGCGGCTGGGCGTACCGGTGTACGTGTACGGCGTCGGCAGCAGCTCGTTCGTCCAACTCCGCATCCGCGACGTGCTCGCCCAGGACGCGCTGTTCGTGGAAGACACGGCCGTCGTGCCGGTGCGGTTCCAGGGGCGGGGGTTCGGCGGCCGCGGGAAGGTGGAGTTCAAGCTGATGCTGAACGGCCAGGAGGTGGCCACCGAGACGGTGGACGCGAAGGACGGGGACGACCAGAAGGCCCTGCTCAAATTCGTGCCGACGAAGGCCCAGGCCGAGGTGGCCGGCAAGCAGGAGTTGAAGGTGGTCGCCCGGTACATCGGCGACGCCGGCGCGCCGCCGCCGGACGAACTGGTCAAGAACGTGAAGGTGGTGGACCGCAAGCTGAAGGTGCTGAGCATCGACTCGCAGCCGCGGTGGGACTTCAAGTTCATCCAGCGGGGGCTGATGCGGGACCGGCGGTGCGAGGCCAAGTTCCTGCTCACCGACGGCGACTCGAAGGCCATGCAGTCGGGCTACCCGTTCGTCCCGACCTTCCCCACCACGCGGGCCGACCTGTTCGCCTACGACCTGCTCATCCTGGGCGACATCCCGGCCGGCTTCCTGACCAAAGAGCAGCAGGTGTGGGTGAAGGACTTCGTGGCCGAGGGGGGCGGGCTGATCCACATCGCCGGCAAGGCGGCCGGGCCGGCCACCTTCGACAAGACGCCGCTCGCCGAGGTGCTGCCGGTCGAGTTCCGCCCGACCCAGTTCAAGATGGACCCGGACGCCCGCACCGAAGGGTTCCGCCCGCTTGCGACCCCCGCCGGCGAGCGGTCCGCCCTGCTCAACCTGGAAGACACGCCGGTCGAGAGCAAGCGGGTGTGGGCCACCCTCCCGCCGCTCATGTGGCACTACCCGATCACCAAGCTGAAACCCGCCGCCGAGGCGTTCCTGGTTCACCCGACCGCCAAGCTGGCCGACGGCAAGCCGATGCCCCTGCTCGCCGGCCACCACTACGGCAAGGGGTACGTGCTGTTCGCCGGGTTCGACGAGACGTGGCGGTGGCGGCGGAACGAGGCGGACAAGTACTTCTACCGCTTCTGGAGCCAGGCGGTGTACATGGCCGGCGCCCCCCGCACCCTCGGCACCAAGCTGACGCAGTTGTCGTTCGACACCCAGGACCCGACGGTCGGCAGCACCGGCCAGGTGTACGCCCGCCTGCTGCAGAACGTGAACGGCGACCTGAAGCCGATCCCGGTGGACAAGATCACCGCCTCCGTCGTGCCGACCGACGACGTGAACGCGCCGACCGCGTCGGTGACGCTGAACGGCCTGCCCGGCCAACCCGGCGAGTTCGTCGCCACGGTGCCGTTCAACAAGCCCGGCCGGTACTCGATGAAGGTGGAGAACGGCGACGACACGGCGGTGCTCGAGTACCGCGTCAGCCTGCCCGACAGCCACGAACTGAGCACCGGCCCGATGAACGAGGAAGGGCTGATGGAGTTGGCCAAATCGACCGGCGGGAAGTTCTACCGCGAGGAGGAACTGCACCGCCTGCCCGAAGAGGTGAAGCCGAAGACCACCCCGTTCGTCGAGAAGAGGGAGGTCGAACTGTGGGACTGGAACCACTGGTGGCTGGTGGTGGTGTTGCTGCTGTTCGCCGCCGAGTGGACGGTGCGGAAGGTGAACAGCCTGAGTTGACCCAATGTACCCGGGTTAGCCGCTCGGCGTTGCCTCGCGGCTAACCACCGACCGAACCTCATGACCCCGATCCTCCGCCAACTGAAGTCCTGGCAGGCCCGCGAGTGGGTGTACTCGGCGAGCGTGGCCGTCGCCGCCGTGGCGCTGGTCGCCGTCGTCGGCGTCGCCCTCGCCTGCCTGACCGACAACGTGTGGGACCTGCTCGCCTGGGACGGCACCCCGTTCTGGGCGCGGCTGCTCATGGCCGTCGGCCAACTGGCCGTGTACCTGGGGGTCGGGTGGCTGGCCCTGCGGTCGGTGAAGGCACCGTCGCTCGTCGCCCTCGCCAGCCGGGCGGAGAAGGAGTTCACCGAGTACGATCACCGGCTCGTCACCGCCCTGCAACTGAACCGCGAGGGCGCCCGCACCAAGGGCATGTCGAAGGAACTGATCGACGCCGTCACCGACGAGGCGCTCGGCATGACCGGCCGCCGCAAGCTGGCCTCGCTGGCCAACCCGACACGCCTGCTGTGGGCCGGCGGGCTGCTCCTGCCGGTGCTGCTGTTCGCCACCACCGCCCTGCTACTGTTCCCACAGACCACCACAGCGCTGCTGCTGCGACAACTGCTCATCCCCGCCGACATCCCGCGGAACAACGGCATCGAGAACGCCTCCGCCGGACCGTTCCCGGCCGGCGACCCGATGCAACTGACGGTCAAGGTGAGCGGGCCGGTGGACCCGTCCGCCGCCGGCGTGGTGCGGGTGGTGCCCGAGGGGGGCGAGCGGCGGTTCCACCTCGTCTACTTGCCCGACGGGGGCGGGATCAAGCTGTTCCACACGGTCGATGCCACCGCCAAGTACCAACTGCGGTACACCGGCACGGACGACAACGGGGACAGCTTCTTCGTCGCCGACCTGCCGCCGGCGACCGAGCCGTTCGCCTTCACCGCCCGCGTCGGCGACGGCAAGATGCGGGCGGCCGCCGAGGTGAAGTACGAGCCGCGGCCGGTGGTGACGAAGGTCGACGCCTGGGTACTCGCCCCGGCGTATGTGGACCCCGACGGCAAACGGCGGTTCGCCTCTGTCGCCCGACAGGGGGAGGTGGTGTGCCACCCGGACTGCTCGGTGAAGGTGCAGGTAGAGGTGTCGAAGACGGTGAAACGGGCCGAGGTGGTACTGGCCGGGAAGGCGGCCGAACACCGCCTGAAGATGGACATCGACCCCGCCCGCACCACCGCCACCACCACCTTCGCCATCCCGCCCGGCGTGAACGGCTACCGCGTCGAGGTGACCGACGACTTCGGGTTCAACAACCTGACCCCGCCCCGCCGCGGCATCAGCGTGCTGCCCGACCGCCCGCCGACGGTGGTGCTGAACGACGAACTGCTCATGGCCGGCTCCGACACCGGCCCGGTGGACGACTACGAGGTGCGGGGGATGCCGCTCATCCTCGGCGGGCAGATCCAGATCGGGTATCAGGCGCGGTCCAGCCTGGGTATCGCCCGGGCGGCCATCATCTACCGGGTGAACGACGGCCCGTGGACGCAGTTCAACCTGAAGCAGGTGACGGTGGACCCCGAAAAGGTCGGCCGCTTCCGCCCCGAACTGGGCATCTTCGAGACCTACGACGAGACGAAGAACAACGAACTGTACCCGATCCCGGCGGCCGACCCGGAGCAGGAACCTGGCGGGCTGGTGGCCGGCGGGCGGTACAACTTCCTGACCGCCGCTCTCATCAAAACCAACCAGGACGGCACCACGTCGAAACTGACGGTCGGCGACCGGGTTGAATTCCGGGTGGCCGTGTACGACCGCCGGCACGAGGTGTACGGTCGCGGGCTGGGGGTGGTGGGCGATCTGGTCAAGCTGATCGAGGGCGGGAGCAGCCAGCAGTTGGCCGACAGGATCACCGAGTTCGCCGAGTTGCCGCTGCCCGAAACGCCCCAGGTGAAGGCGGCCCGCACCGCCCTCGCCACCAACCCGAAGGCGGCCGGCCCGGCGTTGCGGGCGGTGCAGGCGGCCTTGCAGCCCGACCGCCCGATCGCCATGACCGACACCGACCTGGCCTCCCGCCCGGCCGACGACCGGGTGGGCCAGGGTCGCCCGGCCGGGTACTCGGAATCCCGTCTGAAGGCGGTGGTCACGAACGACGCCTTCAAGCAGTGGCAGGACCAGCAGGCCCGCAGCCGCGAACGCCTCCGCGAGCTGGAGAAGGTGCAGCAGGGCGTGTTCGGGGAGAAGAAGAGGTAGGGAGTCGGTTTGCCGCGAGGCAACGCCGAGCGCGACCTGTGCCCGCGGCGAGGACACCCGGAGACCCGACCATGAAGCTGAAGAAGGTCCACTGGCTGCTCATCGCGGGTGCCGTGGTCGCCCTCGCGGCCCTCGGCGGACTGCCGAGCCTCAGTTTCGTCCACGTCCGCGGGCCGGACGGGGAATTCACCGTGCAGCACGCCGGCCCCGGTGGCGTCCACGTGAAGACGGACGACGCGGACATCCGGGTGAACCGATGAGCCGAGACCTCACCCCCCGGCCCCCTCTCCCAGGGGAGAGGGGGGCCGGGGGGTGAGGTCGTTCTCCCGCTCCGAAACGATGAGAGTCGCCGCGTTCCCAGTTGCGGCGGCACTCGGATTGCTCAATACTGGTATTTCCGACCCTCCGTCGGCCCCGCCGACACGGCACTTCCCGAGGACGCCCATGACCACCCGCAAGCTGGCCGTCGCCACTCTGACCGCCGTGTTCGGTACCGCGCTGCCGGCGTTCGCCGCCGACCGGGAGAAGGAGATCGACCCGGCCGCCCAGAAGGCCGCCCAGCAGAAGGCCATGGCCGACGCCGAGGCCACCGCCCGACGCCTGTCCACCAGCCTCCGCGCCCTCCAGTTCCAGAAGTTGGACGCCAAGGGCGAGGAGAAGGTGCTGAAGGAGGTGGCCGACAAGCTGCAGGGGCTGAGCAAGGACCAGATGGCGGCGGTGCTGAGCCACCTGGAGAACGCCGTCAAGGCGCCGGACGAGAAGTCCGCCACCGACGAGCAGCGGGCGGCCTACGACAAGCACCGGCAGGTGGTCACCAGCCTCCGCGGGCTGCTCACCAAACTGGACACGCTCAAGTCGTTCGACCAGGCGGCCGAGAAGCTCGACCAGTACGCCAAGGACCAGTTCCGCCTGCACCTGCAAGCGACCGCCCTGCAAGAGGCGGGTAAGGGGCGGGCCAAGCAGCCGGTGGACGACCGCGAGAAGCAGGCCGACAACCAAGCCGACCTCCGCGGCGAAATGACGTCCTTCCTCGGGCTGATCGCCGACCTGAAGTCGAAGCTGAACCCGGAGCAGAAGGAGCGGCTGACGGGGGCCGACCTGAGCGGTCGCGGCGGGAAGGTGATCGCCGACATGGAACTGTCGAAGATGTCGCTCACCAACTCCGACTTCAAGGGGGCGAGCGACCGCCAGTTGGGCACGTCCAAAGAGCTGCAGGCGATGGCCGCCGCCCTCCGCACCCCGAAGGACCGGCTGGCCTCGCTCAAGGACGCCCGCGAGAAGGTGGAGAAGGTCATCCAGGCGGAGAAGGAGTTGAAGAAGGAGACCGAAGCGAGCAAGCCGGGCGAAAAGAAGCCCGAGCCGAAGAAGGGTGAGGTGGACACTGTCAAGGAGAAGGCGAACGCGCTGGCCGACAAGCAGGCCGAACTGGAGTTCGACACCCGCGAGGTGAGGAAGGCGGTCGAGAACGCGGCCAAAGAGGTGGCCGCCAAGATCGCCCCGGCCGAGTCGGAGATGCGCCGCGCCCAGGACGAACTCCGCAAGGAGCAGGACCACAAGGACGCCGCCGACGCCCAGGCCAACGCCACCGACCGGCTGGAGGAGGCGAAGAAAGACCTCGACGCCCTGATCGCCCAGGCGGAGAAGGAGAAGTCCGACGCCCTCGCCGCCGCCAAGAAGGCGCTGGAAGAGGTGAAGAAGCTGATCGAGGAGCAGAAGGCGACCAAGGACGCCACCAAGAAGAGCGAGAACACGCCCGACGCCCTGAAACCCGCCGCCGACCAGCAGAAGGACATCGCCAAGAAGGCGGACGAGGTGAAGGACCTGCCGCTGCCGGACAAGAAGGACGTGACCGACGCCCTCAAGAAGGCGGCCGACGAGTCCAAGAAGGCGGCCGACGCGCTGGCCAAGAAGGACGCCGCCCAGGCCCAGCCGAAGCAGGACGAGACCCTGAAGGCCCTCGAGCAGGCCAAGAAGGGGCTGGAAGACAAGGTGGCCGAGATCGAGAAGCGGCGGGACGACATCGCCAAGCTGGACGAGGCCGCCAAGAAGCTGGACGAACTGGCCAAGGAAGAGAAGAAAGTGTCCGACGACGCCAAGAAGCTCGACGCCAAGAAGGACGAGGCGAAGAAGGGCGACGCCGAGAAGGCACTGGACAAGGTGAACAAGCTGATCGAAGAGCAGAAGGCGGCGAAGGACGACGCCAAGAAGAACGAGAAGAACGCCGAAGGGCTGAAGCCGGCGGCCGAGCAGCAGAAGGACATCGCCAAGAAGGCCGACGAGGCGATGAAGGACGTGCCGCAGGACAAGAAGGACGTGGCCGACGCCCTCAAGAAGGCGGCGGAGGAAGCCAAGAAGGCCGCCGACGACCTCGCCAAGCCGGACGCGGCCAAGGCCCAGCCGAAGCAGGACGAGGCGCTGAAGGCGCTCGAACAGGCCAAGAAGGGGCTGGAAGAGAAGGTGGCCGACGACGCCAAGAAGGCCGCCGACGCGAAGAAGGCGGAGGACGCGAAAAAGGCGGCCGACGCCCTCGCCAAGAAGCAGGACGAACTCACCCCGCCGACGAAGGACGTGGCCAAGGACGTGAAGGACGCCGCCCCGGACGCGGCCAAGAAGATCGACGACGCCACCAAGGACCAGGAGATGGCCAAGGCCAACCTGGACAAGGAGGACGCCAAGCCGGCCGCCGACGACGCGAAGAAGGCGGCCGACAAGCTGGCCGAGGCGAGCGACGACCTGAAGAAGAAGGCGGACGAGCTGAAGGCCCAGGAGATCAAGGACCAGCAGGCCCTCCAGCCGAACAAGGTGGACCCGGCCGAGGCCGCCGCGCAACTGCAGAAGGCGCTCGAGGAGGCGAACAAGGCCGCCGAGCAGGCGAACAAGGCGGCCGAGCAACTGAAGCAGGACCCGCAACAGCAGAAAGCCCAGCAGGACCTCGCCAACCTGCAGAAGCAGGTGGCCGAGAAGGCCGAGCAGTTAAAGCAGCCGGACGCCGCCAAGGACGCCGCCGACGCCGCCAAGGCGCTCGAGAAGGGCGACCTGCCGATGGCCCTGGAGAAGCAGCAACAGGCCCTGGAGAAGCTGAACGAGGCGGCCAAGGGCGAGCCGCAGAAGGGCGAACCCATGAAAGGAGAGCCGCAGAAGGGCGAGCCGATGAAGGGTGAACCGCAAAAGGGCGAACCCAAGAAAGGTGAGCCGATGAAGGGCGAGCCGATGCCCGGTCAGAAGGGCGAGCCGATGCCGGGGCAGAAGGGCGAGCCGATGAAGGGCGAAGGTCAACCCATGAAAGGGGTAGGCCAGCCGATGCCCGGCGAGGGGCAGCCGATGCCCGGCGAGGCCAAGACCTCGGACCAACTGGCCAAGGCCCAGCAGCAGATCAAGGACGCCACCCAGGCGCTCCAGCAGTCGCAGCAGGCCACGCAGGCCGCCCAGGCCGCGCTCCAGCAGGCCCAGGCCCAGGCCCCGCAGGCCGTGCAGGACCAACTGCAGCAGGCCCAACAACAGCTTCAACAGGCCCAGCAGAACTTGCAACAGGGTCAGCCCGGTCAGGCCGGCGAGCAACAGGCCCAGGCCGCCCAGAACCTCCAGCAGGCGCTCAACACCCTGCAACAGGCCCAGGCGATGGGGATGGGCATGGGCATGCAGCCCGGTCAGGGTCAACAGCCCGGCATGGGAATGGGACGGGGGATGGGGATGGGGATGGGGCCGATGGGGATGGGGCAGGGCCAGCAGGGCCAGCAGCCCGGCCAGGGTCAGAAGGGTCAGGAGAAGAACGAGGGGCAGAACGGCACCGGCGAGCGGCAGGGCGACGGGGAGAAGAAGAACACCGCGTCGAGCGGTCAGGGCAAGGACGGCAAGGGCGATTTCATCAAGCTGCAGAGCAAGGAGCGGGACAAGGTGACGGCGGCGGTGGAGGCGGCCCTCCCGGCCGAGTTCCGCGAGCTGATCAAGCAGTACAACATCAACATCAAGAAGGGCGAGAAGAAGGACAAGTGAGTCCGGCCGGTGTCTTCGCCGCGAGCGTGCGAGCGGGTCGGCCGCTCGCACGCTCGCGGCGAAAACGCTTCACCTC
>CAYMHO010000220.1:0-11635 GCA_964390195.1 uncultured Fimbriiglobus sp. | reverse complement strand
GAGATCGTGAACAAGGTGGGCGGGCGGTTCAAGCTGTCCACCCTGATCCAGAAGCGGATGGTGGCGCTGAACATGGGCGCCCCGCCGCTGGTGGACGTCCGCAGCACCGACAAGCTGCAGATCGTGGTGCAGGAGATCCTGCAGGACAAGATCTACCTGGACATGACCGGCAACCTGCAGACGGCCGACGGCGACGGGTACAACCCGGACGTGCTGAACAGCATGGCGAACGACGACTGACGGCCGGTGGGAACACGAGCCGACCCCGCCAGGGGTCGGCTCTCCATGTCGGCCATCAGAACGGGTCGGATAGCACTTCCCCGCGGGCGCGGGTGAGCAGTTGTAGCACCACATCCAGGGACGTACTCGCCTTCAGGAACCGCACCCCGCCGTCGCCCATCGCCAGCAGCGCCCCGCCGGTGTGGAAGCTGTAGATCTCCTTGTCGTTGATGCAGTTGACCGCGCACGGGCCGTACGGGTCGGTCGGGTTGGCCGGGTTGAACCCGCCGATGTTCAGGCGGGCGTCCGGGTTGCCCCACGGCCCGCCGGTCCAGGTGCCGGTGGCCGGACGCCCCTGGATGAACCGCAGGTTCCGCCCGGCGCACTCGGCAAGCAGCATGGTGTTGGTGGTGCCGTCGGTGATGTCGGTGATCCGCCGCTCGCCCTTCGTCCCGTCGGCCTTGGTGTGCCCGAGGACGCCGATGTAGTTCGGGTCGGCGGTGTTCACGAACGGCGCCTGGGCGGCCGACACGAACGGGTTCGGCCACAGCCGCTCGGTGGTGGCGGCGTAGTCGGAGGTGCCGCGGGTGGCGTGCCGGTCGGCCCCCTGTGGGGCGGACGGGCACTGGAAGGTCTTGACGGGGGCGCGGAGCGCGCCGCCCACCCCGGAGTTGGTCGCCCCGTCCCAGTTCTGGTCGAACCGGTACGTGCGGAACAGGTTCTCCTGCTCGATGTACGGCAGCACGTAGGGCGTCCACGAGTGCACCCACACCTGCGACGCGTTGGCCGGGTTGACGATCTGCTGGCGGGCGGCCGGGAAGGCGCCCTGGGCGTCGTGGTGGTTGTGCAGCCCGAGGGCCAGTTGCTTCAGGTTGTTGCTGCACGACATGCGGGCGGCCGCCTCGCGGACTTTTTGCACCGCCGGCAGGAGCAGGCCGATCAGGATGGCGATGACGGCAATGACCACCAGCAGCTCAATCAGTGTGAACCCACGCCGGCGAGCCGGGAGCGTGAGGGACCGGAGGACGGTACGGGACATGGTTCGACCCTGAAGAGGAACGGGATCTGAACCCCGGCTCACTTGGCTGTGAGCTTGATCGGGGGGATGTCGGTGCCGCCGGCCGGCACGCTCACCTTGGGCACCGGCGTCTTGGCCGGGTCGGCGTATTTCGCCGGCAACTTGTTCTTCGGGTTGTCCAGCGAGCGGGCGTCGGGCGGGAACCAGGTGACGAGGACGGTGTACTCACCGGCCGGGGCGCCGCTCCCGTGCGGGTGGGTGGCCACGGCAAACGACCCGTCGGCGGCCACCGTGCCGGACGGCTTCGACCCGCCCCCGCCGCCGGCCGGTTCGAGGATGACCGTCGCCCCCTCGGCCGGCTGCCCCTCGAAGTGGACCGTCCCGCGAACGGGGTGGAGTACCGGACCGGCCGGACCGCACGACAGGCCCCCCACGGCGGTGAGGGCGAACAGCAGTCCGGAGACGGTCGAACGACGTGAGCCCACAAGCCACCTCCCGGACGGACTCATCAATTCCTCATTACCCTACCCGAACCGCGACGAATCCCTCCATCGGAATCCTGTGGAAGTGTGGAACAGGGTCCCCGTTCAAGCCGGCGGCGGCTTTCCCGTCTGGTCATTTCGTCACAGACTTCGCCAGTTCGGCCAGCCTCTTCCGCACGTCGGCGGACTTCGGATCGTCGGACAGGTTTTTCGTCTCGTTCGGGTCGGCCGTCACGTCGAACAGCATCGCCCCGTTCTTCCCGCCGACCCACTCGGCGTACCGGTACTTGTCCGTCCGCACGGCCACGCCCAGGTTGTCGGCGGCCTGCCCGTAGATGGTGAAGGCAGGGTGTTCCCACTTCGCCTTCGGGTCGTCGAGCAGCGGCTTCAGGCTGTGCCCTTCCAGGCCGGCCGGCAGCTTCAGCCCGCACAGCTCGCACAGGGTCGGGTAGATGTCCATCGACTGCACCGGCGGGGCCGCGGCCGAGCCGTTCGCCTTCGCCCGCGGAGCCACCACGATGAGCGGCACGCGTGTGCCGACCTCGAACAGCGACCCGTGCTTGGCCCACTTGCCCATCTCGCCGAGGTGGTACCCGTGGTCGCCCCAGAAGACGATGACGGTGTTCTCGCGGAGGCCGAGTTTGTCCAGTTCGGCGATCACCCGGCCGACGTTCCAATCCACCCACGAGATGCTCGCCCAGTACGCGCGGGTCATCTCCTTCGCCTCGTCCCCGGTGGCGTCGCGTTTCACGAACAGGTCGGCGTTCGGGGTGAGGCACGCCTTGGGGAAGCCGTCGGGCACGGTCGGCTTGGCGGCGAAGGAGTCCGGCAGCTTCACCTTCGTCACGTCGTACAGGTCGAAGTACTTCTCCGGGGCGGTGGGCGGGCTGTGCGGCTTCAGGAACCCGCACCCGAGGAAGAACGGCTTGTCCTTGTTTTGCTGGAGGAACTTGATGGCGAGGTCGGCGGTCTTGTGGTCGATGTGGGTCTCGCCGTCGCCCTTCAGCATGATGACGCGGTCGGCCGGGTTCGCCCGGTCGGCCGGAGGGGGCGGGGCCGGCGGGTCGATCTCGGGGGCGCGCGGCTTGGTCGACTTCTCCGACCCTTCGGTCCAGGACTGGTCGTCGTCGAGGCCGCCGTGGAAGATCTTGCCCACCCGCAGGGTGACGTACCCGTTCGCCTTGAAGTGCTCGGGCAGCGTCACGACGTCCGGCTTCAGCTTTCGGAAGTCTTGGGTGTTCCGCAGTACCCCCGTGGTGGTGGGCAGGCGGCCGGTGAGCATGGACGTGCGGCTGGGGCAGCACAGCGGGTACTGGCAGTACGCCCGGTCGAACCGCACGCCCGCCTTCGCCAGCGCGTCGATGTGCGGCGACTTCACCTGCGGGTGCCCGTAGCAGCCGAGGTCCGGCCGCATGTCGTCCGACATGATGAACAGCACGTTCGGCTTCTTCGGGTCGGCGGCGGTGACGACGCCGAGGGCGAGCAGGGCCACGGCGCAGGTCGCGTGTCGCATGACGGCTCCGTTATTTCGGGCGGGGGTCGTCGCGGCCGACGGGGCGACCCCCGCTGCCGACGGTCTTGGTCAGCGGGTCGCCGAGGTCGTTCCGCACCTCGTCGGCCAGGGTGGTCAACCGCTTCACCACGTCCGGGTGCCTCGCCGACAGGTCCGCCGCCTCCACCGGATCGGCCGACAGGTCGAACAGGCTCAGCCCGATGTTCGCCACCTTGTACCCGTGCCGGCTGGCGATGCCGCGGATGCCGGACTCCTCGATGGCATCCGGCTGCATGTTCGCGTGGTTGGCCGGCTTGCCGTCCGTACCGGGCAAGCCGTTCACGGTCAGGTACTCGTGGGGGAAGTGGAGCTTCCACTTGCCAGCCCGCATCGCGTGCAGTTCGTTCCCGGAGAAGTAGGCGAACGACTCACGGCCCTTCGCCCCCTTCTCGCCGAGCAACACCGCCGACAGATCGACGCCGTCGATCTTCGCTTTGGGTACCTTGCTGCCGGTCAGTTTCGCCACCGTCGGCAGGACGTCGAGCCCGGTGAACAGGTCGTCGCACACCCGGCCGGCCGGCACCGTCCCCGGCCAGCGGGCCAGGAACGGCACCCGCACGCCGCCTTCGAATGTGGTCAGCTTGCCCTCACGGAACGGGGCGGCACTGCCGGCGTGCGTGCCGTAGCTGAGGAACGGGCCGTTGTCCGAGAGGAACAGCACCAGCGTGTCGTTCTCCAACCCGCACGCCTTCAGTTCCTTCAGCACCTCGCCGACCGACCAGTCGAGTTCCTCGATCACGTCGCCGTACAGCCCGCGCTTCGATTTCCCCTTGAACTCCACGGAGGCGAAGATCGGCACGTGCGGCATGACGTGCGGCAGGTAGAGGAAGAACGGCTTCGCCTTGTTCGCCCGGATGAACGCCGTCGCCTTGTCGGTGAACCGTTTGGTGAATGCGGCCTGGTCCGGGTCGGTCTCGGTGGCCTTTTCACCGTCGTAGAAGGGCAGAGCGGGGATGCCGCGGACGGTCGGGTGGAGTGGGCCGTTGTCGTTCGAGTACGGCAGGCCGGCCCACTCGTCGAACCCGTTCTTCGTGGGGAGGAACTTCGGCCGGGTGCCCAGGTGCCACTTTCCGAAGCAGGCGGTGGAGTCCCCGTTCGCCTTCAGCAGTTCGGGCAGCAGTTCCTCGTCCGGGTGGATGCCGGTGGTGCTGGTGTGGTTGAGCGCGCCGGCCATGCCCAGGCGGTTCGGGTAGCACCCGGACAGGAGCGCCGCCCGCGACGCGGTACACACCGGCTGGGCGACGCAGAAGTTCGTGAACCTGGTCCCGTCCGCCGCCAGCGAGTCGATGTGCGGGGTGCGGACGTCTCTCGCCCCGTAACAGCCGGCGTCGGCATACCCCATGTCGTCGGCGACGATGAGGACGACATTCGGGGGGCGATCGGCGGCAACCGCCGACGCGGCGATCAGCAAGAGGGATAGGGTTCGCACGGGGTCACTTCTTCTGCTGGGGGTCGGGGAGGGCCAACTCGGTCTTCAGCCCGTCGTCGCCGTTCGCCTTCATCCAGGCATCCAAGTCCTTGCTCATCGCCTTCAGGCGGTCGGCGCGCTTCGGCTCGGCGGTCAGATTCTTCAGCTCGTGCGGGTCGGCGGTCAGGTCGTACAGTTCCTCCGCCGGGCGGGTGTGGTACCGCTTCACCACCGCCGCCGCCGCGTCGTCCGTCTTCGCCTTCGCCGCCCACGAGTCCCAGTAGTTGCGGCCGTCCGCCCCGGCGTTCCCCTTGTCCACGTGGGTGTGGTGTTCGCGGGCGGGGTCGAGGTTGCGGATGTACTTCCACCTGTCGTCGCGGACGGCCCGCATCGGGTATTCGTTCATTTTGCCGTCGCCGCTGTGGGTGAAGAACACTTGCTCGCGGTGCTTGTCCGCCTTGCCGGTCAGCACGTCCAGGAACGAACGGCCGCTCACCTTCTCGGGCGGTTTGCCGCCGCACGCCGCCAGCAGCGTCGGCAGCAGGTCGATCCAGCCGACCATCGCGGTGGTGGTGCTGCCGGCCTTCACTTTCCCCGGCCACGCAACCAGCAGCGGGGTGCGGACGCCCGCGTCGTAGCAGTTCCACTTGCCGAACGGGAACTGCGAGCCGTGGTCGGCGGTGAAGGCGAACAGCAGGTCGTCCCCCAGGTGTTTCTTCGCCGCGTCGTACACCAGCCCGAGGTCGCGGTCGGCGTTGGCCACCGCCGCCAGGTACTTGCCGCGGGCGTCGCGGGTTTCGGGCGTGTCTACCAGTGTGGGCGGGACGGATTTCGCCGTGACAGTCGCTTCTTTCGGCCACGGCACGTGCGGCCAGTTGGTGCCCACCAGCAGGCAGAGTGGCTTGTCTGACTTCCGCGCTTCCAGCCACTTCACCGCCTCATTCACGCACTCGTCCTCGTGGTACTTGAAGTGGCTGGCGTGGTCGAACCCGTACCCCGTCACCTGGGCGTAGTGGGCCACCTTGCCGATGGCGACGACTTCGTACCCGAGGTCTTTGAAGTACGCCGGCCACTTCTTCAGGTCGGCGTGCGGCTTGGCGTGGTTGAGCATCGCCCCGTTCCGCATCGGGTCGAAGGCGGTCAGCAGCGCCGCCCGGCTGGGGGCACAACTGGGCGACGACACGAAAGCGTGGGTGAAGGTCATGCCGTCCTTCGCCAGCCGGCCCATGTTCGGCGTCGGCACCTCTTTGCCGCCGAACGGCGAGCAGTCGGCCCAGCTCAGGTCGTCGGCCAGGAAGACGACGACGTGTGGTGACTTGGCGGTCACTGCGGGGCAGGCCGCGACGGTGGAGGCGACGAGAACGAGAGCCAATCGTGTCACGGGGTGGGCCTCGGTTGTGCGTTCCGGACGTTACGGCCGCGTGACGGCGGTGGCCCGTACCCAGGCCAGTTTCTCGGCGAGGCGTTTGGCCTCGGCGTCTTTCTCCTTCACCAGGTTCGTGGTCTCGCCCGCGTCCCGGGAGAGGTCGTACAGGCCCGGTCCGGTGGGTGCGTCCGGCTTTTTCTCTTTTCCAGACTCCCAGCCGTCCGCGTGGGTCAGATCGGGGATGTACTTCCACCCCGCACTGCGGATGGCCAGATGCCCGTTGCCGCTCATCACCACGAGGTGGTCGCGTTTGCCGGCATCCTTCACCCCGGTGAGCGCCGGGAGCAGGTTGAAACTGTCGGGCAGCGCGCCTTTGGGGAGGTCCACACCGGCGGCGGCGCAAACGGTGGCCGGCACGTCGATGGTGGACGCCAGGTCGGTCGAAACCCCTGCCTTGATGCGACCCGGCCAGCGGGCGATCAGAGGGACGCGGTGGCCGCCTTCCCAGAGTTGCGACTTTTTCCCGCGGAACGGGCCGTTCGGCTTGTGCCCCTTCTCGTCGGTCACGTAGGCGCCGTTGTCGCTGCTAAACACGACGAGGGTGTCGTCGGCCAACTTGAGTTTGTCCAGCGTGTCGAGGATCCGGCCGACGGAGGCGTCGAGTTCGTGCAAGGCGTCGCCGCGGTTACCGAGCCCGCTCGTGCCCACGAACCGGGCGTTCGGCACCGTCGGGGCGTGAACGTTGTGCGGGGTGAACAGGAGGAAGAAGCGCGACTCCTTGTTCCGCTCGATGAACTTGACCGCCTCCTTCGTGAGCGTGTCGGCCATCTCGTCATCCTTCCACCACGCCGCCTTGCCCCCCTTGGCCCAGCCGATCCGGTTCCGCCCGGCGGCCCAGGCGCCGAGGCCTTCCGCCTTCGCTTCCGCCTCGTTGAAGCTGTACTTGATCGGGTCTTTGGGATCGAGGCCGACGACCCGACGGTCGCGGACGTACACCGTCGGCATGCGGTCGTTGGTGGCCGGGATGCCGAAGAACTCGTCGAACCCCAGGTCCAGAGGGCCGGGGGTGAGGTCCTCGTTGTAGTCGGGCTTTTCGGTGCCGAAGCCGAGGTGCCATTTGCCGACCATTGCGGTGCGGTAACCGGCCTTCTTCAACAGCGCCGGGGCGGTCACCGTGGCGGGCGGGATCAGCAGCGGGGATGCCCCGCTCGCCACCCCTTTGTTCAGGCCCTCCGCCTTCTGCCGCCAGGAGTATTGACCCGTCAGCAGCGAGTAGCGCGTCGGCGTGCAGACGGCCGCGGACGCGTGCCCGTCCTCGAACCGAACGCCGCCAGTGGCGATCTTGTCGATGTTCGGCGTCTTCACTTTGGTCGCGCCGTAGCAGCCGGGATCGCCCCAGCCGACGTCGTCGGCCAGGATCACGACGACGTTCGGCTTCCCCTTCGTGTCGGCGGCTTGCGACACGGCGAAGGGTAAGACCACGAGAGCGGCGAGTGCGAGGACGGTCGATCTCATGACAACTCCGTTCGAGTCGTGGTGGCGCTGTGGGCGAAAGGCACAGAGGGTCACTTGGCGGCGAGCGGTTGCAGCTTGAGGTCTCGCCAGAGCACCTCGCCCTGCTTGCCCTTGTGCATCTGCAGGCCGAAGTAGCCCTTCTTGTAGGTGTCCGTCTTCCAGTGGGCGACCGGCACGCCGTTCAGCCACGTCCTGATCGTGTCTCCCTTCGCCCGGATCGTCACGCGATTCCACTCGTCCGCCTTCTTCGAGTGTTGGGCCTTGCGGGTCTCGGCGTGCTCCTTCAGCCACACCGGGTAGAACCACCCGCCGCAGTCCTGCCCGTAGATGCCGCCCGACCACCCGCGGCCCTGGGTGAACGGCTCGTGCTCCACCTGCGGGCCGAACACCGTGTTCCCGCCGGTGCCCTTCGCCTGGGCGCGGATCATGATCCCGCTGTTCGTTTCGACCACGAACTTGGTCTCGAACGTGAGCACGAAGTCGGCGTAGTCGTCCTTCTCGGTGCACAGGTAGGTGCTGGGCGAGTCCGGCTTGCACACCGACCGGATGCACCCCTCCTTCACCTCGAACGTGGACTCCCCGCCGCGGGTCTTCCACCCCTTCAGGTCTTTGCCGTTGAACAGCGCCTCCGCCTTCTCACCGACCTTCGGCTCGTCGTCCTTGTTCAGCAGCATGTCGGCCGGCTTCGGCACGTTCGGCTGCTTCTCGTACTGCTTGAACCACTTGTCTTGGGTCGGGTCGATCTCCCCAGCCGGCAGCCGACCGGCGGCGAGCAGGAGGGCGAAGGCGACCGCGGGCAGTCCAGCAATAAGACAGGAACGGTGCACGGGAAGTCCTTCAATTGGTTAATGGAGGAGTGGGGTCACTTCACCACGTCGCCGCCCCACAGCGGGGCGACGTTCGACTGGTCCCACTTGTCCCACGCGGCCTGCAGTTCCTTCACCTTGTCCGGGTGCTTGGCGGACAGATCGGTCGCCTCGCCGATGTCGTCCTTCAGGTTGTACAGGCAGGCCGGCGAAAGCCCGGACTTGCCGTCCGCCCCCAGGTCGTACCGCACCAACTTCCAGTCGCCCTGGCGGACGGCCATTTGCTTGCCGAACCGCCAGAAGAGGGCGTCGTGCGGGGTGCCTTTCTCCTTCCCGCTCAGGTACGGCAGCAGGTCCACGCCCTCCAACTTCCACTCGGCCTTCGGCGTGACACCAGCCGCGGCGAGGGCGGTGGCGTGCAGGTCGAGCTGAATCACCGGGCTGTCGAAGGTGCCGGGTTTCACCTTCCCTGGCCACGAGACGAGGAACGGCACCCGCACCCCGCCTTCCAGGGTGGTCCGCTTCGACCCCCGCAACGGCGTGTTGACCGAGCCGTTGACCGAGGTGTTCTTCATCGTCGGCCCGCCGTTGTCGGAGATGAACATCACCAGTGTGTTCTCAGTGAGCTTCTCGTCGGCCAGCTTCTTCACCACCGCGCCGATGGCGTCGTCCATCGCGCTCATCATGGCCGCGTAGGTCTGCCGCTGCTTGTCCTTGATCGCCGCGAACTTCTTCAGCCGCGGGTCGTCCGCCTGCATGGGCGTGTGGACGGCGTTGAACGCCAGGTACAGGAAGAACGGCTTGGCTTTGTTCGCTTCGATGAACGCCACCGCCTCGCGGCCGAGGGCGTCGGTCAGGTACCCCTTCTCGTTCGCCGGCTCGGTGCCCCGCAGGATGCCGTCCGGCTTGAAGTAGTCGTGCGCCCCGCCGAGGAAGCCGAAGAAGTCGTCGAACCCCCGCTTCTGCGGGTGCCGCTCGTCGGTGCCCAGGTGCCACTTGCCGACCAGGGCGGTGCGGTAGCCGGCCGCCCTCATGCGGTCGGCGATGGTGCTTTCCGTGAGCGGCAACCCGGCTTTCGTCGCCTGCACGCCGCCGGGGTTGAACTCGTGCCCGAAGCGGGTCTGGTACCGGCCGGTCAGCAGCCCGGCCCGCGTGGGCGAGCAGTACGGCCCGGTCACGTACCCGTTCGTACACCTCACCCCGGACTTGGCCAGCGCGTCCAGGTGCGGGGTGGGGATGTCCTTGCACCCGTGGAAGCCCACGTCGGCGTACCCCATGTCGTCGCCGACCATGACGATGACGTTCGGCTTGTCGGCGGCGGACACGACCGCCGCGGCGAACAGGACGAGCAGTGCGAACACGGGTCGCATGGTGGAACACCGGGAGAGGAAACGGAGGTGCCGCACACAGTACCCGCCCGCCGGCCAGAGCTTCAATCGAAATGTCCAGGCCGGGGGCCGCGATTTGGGCACGCCGTGTGCGGAGGGAGAGGCAGGGGGCGTGACCGCCCCACCCTCTGGAGAACTGAAATGCCCTTACTCAGTCGTCCCGGTTTCGGCCCGAAGGCCGCGCTGGTGTACATCACGGTCGGCTGCCTGCTCGACGTGTGGGTAGGCGTCTGGTACTTCACGATGGTGCGTGGGGCGGAAAGCGAAACCCCGCGAGCGACGTGGTTCTGGCTGACCGGCCTGTTCCTGACCGGCCTCAGTCTGTTCGTCATCGGCGTGCTGCTCGGCCGCATCGGCCAGTCGGCCCGCCGGTCGGAACTTCCCCCCGGTGAAGCGGTGCAAGCGGAAGCGGCCATCCAGCGTGACGGGGTGATGCCGGTAGCTGGTGCGGTCCCGATGGTCGCCCCGCCCGGTACGGCCGTCCCGGTGACCCCGGTCCAGATGGCCCCGGCGGCGCCAGTTGCCCCGCCGGCCACGATGGCCACTCCCCCGCTCGTCCGGCGGTGAACCGTCACCGGGCCACCCGACGCGGACCGCCACCCGGCGGTCCGTCGTCGTTTCCGGCCGGCACGGCGGTTGCCACTCACACCCGGCCATGAAACGTTCCCCGCCGTTGAAGACGCCCGACGGCCGCTACCTGATCGTCCGCGGGCGACTGTGGCGGATGAGCAACCCACACTTGGGTGAGCATCGACGGGCGGAGTTGGTGGCCGAACTGATGGCCGCCCGCAACCGGGTGCGGCAGGCGGGGCGGTCGGGCGACGCGGCGGAACTGAAGGCCGCCCGTGCGGCCGTTCACGCGGCGAAGGTGGCACTCGGCGAGCGCGGGCCGGTGTGGTGGGACGACGCCCCCGACCTGAGCCGCCGGCTGGTGAAGCACACGCCCTACGCCGGGTGGTTCGCCACCGCCGGCCACGGAGACGCCGACCGATGACCGCCACCGCACCGGAGTACGACACCTACCAGTCGGCATTCCACCAGGCGTTCCGCCCGGAGCTGTACCGCATGATCGACACCCTCCCGCTGCCCGACGGCGGGTGCGTGATCGACGTGCCGTGCGGGGACGGGTTCTACACCCGCCGGCTGGCCGAGCGGATGACGGGCGGGCGGCTGGTGGCGGCGGACGCCTGCGACGAGTACCTGAACCGCACCCGCGACCGCCTGAGCGATGCCGCGACCGGGGCGGGCGTGGAGGTGACGAAAGCCGACGCCTACCGCCTGCCGCACCCGGACGGCACGTTCGACGTGGCATGGTGCGCCCAGAGCCTCATCAGCCTCGACCCGCTGCCGGCCGTGCGGGAGCTACACCGGGTGACGCGATCGGACGGGGCGGTCGTAATCCTGGAAGCGGACGAATTCCACCACGTGCTACTGCCGTGGCCGGTCGAGTTGGAGGCCGCGTTGCCGCTGGCGGTCCACGCCGCGAGCGTCCGCCGGTACCACGACGGGGCGAAGTTGGCTCCCGTCCGGCGACTCCGCGGGCTGCTCCGGCGGTGCGGGTTCCAGTCGGTGAAGCGGACCATTCACCCAGCCGAGCGGGCGGCGCCGTTCGACCCGCCGACCGCCGCGTTCCTCGCCCACCACCTGCGGTTCCTCCGCTCACTGGTCGGCCCGCACTTGACGCCCGAGTTGTTGAGGACGTTCGACCGGTTCGCCGACGCGGACCGCCCGGACTCGCTCCTCCGCTCGCCGGAGGTGGAACTGAGCTGCCTGAACGTGGTGTACCTCGCACGCCGTTCCCGCACCCGGACCGCCGGGCTGTGAACAACGAGGTGGTGCTCAAGCCGTGAAGTCGCCGCACGCTCCGCGGGCGGTCAACCG
>CAYMHO010000219.1:0-11646 GCA_964390195.1 uncultured Fimbriiglobus sp. | reverse complement strand
TTGAGGGCGAACACCCGCACGCTGGCGGCGTACTCGTTCACGTTGTATCGGCCGAGCAGGCCGGCGAGGTCGGCGTGCAGGTCGGTCGGGGTCGGCGAGCAGCACCCGCCGGTATCGGTTTCCACCACCCCGAGGGTGAGGCCGGTGTTCGGGGTCGCCGCCATCGGCGGGGAGCAGCACCCGCTCTGGTTCTCGACTTTGGCGTAGGCGTTCAGGTCCTTCCCGCTGTCGATGACCTGCACGCCGGTGAACCCGGCCGCGGTGAGCAGCCGCACGTACTCGTCGATCTCCAGCGCGCCTGCGATGCACCCGACGTAGGCGGCCACGCTCTTCGCCAGTTCGTCCGGCAGCGGTTGCCTCAGGGCGATGTCGGAAACGGCCACCCGCCCGCCCGGCTTGAGCACCCTGTACATCTCGCGGAACACCGCCGCCTTGTCCGCCGCCAGGTTCAGCACGCAGTTGGAGATGAGGCAGTCGGCCGAGTCGTTCGCCAGCGGCATCGCCTCCATCGTCGCCAGGTGGAACTCGGCGTTCGTCGCCCCGGTCTTCGCCGCGTTTGCCCTCGCCCGGTCGATCATCTCCGGGGTCATGTCGATGCCGATCGCCTTGCCGGACGGGCCGACCTTTTTGGCCGCCAGCAGCACGTCGATGCCGCCGCCGCACCCCAGATCGACCACCACTTCGCCGGGCTTCAGGTTGGCCGTCGCAGTCGGGTTGCCGCAACTCAGCCCCATGTTCGCCTCGGCCGGCAGGTCGGCCAGCTCGTCGGCGGTGTACCCGAACGCCTCGGCCACACCACGTACCCCGGCGTGGTCATTCGACAGGCTGCTGCGGGCGACAGCGGCGTACTTATTCCGCACCTCGTCGGCGATCGTGCTCGACATCGTAGGACCTCCAGTGTTCATCGTCGATTGACGATGGTTGGGTTGAAAAAAACACCGCCTATACGGCGGCGATCAACTCCTTCAACCGGGTCAACCCGGCCGGATCGACGCAGTAGCACACCTTCGGGCCGTCCACTTCGCCCTGGACCAACCCGGCTTCCTTCATGATTTTCAGGTGCTGTGAAACGGTGGACTGGGCGAGTGGCATGAGTTCGACCAACTCCCCGCAGACGCACGCCTTCTTGTCGATGAGCAGCATCAGGATGCGAACACGGGCCGGGTGCGCCACCGCCCACGCGAGCGCCGCCAGTTCCTCGTCGGTGGCGGACGGCGGGGCCTTCGACGTGGTCGGGGTGCAGCACGGCTGGTCGCGCTTCGCCATGCCCTATTTATCGTCGATCGACGATGAGAAGTCAAGCGGCCGGGTGGCGTGTAGAACAACATTTTCCCGCCCACCCCCGGAGCCGCTGTCATGCCCGATACCAAACTGGTGAACTTCCTCCGCGACGAGATCGCCGGCCTGAAGGCGAAGGGGCTGCACAAGGCCGAGCGGCGGATCGAGAGCCGGCAACTGACCGGCATCACGGTGAACGGCCGCGAGGTGGTGAACTTCTGCGCGAACAACTACCTCGGCTTGGCCAACCACCCGGAGATCGTGAAGGCGGCCGAGCAGGGGCTGAAAGATTGGGGCTACGGGCTGAGCAGCGTGCGGTTCATCTGCGGCACGCAGGACGTCCACAAGCAGGCTGAAGAACAGATCGCCCGCTTCTTCGGCAAGCAGGACAGCATTCTGTACATCTCCTGCTTCGACGCCAACGGCGGGCTGTTCGAGCCGCTGCTCGGGCCGGAAGACGCGATCCTGAGTGATGAACTGAATCACGCTAGCATCATTGACGGGGTGCGGTTGTGTAAGGCCCAGCGGTTCCGCTACAAGCACAACGACATGTTCGCTCTGAAGGCGAAGCTGGAGGAGGCGAAGGGCTGCCGGTTCAAGATGATCTTCACCGACAGCGTGTTCAGCATGGACGGCGACCTGGCGAAGCTGCCGGACATCTGCGACCTGGCCGACCGGTACGACGCCATCGTCGGGATCGACGACTGCCACGGCACGGGGCATTTGGGCAAGACCGGCCGCGGCGGGGCGGAGGAGTGCGGTGTTCTGGATCGCATCGACGTCATCACCGGCACGCTTGGGAAGACCCTCGGCGGGGCGAGCGGTGGGTTCACCGCGGCGAAGGCCGAGGTGGTGGACTGGCTGCGGAACAAGAGCCGGCCGTACCTGTTCAGCAACAGCGTTCCGCCGAGTCTGGTCATGGCCGGGATGAAGGCGCTCGACATTATCGACACCAGCTCGGACCTCCGCGACAAGCTGAAGCGGAACACAGCCAAGATGCGTGCCGGGCTGGAAGGGGCGGGGTTCACGGTGAAACCGGGGCCGACTCCCATTCTGCCTGTGATGTTCGGCGACGCGGTGGCCGCGGTGAAGATGGCCGAGGGACTGCTGGCGAAGGGGATTTATGTGATCGCCTTCAGCTTCCCCGTGGTCCCGCAGGGGCAAGCCCGCATCCGGTTGCAGGTGTCCGCTGCCCACACCGACGGGCAGATCGACCAGGCCCTCGCCGCGTTCAAGGAGGTGGGTGTGGGGCTGGGGTTGATCCGGTAAACTGAGTACCACACGCGGGGGGCTTGCCATGTCTGACCGGATGAAGGCGCTCGGCCTGGACGGCTTGAGCCGGGACGAACTGTTCGCACTCGCTCAAGACATTTGGGATGAACTCCGCGCGGTCGAAGAGTCTCGCCCACTGACGGCGGAGGAAGAAGCCCTGATTGATGCGCGACTGGAGGCCGCGGAGGCGAACCCCGAGGCTGGCTCGCCGTGGGAGGAGGTGAAGGCTCGGTTGCTGGGGCGATCCCAATGAGCACGCCCGTGATACTCACACCCGAAGCCGAACGGGACATGGCCGAAGGGCGTGACTGGTACGAGCGACAGCGGTACGGGCGGGGCGACGAGTTCGTCGCCGCGGTCGGCGACGTGTTCGACCGGCTCGCCGCGAACCCGCGTATGCACCAGGTGGTCAGAAAGGATGTGCGGCGTGCGGTCGTCACCGGGTTCCCGTGGGTCGTGTCCTATCGGGCACTGACGGACCGGGTGAGCGTCATCGCCGTCCACGACGCCCGCAGTGACCCGAACCGCTGGAAACGTCGGACATGACCACTTCGCCTCGCATCCTCATCCCGCCGACGTACTCCGAACTGGTCGGCCCGGTGGTGTTCCTCGCCGGGCCGATCCAGGGGGCGCCGCTGTGGCAGCCCGATGCGGCGAAACTGCTGCACGAACTGATGCCCGAGTTGCACGTCGCCAGCCCGCGGCGTGAGCGGACACTCGACCCCGTCGGGTACGACGAACAGGTGGACTGGGAGACGCACCACCTGCGGCGGGCGGCCACCTACGGCGTGGTGCTGTTCTGGCTGGCGAGGGAGGCGACGCACACCTGCGACCGGGCCTACGCCCAGACGACGCGGTTCGAACTGGCCGAGTGGAAGGTGCGGCACGAACGCGACGGGGCGAAGCTGGTCATCGGCATCGATGACGGGTTCACCGGGGCGAAGTACATCCGCCGGCGGTTCGCCCAGGACTGCCCAGCCGTGCCGGTGTGTGCGTCGCTGCCGGAAACGTGCGCGGCGGCGGTGCGGTTGCTCGGCGGTTGAACTCCGTGTTGTTTCGTGGGCGGACAAGTGCCATGAGTGACCGCGACTCTTTCTTCGCCGCAGTCACCGCCAATCCGACAGATGACCTCCCCCGGTTGGTGTTCGCTGACTGGTTCGAGGAACAGGGCGAACCTGCGCGGGCGGAGTTCATTCGCCTCCAATGCCACTGGAACCCGACCAACGCGCCGGAGTTAGGCCGACGCCTCGACGAGCGCGCCGGTGAGTTGTTCCGCGAAAACTGGCAGAGGTGGTTCGCGCCGCTCGTGGACGGGCTCAACGGGCGGGATGATTCGATCCGCGAATACACGGTTCAGGACTGGCGGTTTCCGGCGTATCAGGTCGCTCTCCAGCCCTCAGCGCCTCGAACTCCCCTCTGTGTAAAGCGATTCATCGTGGTCCGTGGGTTCGTGGGCGTCTTGTCCATCGACCCGGTCGGCCTGGTAGCTGACAGCGACATCCAAGGTGCGTTCAGCACGGAGTGGCCACACGCACTGCAAGTGACGGTTGGCGCCGACACCAACGAATGGGCACGGTTGTCACACCCCATCTTGAGGAGGCTTACGTCTCTTGGTCTGACTGAAGTACTCGCTGAATCCGAGTCGAGTTCGCTTGCTGGCATCAGTGCTGTCCTTCACGATCCGAATTTGTCGGGAGTGAGCGAACTCCGGTGGCACGCTACCACCGACCGGAATCACATGCGCCCAACCCGCGTTCCGGCGGAGTCGGTCCGCACGTTCACCAGCAGTCCGTTGGTCGGACAGGTTCGTGACCTCATGTTCGGTGGCCTGGATGAACAGGGGTTGCGGACGTTGACCCAGTGTGATCGACTCCGGCTGACCGCTCTCGACTTTCAGGCCAGTTCCGGGACAGCGGAGATGGGAGAAGCCCTCGCTTCCGCAGCGACTGCCCCTCACATCGAACGGTTGCAGATCAACGAGGGTTTCCCTGACGAAGCCGTGGCACGTCTGGCCGAAGGAACACGGTGGCATCGCCTAAAGGAACTTGTCCTGGACCTGAACAGCTTGTCGAGCGCGGTTCTGACTCCGCTCGCATTGTCACCGTTTACGCTGCAACTTGAGGTCCTTGACCTCTCGGACAACCGGATGTTCTTCGACGGCGATGCCCCGGCCGCCCTCCGCTTGCTGGCACGGTCACTGAAACCCGACGTGCTTCGCCGGCTGGATTTGGGACTCAACGGCTTGAGAGAGTTACCACGTTGTCTCACCCGCTTCGGCGACAGAGTTCGGTGGTGACCGCCCCATGTACCGGCCGGACGGAAGCCCCGCTCATCACTCAATTCGGCTCAAGAATGAGGCCCGACGGGTGAAACTCATCCGGGTGTCATTCGGGCAATCAACATAATTGCCTCTCCAGTTGGAAGTTATGGCGAGAGAACGGCAAGCGAATCGCACAGCGTGGGTGTGTCTGAAGTGGTGAGACTCACTACTTGGCGGCGTCGGACCGGAGTTCGGCGGACGAGAACGCCCGCGTCAGGTCGCTGTTGGCCATCGCCGGGGTCGAGACCGCCTGCGTAGGCATCGGGATCGCGTCGGCGGTCGGCCGCGGCGGGTTCGCCCACCAGGTGGCGGCGAGGGCGGCGGTCCACTTTCCAGAGGCCGGGCATTCGTCCAGCATCGCCAGCAGGGCGCCCGCGTTCGGCGGGCGGCTGTCGGGCGACTTGGCGAGGCACTTCAGCAGCAGTCGCTCCAACTCGGGGCTGACGCTCGCCCCGCGGGCGGACGGCGGGGTCGGTTCCTCGTTGATGTGCTTCATGCAGATCTCGACCACCGATTTGCCGTCGAACACCGGACTGCCGACCAGCAGGTAGTACGCCACCGCCCCGAGGGCGTACACGTCGGCCGGCGGGCCGACCGAGTCCGGACGGCGAATCCCTTCGGGAGACAAATAGAGTGGTGTGCCGGTGACGGTGTTCGCGGACGTCAGGTTTGCTTCCTTCCCGTCGGCCACCTTCACCAGCCCGAAGTCGAGCACCTTGACGAAGTCGTGCAACCCGCCGCGGCAGGTGAGGAACACGTTCGCCGGCTTGATGTCGCGGTGGACCAGCCCGGCGGCGTGGGCCTCGGCGAGCGCCCCGCACACCTGCCGCAGCAGGTACACCACGCGGGCCTCGGGCAGCGGGCCGAACTTCCGAACCAGGTCGTCCAGGTTGGTGCCGTCCAGGTACTCCATCGCGTAGTAGAACACGCCCTCCGGGGTGCGGCCGTAGTCGAAGATGGCGACCGTGTTCGGGTGCGTCAGCCCGCTCGTCATCTGCACCTCCCGCTCGAACCGGGCGACGGCCAGGTCGGTCATGTTGGCGAGGTCGAGCAGCTTCACGGCGGTCGGCCGGCGGAGCATGGCGTGCCGCGCCTTGTACACCGTGCCCATGCCGCCCTGGCCCAGCTTTTCTTCCAGTGTGTACTGGCCGAGTTGCTTTGCCTCCAGCACGGCCGCCCGCAACTTCTGCTGCTGCCGGGCCATGAACCACATGGCCGCGAACAGCCCGACCGCCGCGATCAGGAGTAGCCCGAGCAGCACCGCCAGTGCCGCCCGCAGGATGTACACCGGGCGGAACGCCTCGTCCCGGTTCACCTCGGTGACGATGCCGATCTCGTACTCGGGCACCCACGTCCACGCCCCGAGCTTCGGCACCCCGCGGTAGTCCGGGTAGCCGTCCACGTCGTACCCGTCGCCGGTCGCCACCGCCTCCGTCACCGGTTTGGTGAGCGGCCAGTCGGCCCGGCGGGTGCGGGTGCGCTCGCCCTCGGACAGGTTCGCGCCGGGGTTCTTCAGCTGCAGGGTGAGGATCGAGCGTTCTTCGGGGCGGTCGGCCAGCAGCCCGTACTCCTTCATCTCCTCGTCGAACCGCGACTGGCTGAGCATCAGCCCGTTGCGGTCGAAGGCGTACGTCTCGCCCGACTTGCCGGCCTGAGCGGTTTGCAGGATGCGGGTGAAGTCGGCGTCCGGGCGGATGCGGAGGCCGAGGGCGGCGATCACCTTGCCGCTCTCGTCCCTCACCGGGGCGGCGGCAAACATGGTCGGCACGCCCATCCGCAGCACCCCGTCGTCGTCCCTCAACCAGGTGAGCGCTTTGTACGGCCGCGACACCCTCGCCTTCCCCGCCAGCACGTCTTCGAAGAACTCCTTGCGGTAGCCGGTCAGCGCCTTCCCCTGCGGCTGGTCCTCTTCCGCCGCCACCACCACCGCGTCCGCGCTCACCAGGAAAAAGCCGCCGAACCCGTACTCCTTCAGCCGCGGGGTGAACCACGTTCGGAGTGCGTCCACCGCCTTCGGGTCGGACGACTGCCCGAGTTGCGGCGTGCTCAGTTGGCCGGCGGCGGTCCGCACCTCGGTCGTATCGGCCAGTTGCCCGACGATCTGCTCTTCCCGTTTCACCCACCCGCGGAGGGCTTCCACGTCCGCCTTCAAGATGGCGGTCATGGTGTCGGCCCGCTGCTCCCGAAGGGCGGATTCGATGGCCGCATTCACCCCCCAGCCGGCCCCGCCGATGACGACGGCGGCGACGACCGGCCAGGCCCACAACTGGCGGCGGAGGAACTTGGTGGTGGCGTCCAGGGCGGCGGACGAGGTGAACCGCTGGAAGAAGCGGCGGGACGGCGGCTGACCGGGCGAGCGGTCGACGTCGGGGGCCAGGCTGGTCAGATCGGCGGCGGGTGGCATGGCGGGCCGGCGGCGGGTGACGGGGGTGCCCCCGTCAGTCTACCTCGCGGCCGGCCGGCGTGCCGTCACTTCGCGTCCCACGGGGCTTCCATCATGTTGACGATGTACCGGGCGGCCTTGCGGACGGCGGCGTCCTCGCCCACCGCCATCGACTCGCCGTTCTGGGTGAGGAACCGGCCGGTGGCCAGGATCCGCACCGGGATGGGCTTCGGGATCGTGCCGTTCGGGTCCGGCGGCGGGGGCGGCTGCAGGCTCGGGTCGAACGGGGCCGGCTCGGCGGTCGCCCGCTTCGGCGGCTTCGGGTTGCTCAGGATTTCCCCCGTCCGCAGGTCCCGCCACACCACCTCGACCGTCAGGTACAACTCGGACTCGAGCGGCAGGGCCTGCAGGTTGCGGTTGAACACCCCCTTGCTCACCCCCACGATGGTGCCGATCAGCTCGGTGTCGGCCCGGCACGGGTCGGACACCACCTTGATCGGCGTCTTGCGGGCGGTCAGTTCCTTCACCACCGCGTCGGTCATCTCCACGTCCAGGTTCCGCAGCGGGGTGGTGACCACCGGCATCAGCTTGAAGGTGGGGATGTACACGCTCTGAATGTTCGGGTCGAACGGCGGCTCGGTGGTGTACCCGAACAGCGAGAAGTTGCCGCCGTTGCGACAGCCGGCCGCGACCGCCGCGGCGCCGGCCAGCAACGCGGACAGGAACGTGCGGCGGGTGAGCCGGCGGTCAGCGGCCATCGGTCACCCCCTGGACTGGGACGATCGGGGCCGGCTGCGGGCGGGTCGGCCGCTTGGTCGTCGGGTCGACCGGCACGCCCTCCGGCCGCGGCTTGTTGTTGAACAGGTTGTCCACCCCCTCCTGCACCTGCTCCACCACCGACTGCTTGCCGGCCGCCTTGTCCGCCGCCCGCTTGGCCTCGATCTCCTTCATCTCCGTCACCCGGTCGCCGGCCATGTCGGACCACTTGGTGCCGGGGTACCGCCGCTTCACCAGCTCGAAGCAGAAGTAGGCCGACCCGTACTTGCCGGTGCGACGGTAGTAGTCCGCGGCCTCGTAGTCCCGCTCCGCCTGCCCCTCGCGGATGGTCAGTTTCTGTTTGGTCAGCCACTCCTGCTTGGCCGGGTCTTTGCGGTACTCCGGCTGGCTGGCCTCCAGGTTGTGCACCAGTTGCAGGGCCTCGTTCGACTTCTGCCCGTCGTAGTACGGCCCGCCGACCGCCCGGTTCTTGGCGTCGATGGCGTACTTCACCGCCTCCGCCCGCAGTTGCCCGTCCGGGTAGTGTTCGGCCAGGGTGCTGAAGAAGTGGTCGGCGTCGTCGTAGTTGCCCTTGGCGTAGTGCAGGTAGCCGGCCCAGAACATGGCCTTCTCGGCACAGTCGGCGTGTGGGGCGCCCTCGGCGATGTTCTCGTAACACTTGACCAGCTCGCCGCTGAAGTCCAGTCGCGGGCGGGTCGGGTCGGAGAAGTTGGGCAGCCAGCTCGCCTGTTTCACCCCGTCCCCGTTCTCCGGCATCACGTCCTTCCGCCACTCCTCGGCGATGGCGAACATGTTGCCGGCCGCCTGCCGGCTGTACACCCCGCCGATGTGGTCCTTCAGGTACTTGTTGTAGGTGGCCACCGCCTCCGGCAGCTTCTTGTCCATGCGGCAGCACTCCGCCTCCAGGAAGCGGGCCTTCTCCACCAACTGGCCGGGGTTGTGCGTGTTGTCGGCCAGCGGGCCGAACCGCTTGCGGGCGTCGGCATACTGCTGCTGGGCGAACAACTCCTCCGCCTCGGCCATCTTCTCGGCGGCGTACGGGTCGTGGTAGGAGCTGTTCAGGGTGGAGGTGATGCTGTCGGACACCTGCTCGCGGAACGACTTCTTGCCTTTCCCCCCGCCGATGGGGGTGGTGCAGCCGGTACCGGCGGCCACCGCCAGCAGCACCAGCAGCGGCACGAACAGTCGGCGGGTGATGGTCATCGCACGGCTCCCCCGGCGGCCTGCCGCCCGGTCCCCACGAACGGGCCGGCGGGCCGAATCGCAACGATGCGGGCCGTGTGCCACAGCCGCTCACCCACCGTCCAGGTAGGCGAGCATCCGCGGGCGGCGACCGAGCACGTAGCTGACCGTCTGGCCGAGGACCGCCCGCACCTCCCGCCGGAGGTCCGGCGGGGTGGGTGGTGGCGGGTCGCGGCCGTCCGCCTGCCCGGCCAGCGCGAGGAGCGCGGCCCAGGCCGGTTCGGAAAGCGGTCGGCGGTCGCGGACGCCGGGCGTGCAGTCCGGGCACACCACCCCACCCGCTTCGGGGCTGAAAACGACCCGAACGGGGGACGGCGGTGGCACGGGTAGCTCGCGGGCGCACACGGCACACGCATCGAGTCGCGGGCTATAGCCGAGCTCCTTGAGCCAAACAAGCTCAAAGGGGGAAACAGCGTCTGCGTCTTCGCCGCGACCACCAGGTTCGGTCTCGCTCACTGCTCTTAAGGGCAGCGGCGAGGATGCGAATCCCCGCAGCACCGCAATCGCCGCGTCGAACAGCTCCGGGTGTGGGTCGTAGTCCTGGGTGCCGTCGGCCAGCAGTTCGGCGACGTAGTACCCGACGTTCAGGGCGTGCAGGTCGGTCCGGAGGTGCGGGAACCGCTCGGCCACTTGGGCTTCGATCAACAAATCCAACCCGCCGTGAGCCTTCCGAAGGTACGTCACCCGGCAGACGGTGAGTAGGTCGAAGGCGATTTCGAACTTGGAGTTCAGCCGCCGACCGCCCTTCGCCAGCGCCCGCACCTTGCCGAATTCGCGGGTGAACAGGGTGGTGATGCGGCTGGTCTCCGACCAGTCGGTGCCGCGGACGACGAGAGCGAGTGCGTTTTCGGCCATGTGGGAATTATCGGACGCGGCGACCTCTTCCGGCGCGTGTTCTATATTGGCTTGGCGAGTCATTCCCGTGTCGCCGCATCGCCCGAGGTGTTGAGATCGTGACTTCCGCGACGGACGAACGCCCCGCCGTCGGTACGCCCCCACCGGACGTGACCACCCCCCCGCCACCCGAGACGCCGGCCGACCCCCTGCCGGTGACGGTCATCGAGAACCGGCTCGGCTGGGGCTGGGCCGACTTCGCCGAGATGTGGCGGTTCCGCGAGCTGTTCTTCTACCTCACCCTCCGCGACATCCGCCTGCGGTACAAGCAGACGGCCCTGGGGGTCGGCTGGTCGGTGTTCCAGCCGCTGGCCACCATCCTGGTGTTCGTGGTGTTCATCGGCTTCCTGGGGAACGCCAGCGGGGGCATGGACCGGGCGACGTACGTGCTGTTCGTGATCGCCGGCGTCATCCCGTGGAACTTCTTCGCCAGCGCGGTGCAGAACGCCGGCGGCAGCCTGGTGAGCAACGAGCGACTGGTCACCCGCACCTACTTCCCGCGGGTCGCCCTGCCGGCCGCCAACGTGTTCGCGGCCTTCTTCGACTTCCTCATCTGCCTCGGGCTGTTCACCCTGATCGCGGTCGGGTACGCGGTGTTCGGCATCGGCGTGGCCCCGTCGTGGAACCTGCTGATGGCCCCGGTGGTGGTGCTCATGCTCGCCGGGTTGGCGACCGGGCTGGGGCTGTTCCTGTCGGCGCTCGTCGCCGCCCAACGGGACTTCCGCTTCCTCATCACCTTCGGCATCCAACTGTGGATGTTCGCCACCCCGTGCATCTACCTGCCGCCCGAAGCCTACCAGAAGTGGAAGTGGCTGTTGCAGTTCAACCCGGTGTTCGGGCTGGTATACAACTTCCGGGCGTCCGCGCTCGGCGGGGAGTTGGACTGGCCGTCGCTCGGCATCGCGGCGGCGGCGATGCTGCTGGCGTTAGTCGGCGGCGGCATCTACTTCCGGCGGGTGGAGCGGGCGCTGTCCGATACGATTTAGCGAGCCGCGACCGCGAGGGAGCGGTGATCTGCCTCCCGCTCCCTTGCGGTCGCGGCTCGTCAGGAGTTCCCAATGCTCGGCACGAAGCTCAACCCGACCGACTTCCTCAAGCGGCTCGGCGAGGAGTGCACCCGCGTCGATCCGGCGAGCGTGAAGAACCTCGCCGACCTGATGTGGGAGCGGTACGAGGCGGGGCGGATGATCTTTGTCATCGGCAACGGCGGGAGCGGGTCGAACGCCTCCCACTTCTGCGAGGACATCGGCAAAGGCACGCTGAAACTTCCCGACGACCTGCACCACGACGGCAAGAAGCGGTTCCGCATCCTCAGCCTGACCGACAACACGCCGTACATCCTGGCGTGGGCGAACGACGAGGGGTTCGAGCGGGTGTTCATCGAGCAGTTGCGGAACCTGGCCAGCCCCGGCGACATGCTCGTCGCCATCAGCGGCAGCGGGAACAGCAAGAACATCCTGCTGGCGGTGGAGTGGGCGAA
>CAYMHO010000218.1:1714-11677 GCA_964390195.1 uncultured Fimbriiglobus sp. | reverse complement strand
CGACGCCGGCCGACAAGCCGTTCGACAAGGCCGCCTTCGCCCAGTGGCGGTGCGAGCGGGCGTTCTCCGGCGGGCCGTTCACGGATTTACTGACGCACCACGCCACCCGCATGCTGACCGCGACCGGCTGGCGGAACCCGGTCCGCGTGACCGCCGCCGGCGGGCTGTTCGTCGAGACCGACGGCCGCACCGTGCCGGACGTGGGCACCCTGGCGGTCGATTTCGATTGCGGGCAACTGCTGCTGACGAGCAACACCGCGAGCGCGTACCCGGTGGAAGAGGTGATCCGCGGGCGGCAGGGGGCGATTAAGTTCGTGAAGGGCGGGCTGCAGGTGATCAAGGACGACCCGCACGGCGGGGCGGGCCTGCCGCCGCGGCTGGAGCGTGAAGTGCCTCCGGCCGAGGTGGTGCGGGTGGAGGTGCCGAAGAACGAGACGGAAGCGATCTGGGAGAACTTCCTGAACTGCGTCCGCAACCGGGACCGCGGCACGCTGTGCGGGCCGGATCTGGGCACGGCGGCCGTGGTGCTGGCCGACCTCGGGTTGCGGAGTTTCGACGAGGGGCGGGCGTTCGGGTGGGACGCCGAACGCCGCGAGACGGTGCCCGCGGATGCGAAGTGGATGGCAAGCGGGCGGCGTGCTTTTTCGCCCGCCGCGGGTGCGTGGGGCGACCCACTGGTGCGCAACTGTGGCTCGCCCCTCGCTCGCGCGTCGGGCTAACGATCGTCGTCCTTCTTCTTCGGCTTGATTTTGCAGCCGGCGGCGGCGCTGGTTTCGGTCGTCGTGATCTTCTCGCCGGCCAGCACCGCTTTCACCGCGTCCTCCAGGTGCTTCACCTTCGCCTCGCCCGGCGGGGCCTTGTCGTCCATCGCCCCGGTGTACAACACCTTCCGCTCCTTGTTCAGCACGAAGAACTCCGGCGTGTACTTCGCCCCGTACTTCTCCGTCACCTCCTGGCTGGCGTCGGACAGGTACAGGAACGGGAACTCCTTCTTCTTCGCCCGCTTGGTCATCGCCTCCAGGTTCTCGTCCTTCCCGTCGTTCGGGTTGATGGCCACGAACCCCACTTTCCCCTTCGCCCCCGCGAACTCCTTCGCGAAGGCGATCAGCCGGTCTTCGTAGTTCTCGGCCACCGGGCAGGTGTTGCAGGTGAACACCACCACCAGCACGTCCTTGTCCTTGAAGTCGGCGAAGCTGTGTTTCTTGCCGTCGGTGCCGGGCAGGTCTTTCCACTCCGGGGCGGCGTCGCCGGGGGCGAGCACCTTGTTGAACTTGCCCGGCCCGGCGAGGGCGACGGCGGACGCGAGCAGCAGCACGGCGAGAGCGCGAACCATGGTCAGCCTCGGTAGGAGACGGTCAGGCTTTCGGGGCCGGGGGGGCGGCGGGGGTCGCGTGGGCGGTGGTCTGGTGCTTCTTCTTCCGCTCCTGTTCGGCCTGCTCTTTCGAGTACAGCACCAGCCCGGTGCCGGCGGCCACCAGCAGGATGCCGACCCAGAACAACAGCGGGGGCGAGTTCCACTCGAAATTCGCCCACCGCCCCGGCTTCGGGTCCCAGAAGCTGCTGAGCAGGGTGTTGACGATCGGGGCGATGCTGAAGATGAGCGGGGCGATGAGGATGCGGTACTTGGACAGGTGCGCGTCCTTCTCCTGGTCCAGGGTGGCGAGTTGGGCGGCGATCCCCTCCTTCTCCGCCTCCGCCGCGGCCGCCTGCTTCTCGACCAGCGCCGCCCGCTCGGCCTTGTACCCCTCCGACCCCGCGCTCATCGCCTCCTTGCTGGCGAACACCACGCAGATGGCCCCGACCGCCCCCATCACCCCGGCCAGGCTGGCGAACACCAGCCCGTTGGTGGTCAGGTTCACGTCCTCCCGCTGCTGCTGGTTGGTGAGGAAGATGATGCCCGGGATGACGATGGCCAGCACCAGGTAGGCCACCCCGACGCACACGATGGCCGCCAACCGCGCCCCCGGCTTCCCGCCCAGTTCGCTCCCGCCGAAGAAGATGATCGGCACGTAGGTGCCCCAGCTCAGCCCGGCCAGGATGACGTACCCCCACCACGGAATTTGCATCGGAGTCTCCGGTTCAAGATGTCACCCGGAGATGGTAGGCGGTGGGGCTGTGCTTGGCCCCCTCTCCCCTCGCGGGAGAGGGGAGTATTATCCCACCAGGTCGTCCCACTGCTTCTTGTACTCGGCCAGCCACTTCTCCCCGTCCTCCGGCTTCACCGCCGTGCCCACCTCGCACAGGGTGTAACGGTCGTACCCGATCTCCTTGAACCGCTTGAACAGCTCGCGGTACGGGTACACCCCCTTCTTGTCCTTGCCCAGGTCGTTGATGTGGCAGCTCTTGATGTGCCCTTTCAGCAGGGCGAAGTTGTCGTCGATGGAGCCGTGGACCACCTCGCCGTCGTTCGAGTTCCACGTCACCCCCACCGCCTTGTGCCCGCACGCGTCCATGATCGCCTTCATCACCTTCGGCTGGGCGGTACTCTCCTTCGGCCCGTGCACCTCCACCCAGATCTCGACGCCCGCGGCGTCGGCCGCCTTGCCGCACTCGGCGAGCGCCTTGCCGATCTGGGCCACCGCCTGATCGACCGTCATCCCCTTGCCCACCCCGTTCGGCCGCACCTTCACCCCCTTCCCGCCGAGGTCCTTCACCAGGTCGCAGAACTTCTTGCACTCCTCCACGTTCTTCTTCACCACCGCCGGGTCTTCGGAGTGGAACTCGCACACGCTCCCGCACCCCCAGAACACCACCCCGCTGTCGGCGAACTGCTTCTTCACGTCCTTCCGCTGGTCGGCGGTGAGGGCCGGCTCCACCTTGTGGGCGTGGGTGGTGCGGCATTCGACCGCCGCCACCCCCGTCGCCTTGCAGTGCTTCAGGACGGTGGGCAGATCCCAGTCCTTCGCCACGTTGTAGGTGACGAGGCCGAGCTTGAACTTGGCGTCGTCCTTTTTCGGGTCGGCGGCTTTTGCGACCGCCGGCAGGAGGAACGGGGCGGCGACGGAGGCCGCCAGGAACGACCGACGGGAGGGGGTGGTCATGGGGAGGCCCAGTAAAGTGGTCTGCTCGCTCCGCGAGCGGTCATCCGTACCCGCTCGCGGAGCGAGCAGAGCACGGCGCAACCCATGATGCCCGCGGGAAATGCGTCGGCAAGAAAAAAATCCCCGACCTGGGCAATAACTTGTCCCGGTCGCGCATCGTCTCTTGTGAAGTGCCGGTCGGCAACGGGGTTGGCAGCGTCCCCGTTGTTGGCCGGCACTTCTCTTTTCTCAACCCGCCCACGGGTTGACACCCGCCGTTCGCCGGTCACTTCTTCTCCGCCGCGGACGTGTGGTCGGTGGTGATCTTCCACCCGTCCGGGAACTTCTTGACCGTCAGCGTGTACAGGCCGTGCGGCTCGTCCGCCGACTTCTCGAACTTGAGCGCCCACTTCCCCCGCACCACCGCGTACTCGGCCGTCACCAGTTCCACCGTCACGTCGCTGAACGTCAGCTTGCCCATCTCCTTGCCGTCCGCCTTGTACCGCTTGTGGTATCGCTCCTTCGTCGCCTTGAACCCGGTGGTGACGGTGTCGCCGGACGCGAACCGCAGTCCCTCGCTCTCCCAGTAGCCGGCCATGAACCCGTCCAGGTCGCCTTTGTTCCAGGCGTCCTGTTGGGCGGTGAGCACGGCCCGGATTTCGTCCTCGGTTTTGGGGGGCTTGGCGGCCACCGCGAGCGAGTACCCGCCGAGTAACAGGAGCAGGCAGGGCAGCGAGCGGGAACGGAACGACATGCGTGGGACCTCGGAGCGGGGTGGGGTCATTCGGCCGGCTTCGTCGCCTTCCGCGGCGGCACGCACGCGCTCCACTGCGGGAGCAGGCGGAAGCCGTTCCGCCAGTGCCACAGCAGGCTCGGCCCGTTGTCCAGGGCGAACGTGCTGGCCAGGTGCGTGAAGCCCATCTCTAGCAGCGCGTTCACGCTGTGGGCGAGTAAGGCGGTGCCGAACCCGCGGCGGGCCTCCCACCAGCTCACGAACACCCACGTCAGGTGCGGCACCCCGAGCTTCCGCTCGATCGCGTCCGGCGGCGGCTTCTCCTTCCACTCGCCGGCGAACGGCTCGGTCAGCACTTCCGGCGGCACGAGCGTGACGAGGATCGCCCCGACCGGATCCGGGTGGCGGTCGCCGTACACCCGGAAGCAGGCTTGCTCGATGACCGGGCCGTCACGGCCGTCGGCCGTCTGGTGGATGGCGTCCGCGGCGGCGAGTTGCGCCTTCTCGTTCGGGAGTGATTGGAACGGCTGGGTGTGGGCGCTGGCGTGGCGGAAGAGGTCGACCAGCGAGGGGATGTCGGCGGCCGGCAGCGGGCGGACGTCGAACCCGTCGGGGCGGGGCAGGGGGGCGAGGTCGAGGACGCCGGTGAACGTCTTCGGCCGCGGGGAGAGGACCGCCCGCCCGTCCAGGTACTCGTACTTGTACCCGGCGTTCCGCGGCAGCGTGTGGAACTGCGCGACGGTGAGCGGCAGTTCGATCACCGGGTGGTGGAAGGGCATGGCCGACCTCGTAGGTCGCGGTCGAGCAGGTCCGGAGGACCGCGAGGCCCGACGGCCAATCACCTCTGGCCCGAACGTGGTCGAGCGTCGGGCCTCACTTGATGACCTGCGGGTCGAGCCACACGGCGTGGGCGTCGTGCGCGCTGTTCGGGGCGTTCGTCTCGATCATGATCACTCGCGCGCCGGTGACGTCCACGTCGAACGCCTGGGGGGCGATCTTCTTCCTCTTCACCGGGTCGGACCGCCACACCTGCTTGCCGTCCTTGTAGATGGCGAAGGTGACGAACCCGTGGGCGTCGTGGTCGTGCCAGAAGTCGTTCAGCGCCACCTGCCCCTTCAGCCGGCGGGCCTGCCCGCCGACGGCGAAGCTCATGCGGGCGGCCCCGTTGCTCGGCGGGATCATACCGATGCCGTGGTCGTAGTAGGTGCCGTTCACGCACACCCAGCGGTTGTCGTACCCGAGCGCCCCGTGCCGGCCGACCGGCCAGTCGCCCTGCCGCACGTCGAACGGGTCGAGGTCGTCCAGGTACACCGTACCGACCGCCCCGACCAGCTTCGGGTCGGCGTCGAACGGCTTCAGCTTCGGGTAGACGGCGGCGTTCGGCTGGACGGGCGGGGGTTGCCGCCCCTGCGGGTTGCCCGGCTGGCCGAAGAACTGCTTGCGGAACTCCTCGTCCCGCCTGGCCGCCTCCTTTTCGTCCTCCGCCCGCCGCTTCTCGGCCTCCGCCAGCCCCTGCTTGCCGAGCGACATCAGCCACCACACCCCGCCGAAGCAGCCGGCCGCGACGAACGCCAGCACCCCGAGCAGGATCCACAGCCACGCCAGGCTGCCCCGCTTCGCCGGCTTCCGCACCGGCTCGTCGTCCTCGTCGTCGTCCCACTCCTCGCGGTACTTCCGCTTGTGCTTCTTCTTCTTCGGCTCGTCGTCCTCGTCGGCGGCCTTGCGGCGGCCGCCCTTGGCCGTCGCCCCCTCGACGGCGAACCGTGACCCGCACGCCGGGCACTTGACCGAGTCGCGGCCGGACCTGAGTGGGATTTTCTCGTCACAGTCCGGGCAGGTGATGGTTTCGCTCATGGGCGGCCCCTGACGATGACCCAAGGTAGTAGGCACACGCCGTGTGCCGTCTCCGGAACGGCACACGGCGTGTGCCTACTACTTTCAGCTCCCGCTCACGTCCTTCAGCAACCCGGCACTCGAATTGACGATCCGCTTCCGCCGCTTCTTCGCCCCGTCCCCGCTCGCCTCCGCCTGCTTCTGCCGCAGGTCGTCCAGGTTGGCCCCGCAGTACGCGCAACCGACCGTCTTCAGGTGGAAGTCAATGTAGTCGAGCAGGTCGTCGTCGAGCGCTTGTAGCAGGTACCCGCCGAGCTGGTCGCGGGACGGGCACGAGATGTGCGCCCGCCGCCAGATGGCCCCGACGCTGTGCTCCCCGCGGTCCTCCTCGTCCTGCACCTCGGCGAACAGCTTCCGCACCTTCGGGTCGTCGCGGATCAACTTCTCCACCTCGGCCGCCTCGGCGTCGGGCAGCGAGTCGGACAGGAACGCGCGGAGGGTTTCTTTGGTGATGTTCATGGCACCGTCATTATGCCAGACGGCGGGGGTCATGTGTAGGTCGCGGTCGAACTGCTCCCGAAGGGAGCGTGAGGCCCGACAGCCAACTCCGTTTCCGAATCCGCGGCTGGCCGTCGGGCTTTACTCCCGCTCCGCGGTCGTTCGACCCGACCTACTTGATAACCAGCCGGTACCCGAACACGCCGCCGCCGAGGTCGTGCGCTTCCAGCACGGAGATGAAATACGTCCCGTCGGCCGGGAGGGTGAACTCGGCCCGCGGGTCGGGGTTGCCGTCCGTGTCGTCCGCCGTCAGCAGCACCTGCCGGTTGGCGTCGTAAATGGTGAACAGCAGGTCGGCCGGCGAGCCGAGCGACGACGCCTCGACCGCCAACTTCTGCCCCTTCTTGCCGGTGAACTTGAACACGTCGGTGTCGCGCTCGCGGCCGATGGTGGCGTCGATCGTGGCGGGGAGCGAAACCTCTTGAGCCTTGTCGAACCCGTCGTTCGGCTCCTTCTCGGCGGTCGCCCCTTTTGCCAGCCGTACGCTCAGCGGCTCCGACGTGCCGCCGGGGGTGACGACGGTCAGCTTCACCGCCTCGCCCTTGAAGTCGGCCGGCAGCTCCAGTTCGATTTCCACTTCCGTGTCGCCGAGTTTGTCCGCCGGGTAGTTGTTCGGCACCCCCGCCTTCCCCTTCTTCAACACCTTCACCGTGCCGGCGTCGGCCTTCACCTCGGTGGCGGTGTCGAGCTTCGCCCCGCGGAGGGTGAGCTTGGCTTTGGGCGTGTTCGGGACGGTCAGCGGGATGCCGTAGCGGACGACGGGCTGGTCCTTCGGCGGGACGGGCTTGGGCGGTACGGAGATGACAAGTGCCAGGGCGACGGTGATGGACGGGAGCATGGGAGGTTTGGGCAGGTGTGATTCGCCGCGAGGCAACGCCGAGCGCGCTCGGCGTTGCCTCGCGGCAAACCGGGTCAGACGCCCGTCAGCCCCTTCTCGCAGATGACCAGATTCGCCCCGCGGTCGGTGTCCCAGCGGATGCCGACGATGTCGTACCCCAACACGATGGCCAGGTGGAGCATCGGGCGGTGCTGGTTGTGGCACTCCAGGCGGATGAACTCGTACTGGTGCTGGGCGGCCCAACTCTGGGCGGCCTCCATCAGTTGCGACCCGATGCCCGACCGCCGGAACTCGGGCAGCACCCCGTAGAACCAGGCGAAGAAGGTGTCCGGCTTCAGTTCGAACCCGAGGAAGAAGCCGGCCGGCTTGTCGTTCACCCGGGCGATCATCTGCAAAATGTTGTGCCGGCCGACGTACCGCCGGCGGAACGAGTCGATCGACCGGGTCGGGCGGAAGATCTGGTTGTACAAATCGACGACGGCCGGCAGATCGTCCGGACCTACCACGTCAATGACGGCGTCGGCCATAAGGGGAACTCCGGGCTGGGAGCGCGGGCGTCCCGCCCGCTTCCCTACCGATGCGGGCGGGACGCCCGCGCTCCCAGCGTGCCTCACCGCCCCTGCGGGCGATACAACATGGTGTTGACGATCGTCTCCCAGGACGGCACGTCCCAGTTGGCGATCAGCTCGCGGGTGGCGGCGGGCGTGGCCCCTTCCTCCTCCACCAGTCCGTCGGCCGGCAGCGGCACCTCTTCCGATTCGTCCGCTTCGGCCGAGGGTTCCGGTCCGTCCGCCTCGCCGGCCTCCGCCGGTTCGCCCGCCGGGGCGCCGTCGGTCGGTTTCTTCTTCCGCCGGCGGCGGCGGCGGCGCTTCTTCTTCGGCTCTCCCGGTTCTCCGGTGCCCGTCGCCTCGCCTTCACCGTCACCGTCCGCGTCGTCCCCCTCCTCACCGTCGTCGCCCGATTCGGCGTCGTCGGCATCGCCCTCCGGGTCGGCGAACCCGTCCGCGTCGGCGTACACGTCGGCGTCGGTCGGGGCGTCGCCCGGCACCTCGACGAACTCCTCGTCGTCGGCCGGCGGGGCGGGGTCTTCGGGCGGGTGCAGGTCGGCGGGGGTGTGGTCCGGCTGGGGGGCGGGGAACGGGCGGTCGTTCTCGAGCCCGAGTTCGCGGGCCAGTTCGGCCCAGCCGTCGTCCAGGTCGTTGGGGTTGCTCATACCCGTCAGTCTAGCCGACGGCCGGGCTGTCGGACACGGCTGTCCGGATGGTACACCGCCGGACCGGGGCGGTACGACCGGCCGCCGGGGTGCCGATTTCCACCACCGAGTCGCCCGGTTCGGCCCCGAACGCGGTCACCAGATCCCGCACCGGGTCCCGCCCGCCGGGCAAATCCTCGCGGTGGATCAGGTACACGTCGCCCGCCCGGTTGGCTTCAAACTCGAGGGCCGCCAGGAGCGATTCGGTGGCGGTGTGCTCGACCGGCAGGCCGGGCAGGACGCGGGCGAGGAAGTCGGCGAACGCCTGTTCCAGGCACTCGCGGGGGGGGATCAGGTAGAAGGTGGCCATGGTCCGCGTCCGTCTCATTTGGGGGGTGAGCGGCTGACGCGGGGTGTTATCGGCGGGCGGGGGGTGGGCGCTCGCGCCGATGGCGGGGGAAATGCGACGGCCGGACAGGTGCGGGGTGGAACAACCCGAACCGGGCGAACAAGTCTTCGCGGCGAGCGCCCCCGGCTCGCGGTCGCTCGCCGCGAAGAGTTACTGCAATTTCTTCACCAGCACCTGCGACCGCCGGTTGCTGCGGTCGTACAGCTCGCGGCGGGCGGGGGGGAGGTCGTCGGGGGTGCCGAGCGTGTACCCGCCCTTTTGGATGAAGTAGTTGATCGCCTGCGTGCTCAGGCAGAACAGCGTGCCCACCCCGCGGGTGCGGGCCTGCCCCTCGATGTACGCGATCAGCTTCCCGCCGATCCCCTGGTTCTCGTGCCGCGGGTCGACGAACACCGCGGCCAGCTCGGCCTTGTTCTGTTCCGGGTGGTGGTGCAGCGCCCCGCACGCGGCGATGGTGCCGTCCCGCTCGAACACGAAGAAGTCTTGAATCTGTTTCTCCAAATCCTTCTGCGTCCGCCGCACCAGCTCCTCGGCTTGCATCCCCTGCTGGATCAGCCGGTACACCGCCCGCACGTCCTTCTTGAGCGCCGGCCGAATGGCCAGGTACTCGTTGGTGTACACCAGGGTGCCGATGCCCTCGTTGCTGAACACCTCGTTCAGCAGCCCGGCGTCCTCCCGCCCGTCGATGATGTGAACCCGCTCGACCCCCGCCCGCCCGGCCTTCACCGCGTGCGACAGTTTCGTCACCGCCCCGCCCGGCAGGTCCGCCCGGTGCCGCTTCAAAAAGCCGTCCGCCTCCTCCACCGTCATCTGCCGGATCACCCCCTTCGGCCCGCTCACCCCGCTGTGCGTGCTCAGGTAGATGAGCTTCACCGCCCGCAGGGTTTTCGCCACCTCCACCGCCACCGCGTCCGAGTTCAGCCGGTACGACCGGCCCACCCCGTCGCACCCGATGGGCGGGATGACCGGCACGATGTCGTGCTCCAGGAGGGTCTGGAGCAGGCCGACGTCCACCCGCTCCACCCGCCCGGTGAACAGTTGATCGACCCCGCCGAGGATGCCGGCCGGGTGGGCGACCAGGGCGTTCGGGCACGCCCCCCGCAAATCCGTCGCGCTCAGCCCTTCAAGGATTTCGTGCGTCACCCGGTTGGCGGCGGTGATCGCCACCTGCAGGGTCCGCTCGTCGGTGATGCCGGTGCCGTTCAGGTCGGACGGGACGACGTTGGCGATCTGGGCGAACCGCTCGATCTGGTGGGCCGCCCCGTGGACCAGCGCCACCCGCACGCTCAGACTCCGCAAGAGCGCGATGTCGAGCAGCACGTTCGGGAAGTTGTCGTCCTCGACGATCGCCCCGTCCACGGCGATGACGAACACCCGGTC
>CAYMHO010000218.1:0-1614 GCA_964390195.1 uncultured Fimbriiglobus sp. | reverse complement strand
GTCGTCATCATCGGTTCCGGCCCGGCCGCCTGGACCGCCGCCATCTACGCCGCCCGCGCCCAACTGAACCCGCTCGTCATCCAGGGCGACCCGACGAACGACAAGAACCGGCAGAACGGCACCATGCCCCTCGGCCAACTCGCTCTCACGACGGAAGTTGAAAACTTCCCCAGTTGGCCGGCCGGGGACACCCGCGAGTACCTGCGGACGGCGTTGCAGCCGGACGACCCGGCGTTCCCGTACTGGGTGTCGGACAACAAGCCGCAGCCGACGCACGGTATCGACGGCCCGCAACTGGTCGCCCTCATGCGGCAGCAGGCGAAGAATTTCGGCACGCGGGTGCTCGACAAGGACGTGGTGAAGGTGGACCTGAGCAAGAAGCCGTTCACCCTCACCACGCACGACGGGGAGGCGGTGCAGACGCACACCCTCATCATCGCCACCGGGGCGCGGGCGAACTACCTCGGCCTGCCGAGCGAGGACAAGTACAAGAACCGCGGGGTGAGCGCGTGCGCGGTGTGCGACGGCTTCTTGCCGATCTTCCGCAACAAGCCGCTCGCGGTGGTGGGGGCGGGTGACTCGGCGTGTGAGGAGGCGACGTACCTGACGAAGTTCGCCAGCAAGGTGTACATGATCGTCCGCCGGGACGTGATGCGGGCGAGCAAGATCATGGCCGAGCGGGCGATGAAGCACCCGAAGATCGAGGTGAAGTGGAACACGGTGGTGGACGAGGTGCTCGGCGACGAGAAGAAGGTGACGGGCGTGCGGCTGAAGAGCACGAAGGACGGCGGCACGGAGGAACTGGCCGTCGGCGGCATGTTCTGTGCCATCGGGCACACGCCGAACGTGGCCTTCCTGGACGGGCAGGTGAAGACGAACGAGGCCGGGTACATCACATGGACGACGGTCGCCCGCACCTACACCAGCGTGGACGGGGTGTTCGCCGCCGGCGACGTGGCCGACGACTACTACCGCCAGGCGGTGAGCGCCGCCGGCACCGGGTGCATGGCCGCCCTCGACGCCGAGCGGTGGCTCGGCCACCACGGGCTGGTGTGAGTCGGTTCGCGGCGACACGAATGGGGGCGTGTCCGACACGCCCCTCGTCCGCACCTGTTCAGCCGCCCACATTCGGCAGGTCCGCCCTCCTCGCCCCGAGCAGCCCGACGCGGATGCCGTGCTCCCGCAGCACCGCCGTCGCCCGCACGACGGTGACGATCAGGCTCACCAGCCCCAGCCCGCAGGCGAAGGTCAGCACCACCAGCAACGCGACCGTCATCGGGCGGAAGAGCTTCACGGACAGGAGCAGCCAGGTCACGAACAGGGCGAGTTGCAGGGGGAGGATGACGAGCAGGTACGAGCCGAGAGCGAGCACCGTCGTCACTTGCTCGTCGGCCCCGCTCGCCGCCGCGAGGAACATCACGAACCCCAGCAGGAAGCCGGACAGCAGCAGCAGAATCACCGCCAGGATCATCCGCTTCTGCCACCGGGCGATGGCGACCAGTTCCTCCGGCGAGCGGCGGGAGGTGTCGCCGTAGCCGGCGGCGGCGGACTCCTCCCGCCGCTCGCCAACTTATTGCAATCGTGCCGTAAGTCGTTGTGGCTGGGCGGTTCGCA